>PLWX01000032.1 GCA_003151155.1 Acidobacteriaceae bacterium
CTTTGAGGCCGGGTGCCCCGCGTCTCGCGACTTTCGAGACACGGGTGTGTCGGTCGTCCTCAAACTCGGGGACTGACGGAAGTTCCATGAATCGCGTGATCCGCTTTCGACCCCCTTTACGCCAACATGCTCACTTTAGATCGCAAAAAAATGGCAAAAAACGCGATTTACTGAGCGCGTTTTCAATAACTTTTAGCCACCCAAATTGCACCCGTTTTTTCCAACAAAAATGCGAAACCCCGCATGAATACAGGGCTTTCGCACACTTTAGTAGATTTTCAAAAAACCCGTTTTTCCGTGTACCACCCCTCGAAGAAATGTCGAGGGTCATCCCAAGCCGCAGAGTTCTGGGTGACCCTCGTTTCGAACGGCAGTCTCCAACTCACAACTCAGGCGGTGGCTGGGGCGGCAACTCGGCGTTTGGCCAGCAGCAGGCCGATCCAGCAGCTGACCGGCCAGGTCAGCAGCCACGACAGCCAGTACCAATGCGGCCAGCCTTTGCTCCAGTTGGGTACAGTCGCGGCGAGGCCCATGACTTCGCCGAGGATGAAGAACCAGAGCACATGGCGCGCGGCATTGCCAGGCGCGAAACGGGCACAGATCCACGCACAGAGGATCGAGACCACAACGAAGCAGGCGGTGCTTGCCATGAGCGGCGTATTCGACGGAATGTGGCCTGGGACAAAATCACCAGGAAAGAGGCGTGAGAGCAGCGGGTCGGTGGCGAAGACAAGCAAGACGGAAAGGATGTAGCTGCCCACGACGACGCCGATGGATTTGATCATCGGAACGACCTCCTTGCGCGACAGGGAACCAGGATTGGTGTTCGGGCCGGGGGCACATCGTAAATCAAAAGACGAAACTGGGTAGCGGCTTTGAAGCTCGTAAATTTGCAGTGAGCCGCCGCGCTGTTGCTAGCCATTGTGGTACAAACGCTGGTCTTTACAACTTCTAACGTTCCCTGATCCATTTACGAGGGAAAGTGATCCTCAGGCGCAGTGGTCACCGCCGCCTGAGGTTCGCTTCTCGAGACCTGGCGCGAACGGGCCATTGCCGGGGTGAATTGAATTGTTTACAAACGTTGAACTGCGCGCCGAGTCTTATGGTGGCTCATGGGCGACGCGCGGGCACTACTTCGTCTGCCCTCCCCCTGAAGAACCAAAAAGCCTCCGACTTGGTCGGGGCTTTTTGCATTAGCTTGGGGGAGGTGACCGCGTAATCACTCTTTACCGGCGCGCTCCAACTCGGCAATCTCCAACTTCTTCATCTTCATCAAGGCCTGCATCGCTTTGGGGTTTTTAAGTAGGGTGGCGAGTTGCGCGGGGACGATCTGCCAGGAGAGTCCGAACTTGTCTTTCAGCCAGCCACACTGGCTTTCACTGCCGCCATCGGCAGTGAGCTTCGACCAGTAGTAATCGATTTCCTGCTGGGAATCGCAACGCACGACGAACGAAACGGCTTCGGTGAATTTGAAGTGGGGGCCGCCGTTGAGCGCGGTAAGCCTCTGGCCATCGAGTTCGAAACTGACGGTGAGCGGCTTGCCCTTGGGCGTGTTGGGCGCTTCATCGGATTTCAATTCGCCGAGACGGCGCGAGTTCTTGAACACGGTGAGATAGAACGCGACCGCTTCTTCGGCATTGGCGTCAAACCATAAAAATGGCGTGATCCGGGGATAATTTTCAAACATAGCCATGACTGTCTCCTCCAGGGTTGTCGGCTGCGCGAGCGAGTTGATCATCTTAACGCTTGCGCAGGAAGTACTGCTGTAAGTCGAAAGAGAATCCACGAGATCGACAGGGCGCGCAAATTTTTCTTGAGTTAGTTCCGGTAAACTCTTGCGGAGGAGTTTCCGATCATGCCGCAGATCACCGGTTCGTTCGAAGTGAAAATCGTTCCGCAGAAGCCGGACAATCCACCAGCCGAGGCGTCGAACCTCGGCCGCATGTCGATCGACAAGCAGTTTCGCGGTGCCCTGGAAGCGGCAAGCCAAGGGGAGATGCTGGCCATCATGAGCGCGGAAACCGGCTCTGGAGGCTACGTCGCACTGGAGCGCGTGTGCGGCACGCTTGCTGGCCGAATCGGCTCCTTTGTTTTGCAACACAGCGCCACCATGAAACGTGGGGTTCCTACTTTAAGCGTGCAGGTGGTGCCTGACTCTGGCGATGGCGACCTCGTCGGCCTATCCGGCACGATGAACATCCGCATCGAGGCAGGGAAGCACTTCTACGACTTCGAGTACGAGCTCGCGGAATCGCACTGAAATTGTTCACATATCACTGCAAAATCCGACGTCCTAAGACACAGTCTTTGTCATGGCGATGGCGATGCAAGGCTTGGACGTTCAAGCTGCTGAGATCCTCCGAGGACAAGTCCTCGAAATCTGCATTGATACCGCCTTTCTGATCGCGGGGCTAACGTCCTATGCGATTGCTGCCATTCGCCGTCGCAGCGGGGTTCGCACTTTCCTATGGCTTGGGATTTGGAGTGCGTCTTACGGCTTGCTCCATATTCTGGGAGAGCGTGCCGTGGTGCTGGCCTTGCCGCACAGGCTATGGTCCGCCATTCCTTACATACAAACGACGATCGTCTACCTGATGCTGGTGGTTGCGGCGTTGGCGTGGCTTACGTTGCTGGTGGGACTGATGCGGCGCATCATCATTGCGCTCGTCATTGCCGCGTCGGTGACGGGCATACTAGGGGTCGCTTGGTTCGCTTTCACCGGAGTGGATGACAAATTCCTCGCGATCAATAATCTCCTGGCGGCTGGGGTTCTCGGGATCCTGGCGGTAACCGTCATCAGCAAAAAGCTTTCCCAGAAATACCTGCTATTGCCCGAACGCGGCTTTCTCGTTTTCGGAACTCTCGCGTTCTCCATTGAGGCACTCTGCGCGAATGTGGTTCATCTGCTGGGTTCGCACACCCCGATGCTGTTCGATCATCTTGGCTTCGCGGTGCTGCTGGTTGCGTTCGGATATTCAGCGCTCCGGATGACCCTGAAGAACGAACATCGCTTGCTCACCATCGAGAGTGAGCTCGAGATCGCGCACCAGATTCAATCCTCGATCTTGCCGACGACGGTTCCCGAGATAAATCACCTGCGCATCGCCGCGGCCTATCATCCGATGACCGCAGTCGCCGGAGATTTCTATGAGTTCCTGCCGGTCGATGACGATCACGCGGGCTTCCTGGTGGCGGATGTCTGTGGACACGGAGTGCCGGCAGCGCTGATTGCATCGATGCTGAAAGTGGCGGTGCAATCCGTCGCCAGCGAGGCTAGCCATCCGTCGAAACTGCTCTGCGGCTTGAACCGGGTACTAGCCGGTTCTTTGCAAGGGCAGCTGGTTTCAGCGGCGTATCTTTGGATCGACATGCAGGCCCGTACGGCGCTGTACTCCGCGGCTGGGCATCCGCCACTGCTGCGCTCCAATCATCATCTCGAATCGTTCGAGAGCAACGGGTTGCTGTTTGGCGTTCTACCCGAGGCTGCGTACCCGGTCCGGGAATTACCACTCACAAAGGGCGATCGCTTCCTGCTGTATACGGATGGGATCTCGGAACCGGAGAATGCGGCTGGCGAGCCATTTGGCGATAAGCGTCTCGCCGAGGTGCTGCAACAGCATCAGTCACTGCCGACAGCAGATCTTTCGCACCGCATCCTCACCGAAATCGAAGCGTGGCAACGAAGCAGCGAGCCACGAGACGACATGACCCTGATCGTGATTGACGTCGATTAGCCAGCGGTTACTCTGCCAGCTCTTGCAAGTCGAACGGGTCGAGAGGGCCGCGGTCTCGAAAAGCATGGACCACTTCTTCCGAATGCGGCAAAAGAACTTGTTCGTGCGGGAAGAAGAAGCCCGCGGTTTGTTCGGAGGCCAGCTCGGCAGCCAACATGCCGAGACCGCGATACATGCGTAGGCGGGTTGGGTCTTCGGGCGCTTTTTCGCAGCGATAATCCAAGGTTGAGAAACCGGTGTGGGCGGCCCAGAAAGGCAAAGCCTCGTCGTGCCCGAGGGCTTTCCAGTCCAGTGAATATTCGCTGTGGCGAACGGCAATTTCGGCACCGAAGGCATGCAGCACTGCGCCGTCCTCGTGGGGAATGGCGACAGAGAAAAATTGCTGGGGATCGTACTCCTTCTTCCAGGCGTGCTGCATGGCGCGATCGATCCGCGCTGCGGAGAAGCGCTCGACCTGGCGCTGCAGCAGGAGCAGGCGAACGCCCTCTGGGCTGCGGCGGCGTTTGGGGGCAGGAAGTCGCATGGGGAAATCATAGCCGAGCGGGACACCTCGCAGGCGCTCGTGTAAAATAAGAGAGCTTCCGGAGAGTGAAGACAGCGCGTGGACGGTTCTCGTCTTGCGGCGCATAGAAGTTCTCGGTTTCCGACTGGAAACAGACCAGGTTTTTAACTCCCGACCAGAGCGCAAACCGGCGCGGCGTACGCGGCCGAATTTTGTCAGGAGACAGAGATGGCGAAGATCGCAAAGACAGCAGACCGCAAGAAGGTGATGGACACCACCAAGAGCACGGATTGTCCGAAGTGTGGCAAGCCGACGCGCATCGTGAAGCGCACCAAGGATCGCGAGCGCAATGTCCCAGGTGGCGTTTATATCTCCTGCTCGGCGTGTGACTTTTACGAGAAGCTCTAACGAACTGGTTTTGCGAGAGGCCGCCTGCGGGCGGCTTTCTTGTTTTTAGGGCAAGAAAAAACCTCGCCGCGAAGCGAGGTATCCTCATTGAAAGTAAGGAAGTGTTTACGATCCGACCAGGCGCTCGAGCGCCGGCTTGTTGCGGATCGTTAAGGTCGAGCCTTTCAGTACGGCAATCTGTTTCTTGCGGAACTCGGCAAGTACGCGGGTCACGGTCTCGCGCGAAGTGCCGATGATCTGCGCGATTTCTTCGTGAGTGAGTGACAGCTTTACTTTCACTTCGTCGTTGGCATTGAAGCCGACCGACCACTCCAATAGCAGGCGCGCCAGGCGCTCCGGTGCGGAATGCGAAAGCCCGAGGGAGCGGATCTGCTGGTAAGCCGACTGGCAATCTTTGCTCAAATGTTGAGCGGCCTGCAGACAGGCATCGCCATGCTTCTGCAGGAAGCGCAGGAAATCTTCGCGCTTGATGAAGTTCAGCTGGCAGGGCTGGCCGGTCTCGGCGGTAATCTCGTAGGGCGATCCGGAGACAGTAGCGTGCAACCCGAGTACCTCACCCGGCTGCGCAATCTTAAGAATCAGCGTCTTGCCGTCACTGGAGGTGGTGGACATCTTCACCCGCCCTTTGCACAACATGTAAATTCCGCGGGGCATTTGTCCTTCCACGAAAAGGACGGCACCCTGTGGGTAAGCGGCGGTGTACTTGATTTTGTCGAGCGATTCGAGGGCCGGGCGGGGTAAGCCGCAGAAGAAAGAGTCGGAACGAAGCTTGCAGATCAGACAATTTTCGACCAGCTCGAAGCCATACGGTGATCCCACATCCACCTCCAATTTGTGACATTTCAACCATACGCTTGTGATAAGTCGTCCTTTATCCCACTTTTAGGGACTTGGCAGCTCCGAACGTATCATTCTGAAACTTAGGTCAAGAAGTCACACCTTTGCCCTTGACATTCGGACGAATTCGGGCGAACTCCGGGCCAAAAACATACCTCTAAGTTGCTGTGCGCCCGTCGGCCAAGGGCGGGGCAGGCATGGAGGAACTTCATGAAAAAGTTGATAGGGATCGGATTGATGCTGGCGATGAGCGGCTTTGCCGTCGCTGCCGACGAACAGGGCGCCGTGCAGGAACGCGTGGACCGCGCCGGCACGGTATTACAGGAAATCATGGCTGCTCCGGATAAAGGCATCCCGGGCGATGTGCTGGAAAATGCGAAGTGTATTGCGATCGTGCCCGGCATGGTGAGCGCCGGATTCATGGTTGGCGGCAAGCATGGACGCGGCGTCGCCACCTGCCGCACGGGCAATGGCTGGAGCGCTCCGGCGTTCTTCGACGTGACCGGTGGCAGCTACGGTCTGCAGATCGGCGCGCAGAAGGTCGATCTCGTCATGCTGATCATGAACAACAACGGCATGCAGCACCTGCTTTCCAGCAAATTCCAACTCGGCGGCGAAGCGGGCGTAGCGGCGGGTCCGGTTGGACGCCAGGGCACGGCAAGCACCGATGTGAAGATGAACGCGGAAGTGTTGACCTACTCGCGCGCGAAAGGCGTATTCGCGGGCGTTGATCTGTCGGGTGCATCGATCAAGCAGGATGACGATTCGACGAAGGCATTCTACGGGAAAGAAGTTTCCTTCAAAGATGCTTTGACGGGTCAAGTTCCTCCGCCGGCGGCGGCGCGAACCTTCCTCGCGGGGATTAAGAGTGCGACCAGTGGATCGGCCGCAGCTACCGCTCACTAGAACCATATTTTTTTGTTGAAGGCGCTCGGAATTCGGGCGCCTTTCTCGTTTTGCATCAGTTTCCATGCAGTTTTCCACATGAGTAGATAGATCGGGTTCGTCCCGGGGAAAAACCCTCTACGTCTGGGCGTGAAAACCGTTATAGTGAGAAAACGCAGCACTTTTAGAAGCGTTGAATTCACTCGATGGCCCGTAACGGTAACCCACAAATCCCGAACCAGGTGCGAACTGGCGCGCGCGCCGGGAAATCTGACGGCGAAGATCTTGACGATCGCTTTTCCGACCTTGAGCCGGAACAAGATTCCCCATTTCTTCGTGCGCAGAAGCGGGTGCCGGTCCGTCGCGGACCTCTGCCGAAGAAGGCTGCCAACCAGGTCAAAATCGCACTGATCGTCATTATGGTTCTGGGGTGCGTGGGCGTGGTCTGGGCGTTCCTCTATCGCTACGGAACGCACTCCTGGCGCTTCCAATTGGAATCCAGCGACAACATTGAAGTCACGGGTAACGATCACGTTTCGCGGTCCGAGATCACGCGCGTGTTCGGTGGCGATATCAGCCGAAACATCTTTGCGGTTCCGCTCGACGAGCGCAAAAAACGCCTGGAAGAAGTGCCGTGGGTAGAATCAGCGTCGGTGATGCGCATTCTTCCGGACCATCTTCGTGTGAACGTTGTGGAGCGCAAGCCGATTGCATTTGCGCAGTCGGGATCGCGAATCGAACTGATCGATGCGCATGGCGTGATGATGGAGATGCCGTTCAGCACCACGACCAAGTATTCGTTCCCGGTGATCGTCGGGATGAGCGAGAACGAACCGCTCTCCACCCGCGCGGCGCGGATGAAGATCTACCAGCAACTGGTGAAAGAGCTCGACGAGAACGGCGAACAGAACTCGCGCACGTTAAGCGAAGTGAATGTGACCGATCCGGAAGACGTGAGGATCACCGTCGACGATCCGGATGGGGCGGTGCTGGTGCATCTCGGCTCGTCAAACTTCGCCGAGCGTTTCAAGGTTTATGTCACCCACCTGAAGGATTGGCGCACACAATATGCGCATCTTGATTCGGTCGATCTGCGTTACGACCGGCAGGTAATCCTGAATCCCGATTCGAAATCCGCGGAGCGTACAACCGTGACGCCGCCGGTGGCCAAGGCGTCGGCCAAAGCGTCGGTCTCCAAGCCGGTAGCGGCACACAACAGCGCGAAGAAGCATTAGCAGGCAATGGGTAAAGTCAACGAAAACGTATTGACGGTGTTCGATGTAGGCAGCGCGAAAACCTGCGTGTTGGTGCTGGACGTCAGCGACGGCGGCTTCCAGTACCGCGGGCACGGCGTGCGCGAATCGCGCGGCACGCGCAAGGGACAGATTGTCGACTTGGAAAAAGCCTCGGCGTCGATTCAGAAAGCCGTCGATGATGCTGAGAGCATTGCGCAGATCCCGATCGAGCGCGGCATCGTCGGCGTGGCCGGGCCCCATATTCGGGGTATCAACAGCCAAGGCGGGATTGCCCTCGGACAGCGTGCACGCGAGGTTACACGCGAAGATGTGAAGGCCGCGGTCGAGCGCGCGCGCAGTATTCCTCTGCCGGGCGATCGCGAGGTGCTGCACCTGCTGCCGCAGGAGTTCATGATCGACGAACAGAGCGGCGTACACGATCCCGCCGGCATGATGGCGCGCAGCCTGGAAGTTCGTGTACACGTCGTGACTGCAGCGCAAACCTCCACGCAGAACGTGGTGACTGCGATGAACCGCGCCGGCATCCACGTGGATGACGTAATCTTCGAACCGCTGGCGTGTGCGGATTCCGTGCTACGCAGCGATGAGCGTGAAGTCGGCGTCTGTCTCGCGGACATCGGCGCGGGTTCGACCGACGTGATCGTGTATTACGAAGGCGCGGTCGTGCACACCGCGGTCATTCCCGTGGGCGGCGATCACTTCACCAACGACATTGCCATCGGCTTGCCAACGCCGCTCTCCGAAGCAGAGAAGATCAAGAAGCAGTTCGGCTGCGCGGTAGTCACGCGCATTCCCGAACCTAACGAAGTGGAAGTTTCTTCAGTGGGCGATCGCCCGTCAAAGCTAATTGCACAAAGATTTCTCGGCGAAATTCTTGAGCCGCGCGCGCGAGAGTTGTTTGAGATGTTGCGCGACAACCTGCGCCAGGCAGGCGTTCTCGAGCTTTGCGGCGCGGGTCTGGTGATGACCGGCGGCGGCTCGCGCATGCCGGCGCTGATGGAAATTGCGGAAGATATTTTGCGTCGGCCGGGACGAGGATCTCTGCCGGCGCGGTTGGGCTACCCCGCACCGATCGCGAATATGCCATCGGAGCTTGCCGAACTGGAATTTGCCACTACAATCGGACTCGCATATTACGGACATCGCACACGTTTGCAGCGCCATCAGCAGGATGCCGGGTTGGCATCGCGGCTGAAGTCGCTGTTTGCGCGGCGCGAGTTCTAGTTTTCACCGTACGAACAGGCACGCCGGCACTCCCCGGGACCGGCAATGGAATTCGATATGAGCGACATGAGCGACGCGAACCACAAAAAAGACCTTCGGATCCAGTTCAATGAAGAGCCGACAAACAACGCAAAGATCAAGGTTATCGGCGTAGGCGGCGGCGGAACGAATGCGGTGAATCGCATGATCGACGCCAAACTGGAGGGCGTCGAGTTCCTGGTAGCCAATACCGATCTGCAAGCGCTGAAGCTTTCTCGCGCGCCGCAGAAGTTGCAACTCGGCGTGAAACTCACCAACGGTCTCGGCGCGGGCGCGAATCCTGAGGTCGGACGCAAGGCGGCGCTCGAGGACGCCGACAAGATCATCGAAGCCCTCGAAGGCGCGGACATGGTGTTCGTCACCACCGGCCTCGGCGGTGGCACCGGCACCGGAGCGGCGCCAATCATCGCATCGCTCGCCAGCGAAATGGGTGCTCTGACCGTCGGCGTGGTTACGAAGCCGTTTGCGTTTGAAGGCCGCCGTCGTCAATCGCAGGCCGAGCGCGGTCTCGACGAACTGCTCGAGTCGGTGGACACGATGATCGTGATCCCCAACGAAAAACTCCTGGCGGTGGCGCGCGACGCCGGCTTCTTCGAATCTTTCCGCGTCGCCGACGACATCCTGCGCCAGGCAGTACAGGGCATTTCCGATATCATCACCATCCCCGGCATCATCAACCGTGACTTTGCCGACGTGAAGACGATCATGGCGGGCATGGGCTACGCGGTGATGGGCACGGCCACGGCAAGGGGCGATCGCCGAGCCGTCGAAGCCGCGCAGGATGCGATTGCATCTCCACTGCTTGAAGCCGGTGCGATCGACGGAGCGCGCGGCATCCTTATTAATGTCACCGGATCAAGCACACTGAAACTAGCCGAGGTGAACGAAGCCTCGACGATCATCCAAAGCGCGGCCCACGAAGACGCGAACATTATCTTCGGTGCGGTGCTGGATGAACGCATGAAGGACGAGGTCAAAATCACGGTCATCGCAACTGGTTTCCGCGGGGAATCGCATCGTTCGGAACATCAGCACGTGTCCATGGTCTCGCAGTCAATCAATTCGTCGCGGACTTCTTCCGGCTTCCAGGTCAAGGGATCGACGCCGGTAATTCAAAATGTTGTCACCCGTGCGCCGGAACCGGCGCCCGAACCTGAGCCGATGGATATGCCGCCGACCGCACAGGTGCACGCCGCACCTCCGGTGCCGAAAGAACCGCCGAAGCAGGATTACGACCGGGATGAGCTGGATGTGCCGGCCTTCCTGCGTAAGCGGGGCGAGACGATCTAGGGTCCATTCTCCATCGAAATAAAGAAGGCCTCCCTCCGGAGGCCTTTTTCCTGCCCACCCGTACAGTACAGTGCCCTTTCGATTACCTGCTAGGTAAGTTCCCGGATTGTGCCGAAACGGATCGACTGCTATTTTTCTTCCTGAGTCGCTGAATTTTTTGCGGATCGGAACCATTACCAGCAACTGGGGTTAGAGGGAATCGTGCTATCAAAGATGAGGAACTCAACACTTTCGTTCCGCAACTCTGAGCAGCTACTCTGCATCGGTCAAAAGATGCGCAGGTAGGGCTTTCGGGTTGAGTTTTCGGGAGAATTTCTCGTAGTAACGAGAAAGTCAACTCCCGGTGGCGAAACAAAGGGCTAAGCGGGCCGGGAAAAGCTTCGGACCGGGTGGCGAACCAGACGGTACCAGTCGCTAAGGACAGTAATGAAACGAAGTATCAGTATCGCCCTCGCACTTTTCGTGGCCCTCTTGATGGGGGTCAGCGCGCTGGCTGCCACAATCCAACCGCAACGCCCCGTCACCAAGAAAAAGACCACGACCAAGGTCACCGAAACGACGCACGCGCAGAAGCGAATCACCCGCCTCAGCCATAGCCGCCGCCAGGTCACCACGCGTTCCGCGCGGCGTCGTTATTACGAGCGCTTCACTGCAAGCTCGTTCATCGCCGGGGACCAGGGCGAAGGCGACAACACGGCCGGCGAGGATCCGGTGGTGCGCGCGGCCGCAGTCGATGCCCTGGGCAACATGAACGGAACGGTCGTCGCGATCGATCCCAACAGCGGACGCATCCTGGCGATGGTCAACCAGAAGATGGCTCTCGCGGAAGGCGCGCAGCCCTGCTCGACATTTAAAGTCGCAGTGGCTCTCGCAGCGCTCAACGAGAACGTCATCACCAAGGAAGAAAAAGTTTCGCTCGGCGGTTCGTACAAGATGGACCTGACGACCGCGCTGGCGCACTCCAACAACCTTTATTTTGAAACCGTAGGCCGCAAGCTCGGCTTCGAAAAAGTCAGCTACTACGCGCATCAATTCGGGCTTGGCGAATTGGCGGGATGGAACATCACGGGCGAACATCTCGGTCAGTTTCCATCGACCGAGTTAGCGGAAAAACTCGGCGGAGTTGGCAAGATGTGCTCCTTCGGCGAGAGTATTTCGCTGACGCCGTTGCAACTCGGCGCGCTGGTCGCCTCGATCTCGAATGGCGGCACTTTGTACTACCTGCAGCATCCGACTTCGCCGGAAGAGATCACGAACTTCACGCCGCGCGTGAAGCGCTATCTCGATATCAAGCCGCTGATCCCGCAGATCTCCGACGGTATGGCGGGCGCGGTGCGGTACGGTACGGCACGCTTGCTGCGCACTAACTTCTACCAGGAACCCGTGCTGGGTAAGACGGGAACCTGCTCCAAAGACGGAACGCGCTTCGGTTGGTTCGGCTCCTACGCCGACACCGAATACGGACGCATCGCCGTCGTAGTCTTCCTCGAAGGCGGACGTCCAACCTTCGGACCGAAAGCTGCCGAACTGGCAGGGAAGTTCTATCGCAATCTCTACGACCACAATTTCTTCGCCATCCGCGCGCCCCTCACGCCGGTGAAAGCCGCACAGAAGACCACGGGGTTGAGCGAACAGTAACAGATGGTTCGCAGTGAAATGGCCTCCCGCAAGGGAGGCCATTTTATTTCTACTCGGGGTATCGTTGACCAACGATTGCGCGAACTGGCAGAGCCCTGCTAATACGCCATGCGCTCAGCGAGAGACGCGGTTCGCGTATTATCCAAGGCGTTCCTCTGACAGCCCACGTGGAGTGCTGATGCCGTTACGTTTCGTTCGAGTCCAGGTTCTAGTATTTGCGCTGCTGTGGATGGTCGCCAACGCGATCGCGCAGGGGAATCCCGATCGCGCCTACGGACGCTCGATGGTCGTGACCCAGTACGGCATCGTGGCGACGAGCTATGTGCAGGCTTCGCAGGCTGGTGCGCGCATTCTCGAGCAGGGCGGTTCGGCAATCGACGCAGGGATTGCCGCGAACGCGGTGCTGGGCGTTGCTGAACCGATGATGAACGGAATTGGTGGCGATCTGTTCGCCATTTATTGGGACGCGAAGACCGGCAAACTCTATGGATTGAATGCGAGTGGCTGGGCGCCGCGTGGATTGACCATGGAACATCTGCGCAGCAAGGGCATTACCCAGATGCCGGAGTTTGGCATCGACACCGTCACCGTGCCGGGGGCGGTCGACGGTTGGGCAAAACTGCACGGCCGTTTCGGCAAGCTTCCATGGGCGCAACTCTTTGCGCCGGCGATTTTCCATGCCCGCACCGGATATCCCGTGCCGGAGATGATTCACGGCTACTGGCTCTCTGCCGCTGCCCGGCTTGCCGCCGATCCCGAGAGCCAGCGCCTGTACTTGCCAAACGGCAAGGCTCCCGAACTTGGACAGATCTTTCGCAATCCGGAACTCGCGGATACCCTCTCGCTCATCGCCAACCAGGGCCGCGACGCTTTCTACAAAGGCCCGATTGCGCAATCGATCCTGAAGACTTCCGCAGCGTTTGGTGGAACCATGACCGCCGAAGATCTGGGTGAGTTTTCTGCCGATTGGGTTGAGCCGATCTCGACCACCTATCGTGACTGGAAGGTCTATGAAATTCCTCCCAATGGCGACGGCCTGGCTGCGCTCGAGATGCTCAACATCATGGAGCAATCGCCACCCGCACCGGCCGGACCGTTGAGCACCGCCGAGTTGCACAACCGCATCGAGGCGATGAAGCTCGCGTATGCCGACATCAAGGCCTTCGACGGTGACCCGCGATTCAGCACCATTCCGGTGCCTGAATTGCTCTCGAAGAGTTTCGCCGCGAAACGCGCCAAGCTGATCGATCCGGCACACGCGAACTGCACGGTAGCTCCAGGCGCGCTCTCCGGCAGCGATACGACTTATCTCTCCGTGATCGATCGCGAGGGCGATATTCTTTCGCTCATCCAGAGCAACTACGATCTGTTCGGTTCGCAAATCACCGTGCGTGGCAGGGGCTTCGCACTGCAAAACCGCGGAGCGCTGTTTTCTCTCGATCCTCAGTCGCCCAACGCCCTTGCCGGACGCAAGCGTCCATTTCACACCATCATTCCAGGCTTCATGGAACGCGGTACCGAGCACATTGGGTTTGGGATTATGGGCGGAATGAACCAGCCGCTGGCCCACGCGCAGTTTGTTTCCAATGTTGTGGACTATCACATGAACATTCAGGCTGCGCTGGAAGAGGCGCGCTTCACGGTGAGTGGCAAACTCGGCTGCAACATCGTGATCGAATCGCGCGTGCCCGCCGATACTCTGCACGAACTCGGCGCAATGGGACACGTGCTTGAGGTGCGAAAACAATATTCCACCGCCATGGGACGCGGGCAGGCAGTGCTGGACAACGCCGAAACCAAGATTCACTACGGTGCTTCGGATCCACGCGCGGACGGCGCAGCGGAAGCGGAAGGCCCGCCCAAACCTTGAACTCCGATCGCTGACGCGCAGCCAGGTACATGTCCTTTTGCAGTCTCTACCATAAGACTATTTCCTCAAAGTACAGTCTTGTGATTCGAGTCCCCAGCGGAAGCGTGACGAGCCAGTTCTTTCCGCTGTAAGAGGGGAGCCTCTAAAAGAACTAACGCTCCGCAGCGCGAGGGCCGGCGCTCGTAACCTGTGGGGTGCTCGCGCACGACAAAGATTGCATAACAGCGGTTAATTTCGGTTCTGAGGAACGCACGAGCCGCCTTCCCAGTTGCGCAGACTCCGTCAAGTAGGGGCAAGACTCCTTCAGGTCGGCAGCCGAGCGATCTCCAATGCAAAGTCGGATGTGCTCATTGCTCCGAGGCCATACACCTCTTGCAGGACCGCAATCGCCGAACCGCTGTTCTGCTTCACGATCTTGACAAGCGTCGTGTGGAGCCCCGTACGGGCACGGTCAAGCAGGTAATCGAGATCCCCAGCTTCTTGCTTTTCCATCGCCGTGGCCCCGTATATCTCGCGTTCCAGATAATGCATGATCTGGAGCATGCAGTCTCCTACGCACTCTCGCGTCAGGACCTCATCGGCGGCTGCTTGCCGAACGATTAGCCCCTTGTGCGGCTGGATGAGACGGGCTAACGAATCCGTCACCTCTGCGCCTCCGCGGCCGTGCAGCGATTTGATCGCTACGATACTCGTGCCCGGGAAGATGATCCCGTCTCGCATATTGAGTTCGGCTTCGGAGATGAGCACTAACTTGCGGGTGGCGTTCGCGGTAGGAAACTTCGCGATTTTGAGGACGAAGTCGATCTCCTCCTCTGGCGAGTGGGGGACGGCTGTCAGATCAGAGTAGAGAGAATCTACTTTGTAGTCGCGCAACCGGAGCACAGCAGTGGCAGCGATCGCAACCGCACTGACCACAATCAGGGAGATGGTAAACGTCACACCTTTGGAAAGCGACATTCAAAGCCCTTGGCCGAAGATACCCGCGTACGACTAACCTTCATACCATAATTGCTGAGCTTTGCAGTTTCCAATCCAGTTTGAGAGTTCGCCCGAGCCAAATTGGAATCGCGAGGCGCCGAGCACTCGTGCTCGGATGGAACATCTCCCAGAGAGAGGACTCTAGACTCGGTGGCCAAGGCCGCGAAATCTCTCGCGGCCTTGGCGCTACGGAACAAATGGAACTAGTTGTAGCCTACCCACTGATACCAGATCGAAACCGAATCTTGTTGGGAGGCCTTAGAAAGCGTATGGCCGTTCGACGCCTTCATTGTGATGTTCTGGTTTGCGCCACTCGTGTAGGAGTACGCGTGGCTGGAGCCGACACGAAATGCAACCGCGTCGTTCATATAGGCGTTGGCGTAGTGTGGCATCGGGTTCGCAAACGATCCGCCAACCTCGGTGCGCTCCACGATCCACTCCGCTGTCGCTCCCACGTACTTGTCGCCCGAGGGCATGACCAGCGAAGCAGAGACTGACTTGTTGGTGTTGTAGTTCACGATATAGTAAATTCCGTAGAGTTTGCCGTTCTTGGTGCCGACGGTCGAATACGCGCCGATGACATCGCCGGGTTGCACCGCAAAGTTCGGAACCTTAACCTCCGGTTCCGGAATGAATTCGATCCAGGCATCGTAAGTCGTCTTACCGTTTACGTAGTCGGACTCGGTGCCGTCCTGAACTAGGTCGTTACACTTGCAGTCGCCATCCAGGCCGACCCACATCGAACTGTAGCCTTTAAGCCCTGACTGTTCGGCGCCGCCCACGTTCGGTACGATCCACACGCCTTGCACCTGGTCGAACTCGGTGCCACCCACAAGGGCGAACCCACTCCAGTTTCCTGAGGTCACGGCGCTGGTATTGCGCACCGTCTCGCCCGTCTGCACCACTTGATTCGGACGGTGATAACGTCCGGGAACAGCGACCAGTTCAGGCACAATGCGCTCCGCAGAAACGGCCCGCTTCCAGTCCTGGTAGATTCTGGTGTCATTGATGTCTGGGCGACGGGGAAAGCCGTACGTTTGAAGTTCTTCATCCGAAGCATTGACCGGATCGAAGCCGGCGGGTGTGCCGGTATACACGGTAATTTGTGAGCGGATCCCCGGGACCGATACGGGATGCGAATAACCGCTCTCCTGTGCAAACCCCCAACCCGTCAAGGCAAGGGCCCACAACGCGAACAGAGTGAAAATCCTCGATTTCATGCTTACGCTCCACTTGTATTTGCTTATCGTTTTGGGGGGGAGGAACAGCGGGTTACAACTTTGAAGCCCTGGGTGTCGCCTTGGCCGGAATGGCGCTCTCTTCACGGAGCGCGTCTTCGTTTAGGCCAACGGAGTATACATCTGCAACTCTGGCTGGCAATGTTAAAAGCCGCAGAATTTCGCCTTAATCCCAGCGTCGTTGAGAGGTGGTGTTGCGCTGCTACTCATTCGGAAATGCAACGTCGGTCTTTCCTGTCAGCGAGGGCGAAGTTTCAGTTTCTGCTGGGGACCGCCTGCTGGACGAAGTAAACTTTGAGGCCATAGATTTCATGCTGGGGGAACGATGAGGGCCAGTTGGCGCGTTCTGGTGACGACCCTGCTCTGCTTTGCCTGCTTGCTGGCAACGGCGCAGGAAGTCCATGACCACCCTGCGCCAGAACGACTGGGCGACGTGAGTTTCCCGGTCTCGTGTAAGCCGGACGTGCAGACCCAATTCAACCGTGCAGTCGCGTTGCTGCATTCCTTTGCATACAGCGCCGCGGAGCATGAATTCCAATCCGTGGCAGGCAAAGACCCGGGATGCGCGATGGCGCACTGGGGCATCGCCATGAGCCAGGTCCACCAGTTATGGGAGCCGCAGATCCAGGCAGACGGGTATGCAATCGGTCAACAGCAGATCGCGGAAGCCCACAAGACCGGAGGGGGCACGGATCGCGAGCGCGGATTCATCAACGCGGCGGCCTTGCTTTTTGCCGGACCGGAAATTCCGTATTCCACGCGTGCGGCGAATTACGAACGAGCCATGGCCGATCTTGCAGCTGCGAATCGAAACGATGTCGAGGTGCAGGTGTTCTACGCCCTAGCGCTGGTGGGCAATGCTTCGCCGTCGGATAAGGCTCACGCACGACAGAAACAAGCAGCGGAGATCCTGGAGCCACTTTTTCGGCAAAACCCGCGGCATCCGGGAATACCGCACTATCTGATACACGCGTATGACAATGCGGAACTGGCCACCCAAGGATTGGCTGCGGCGAAGGCCTATGCGCAGATTGCACCTTCCGCCCCGCACGCGCTGCACATGCCGAGTCACATCTTCACACGGTTAGGACTGTGGGAGGATTCGATTGCCTCGAATATGGCTGCGAGGAAAGCCGCCCACGACGCAGGCGACATCGGCGAAGAACTGCATGCCATGGACTACCTCGTGTACGCCTATCTGCAACTCGGAGGTAATGACGACGCAGCCCAAGTGATCGCGGACTTGAGGGGCATGGCCATTCCGAAGACAGGCGATTTCAAAGTGGCTTACGCCGCCACCGCGATGCCAATCCGTTACAGCGCGGAACGCGGAGACTGGCGAGCAGCGGCCGCTACCGAGGTTCCCGCGATGAATGCCCCACCCCACGTGGTTGCGATTGCGATCTGGGCGCGTGGCATCGGTTTGGCACGGACAAATCATCCCAACGAGGCAATGCAATCGGTGAAGAGCTTGGAAAAGATCCAGCAACAGCTCGCGCAAGCCGGCAACGCTTACTGGTCCACGCAGGTTGAGATTCTGAAACGCGAAGTGGAGGCGTGGGCCGCACAGGCTCAAGGGAAAACCCGAGAAGCAGTGCTTGAGCTACGGACGGCTGCCGACGAAGAGGACTCCGTGGAGAAGCTGCCGGTTACGCCCGGGCCCATCCTTCCCGCCAGGGAACAGCTCGGAGACTTACTCCTGCTGCAAGGTGAACTAAAGCTGGCGCACCACGAATTCCAGCTCGCGTTGGCGAATTCGCCTGGCCGTGCCGGAGCACTGCGCGGAATGGCCGCGGCCTCCTCAAGCCGAAGCACAAAACCGAATGCC
Organism: Acidobacteriaceae bacterium; assembly: GCA_003151155.1. Taxonomy (GTDB): domain Bacteria; phylum Acidobacteriota; class Terriglobia; order Terriglobales; family Acidobacteriaceae; genus Korobacter. The sequence goes on from PLWX01000032.1 coordinate 17,728, forward strand.
AACGCGCCACTCCCGGTACGATAACGGACCATAAAAGGGCTTACTACATCGAGCCGACTTGGCAACTTTGATATTGCGCGCTTGCACTATCGCGCCGCGCTCTGCAGTTGCCCGGATGCGCCGCAGTGCAGCGCGACACCGTTGCGTAGCTGGCGGCCATAGTCTTCGGCGCGATGCTCATCGCTTTCCTGGCAAAGTGCGTGCCCGAGTTCATGCGACACCGCCCACAGCCGCAGGTCGATGGAATTGCGCCCGTACATTTGCAACAGCTCCGATGTCCGCTGCGCATCCGCCGAAAAGAGATCGCCTTCAAAAATCGAGGTTCGATGTTTTAGGTAGGTAAGTGCTGGAGTTTCCGCCGAATCGCCCTCCGCATGCTGCAGGCGACGGGTTTCCTGGCGCGTTGCCAAAACAATAGACCACTCCCCGAGTTGGATGAGCGGGAACTGAGAGAGCAATTGCTGCAGCCCCGCGACATCGCTTTTACATTGACCGCGGTCGTAATCCTTGGAGCAGTAGAAGTGGATGGTCGAAGGGGTACGCCCGGCATTGGAGACATCGACCGCTATGACCTGTAGGGATTGGCCTATGGCCAACGATGCAAGCAAGAGCGAACTGATCAGCAGCGCGAACTTCATGGTGGAACTCTCCTGGTTTCCACCGAAGCTGAACTTGCACCGGTACTACCTCAATTCCCGTGAAGTACAAATTGCATAGCTCGTCCTCAACCGCTAAATCATTGATTGTTATGGCGGGTAGCAAGAGATCACAAGGGATGGGAGCTGCGAGAAACGGTAATTTTGGTGATAGACTGCCTTCCTTCGAGCTGAAGTGCGATGGCAGACGCTGGTAAACTTCTCCGGGCTATACGCTTTGGCCCTTTCGAGCTTCTCTTCGACCCGGAAGAGTTGCGTAAGAACGGCGTGCGGGTGAAGGTGTCGGGGCAGGCGCTGCAAATCCTCGGAGCGCTGGCATCGAATCCCGGGCGTCTCGTGAGCCGCGAAGAGCTTCATCAAAAACTCTGGGCGGCCGCGACCTACGGCGACTTCGAACATGGCTTGAACGCTGCCGTGAACCGTCTTCGCGAAATCCTCGGCGACTCGGCCACATCGCCCCGATACATCGAAACTATTCCCCGGCAGGGCTATCGTTTCATCGCCACCATCGAGCCAGACGCCAAGCCGACAATCGTTCTCCCTGTCGACGGGCCAACCGGCGACCTGCGCCCGGTGCGGCGCGCCCCGCGCTCCAGAGTCTGGGTCGCTTTTGCTCTCGCCGGACTTGTCCTCGTCACGTTGTTCTATCCGTGGATCAACGCCAAGATCAAGGAGTACATGAGGCTGTCGGAGTTGCAGCGCCTCACCGCGGTGCCCCTGACTTCCCTGTCTGGCAACGTCATCTCGCCCACTTTCTCACCTGACGGCAGTCAAGTCGCCTTTGCATGGGATGGGGAGAATGACGGGGCAGGATTCGACTTGTACGTAAAAACAATCGGAACCGACAAGCCGCTGCGAATCACCCATCATCCTTCGTTCCGGGTTTCCGAAGCCTGGTCTCCGGACGGGCGGTCCATCGCCTTCTCGCGGGTTGCAGGAAAGGAAGATTCGGGAATCTACCTGGTCGCCCCCACGGGAGGGCCAGAGCGCAAAATCGCAACCCGCAGCCGCGTCACATGGTACGGCACAGAAGTCAGCTGGTCACCGGATGGAAGAACGCTGGCGTATACCGATCATCCGGCGAATTCACCATCCGATAGTTCCATGGAGATCTACCTGCTCTCGCTCGACACTTTGCGTGCGAAGCCGGCAAATACCGGTTGCCAAGAGGCGGAATTGCCCGCATTCTCGCCGGAAGGAGACCGCCTGGCCTTTGCATGCGCCGTCGCGATGGCTCGACCGTCGCTCTGCGTCATGCGACTCAGCGATGGAAAAATCACGTCGTTGCGCGATGAGCCGAACGGTATCGTGGGGATCAGCTGGTCGCCCGATGGTCAGGCCCTGGTTTTTAGTACGAACTTCGATTCTGGAGAGTTGTGGGAAATCGAGGTTGATCGCCCCGAACATCCGCGGCGATTGCCAGTCGGCCACGACGCTTCCGACCTCGCGGTGAGCCGCGCTGGAAATCGACTCGCATACGTGCAAGGCCGGGAGAATGACAACATCTGGCGATTGGATTTGAGTGCCGCTCCTCCCCAGGCTCGCAAGCTACTTTCCTCCGCGGCTATTCAAAGGGGTCCCAGCATTTCTCCCGACGGAAAGCGCATTGCCTTCGAATCCAATCGTACCGGTTTCAACGAAGTGTGGATCTGCGACGCGGACGGCGGCAATTGTCTGCAACTCACTTCGTTCCGCGGTACTTTGACGGGAACGCCGCGCTGGTCGCCCGACGGGAGACAGATCGCATTCGATTCTCGCGTCAGCGGCGAGGCCAAAATCTATCTAGTGGATCCCAATGGCGGGACCGCGCGTGAGTTACAGATCGATTCGCACGGCAATAGCCAGCCCAGCTGGTCTGTGGACGGGAAGTGGATTTACTTTTCAGTCGGCGATGATCGTGGAGAGCCCGCGGTATGGAAAGCGCCATCGGAAGGCGGCCATGCCATACAAGTCGCGGCGACCCCGTCGACATTTCCGCAGGCTTCTCCGGATGGCAAATATGTCTACTTCTTCCGCGGTTTGCGTTTGTGGCGCGTGAAAGTAGACGGCTCGTCGCCTGAACCGGTACGAGGCATGCCGGAGTTGAATTTTCTCGGAGACGAATGGTTCCCCGTCTCAACCGGCATTTATTTCATCGAGCACGCCGGCGAAACCACGAACATCAAGTTTCTTGATTTTCAAACCAACGCAGTCCGCCAGATCTTCACGCTTGAGAAACCGCTATCAAAATGGATCGGCGGAATGCCCGTTTCGAACGATGGAAAATGGCTCCTCTATCCGCAGATGGATGAGAATTCCAGCAACATCATGATGATTGAAGGATGGCGGTAGCTGGAGCTCCTCCGAGGTCTTCCTCGTTCTTCGGAATGTTTATTGATCTAGCCATTGATAACAACCCATCCCGCGTGACCCCACGCACGTCCATCCGTGTCCCCGCTCACATACTTCGTGACTCCACCCACGTATCGTGCCCAACTGGGGCATACCCAAAATTCAAGACGATCTTTGAAATACCGAGGCTATCGCCTTCACTAAGTCGTTACGTTTCAAGAATTTACCTGTAACTCGTTTGAATAGAAGATTTTGCGCGGATTGCATGTCCTAAGTCTCTGAAACGAAACGAGGGTGGGGGAGGGGGGATACCTCACCACGACCCCTGTTTTCTCCCAAACCACCAGACGAGTCCAACCGTCGCCGTGTTCTGGTCTTTCCTCAAGACGTTAACGGTGTCGCTGTAGAAGTACGGACGGTTGGAGAAATCGCGACGCCACTCGTAGCGCATCAGGAAGCCATCGGCGAGTTGGTAGTCGTAGGTGAGCGTTGTTTCTTTCAGCGACTGATCCACTCCGCTGAAAAGGCCGTTGTGGTCCGAGAGATATTCGCCGCGCGCACCGAGCGCGATTTTCGGCGTGAGTTGATAGCGCGCGTAGGCAGCGCCACCATCGACGTGCGCGGGCGCGGAAGAGTTACCGTTGGTCGGCTCGCGCCACACCCGAGAAATGAAGTAATCGCCTTCGGCGGATAGGGAAAGGTTTTTCGTCGCCTGCCAAGTCACATAGCTGTCGAAAATGTGGGTGCGTCCATCGGGTGCGGGACGAATCGGCGTCGAGCACAGCCCCGGTTGCAGCGGAACGTTGCCGCAGTTGTTGGAGAGAACGCGGTCGGCGTTGTCTTGACCAAGATAGTAGTTGATCGTCCAAGTGACGGACTTATTCGGAGTCACGACGAGGCCGAAGAGTTCGTCTTTGAAGGCGTTGGTGGCTTCGGTCTGGTTGGTGCCGTTTACCAGCCAGTAGTTGACCGCGAGCTTGCTGTTGAACTTGTAATTGGCGCGCACGCCGGCGTGATAGAAGGGCAGAAAATCAAAAAAGAAAGCGCGTGAATAATTGACCTGGTCCTTGGTGTAGTTCCCCTCGATGCCCAGCGAACTCGCCCACTTGCCGACATCGATCGTCAGCCCGGAACCGACTGGCGCAACATAGGTTCCATAAGCTTGGAAGATGTTGCGATAGATTTGCGGCCGCGCTTCATTGGTCGGATTGCCCTGCAGCGTGTCTGTGGCTTGACCGAACTGCAGGTCAAGCCGCGCGCCCCAGCGTCGTCCGGCGGAAGGATCCGGCGCGTGTTCGACCACGAGATCGGCTTGGTTGATGCTGATGTTGTTGCTGAGAACGTCGTAAGGCCGCAGCAGGTTCACGCGGTTGTAGGGATGATTGAAGTTGTAAGCGTAGTAGCTGTCGAGCATCACGTTGATGGTGGTGTCGTGCAGGAAGTCGAGGTTGGCGCGATCGTCGGAAGAGATCACCTGGCTGACCGGCGGAGTAGAAGCGGCAGGGCTTGTCCTAGGGGCCGCACTGGACAACGCCGCGGAATTTGCGGCTGGAAGTAGCTTCTTGATTTCGGCGATCTCCGATTTGAGTTCCTGCACTTCGGATTGGAGTTCATCGACGCGATGCTGGAGTTGTTGCGGATCGGCGGTCTGGGCGTGCAGGGAAGCGGCGAGGAAGAGAACCGTAAGTGCGCATCGGAAGGTCATAAGATCACCCGCCGATCATGGTAAGAGGTTGCGAATAAATTTGGTGTAAGGAGAACAGCTACCCGAAATTGACCAACTGCAGGCTACTGGCCGGCGACGGGCTTACGGTTTTCGTCCTGCATACGTTGCAGGCTGAGTTGAAGAGTGTTCTTGGCGCCGGGATCGGTTTCGGCATCGAGCTTGGTTTGGATCCACTGCAGCAATCGCGCACGTCCGACGAGAGGACGCGATTCCGAGGTTTGCAGAACGCGCACGTCACCATTGAGTTCGCCAACTTCGATCTGCACCGTGATGTGATCGACATCGGGGAAGTAGCCGCCCATAAGGTCATATTCGCCGCTTACGTCATATTGCACGCTGTAGATCGCCCGGCCGTGGCCGCTGACGACTTCGGGCATGATCTGGTAACGGGTGACAACCGCGATGCGGTGGAAGTCAGGATTATCGCGCCACCCGGTGACGGGCTGGATGCGCGTCCATCCGCCGGGAACGATGCGGGCGCCGTCGTAATCCATGCGGCAGTAGTTTGCTACCAGTTGGCGATACTCCGCGTTGCGCGAAGATCGCTCGCCGGGATTGATGCGCACGTTGGCCTGCGCCGAAGCAAAGCTAGCAAGAAAGACTAGTACGACAGGAATCAGGATGCGCCGCATGGTTCAACCTATGTAGCTGAATTTAAAAATTAGCGTACCACGATTCGCGACGTGAGAAAGTGGCCCGAAAGTTACGTTTGGGCAGGGCTGCCCGGCAATGAAAAACGCCCGGATTTCTCCGGGCGCATTTACAAGAAATGAAAGCTACTTCTTCGCGAGCTTGGCGCCGCGCTCGGTAACTTCGTCGCGGGAGACGACACCGTCCTTAATGTAGACCACGCGATGCGCGTACTCGGCAATGTCGTGTTCGTGGGTGACGAGCACGATGGTGTTACCTTGCGCCTGCAGGGTATCGAAGAGCGCCATGATCTCGACACCGGTCTGGGAGTCGAGGTTTCCGGTGGGCTCGTCGGCAAGGATGATCGACGGCCGATTCACGAGAGCGCGCGCGATGGCAACGCGTTGACGTTGACCGCCCGAGAGTTCGTTGGGCTTGTGGTGCATACGTTCGGCCATGCCNNCGGTGGCGCGGGCCAGCAGGTTGAACGTCTGGAAGACGAAGCCGATCTCCTTGTTGCGGATACGGGCGAGTTCGTCGTCGTCGAGTTCACTGACGAGCTGACTGTTGAGCCAGTAGAGACCTTTGCTCGGCGTATCGAGGCAGCCGATGAGGTTCATCAGCGTCGATTTGCCGGATCCCGACGGACCCATGATGGCGACGTATTCATTGCGCTCGATGCGCAGGTTGACTCCCCGTAGGGCGTGCACCTGCTGTTCGGAGCCCATGTCGTAAGTCTTCCAGAGGTCTTCGGTGCAGATGATGCAGGACGCCGGGGGCGTGGTCATCTTTTCATCAGTCATGCTTGCCATCTCGAGTGTTGCCATCCCATCTCCTTCGTTGAGGCCACACCGGCGAACCCCGCCGGCAAAGAAATGCGGGCTACGAGGTTTCGTCGAGCTTGGCCGGAGCGGAGTTATCCACCTTAACCTTGGCGCCGTTACGCAGGGTGCGAAGCACTTTGTAACTTCCGGTGACGATCTGGTCGCCTTCGTTGAGACCCTTGCTGACTTCGATGTCCGTCGTTCCGGTGATGCCAGTTTCTACAGGTACGAATTCGACCTTCTTTTGGTTCGCACGATAAATAAAGACACCCTGGAGCTCTTCCTTGTCGCTTTTGGCTTGTTCCGGGGAAGCAGCTTGCACATTGCTGCTCTTCTTGGCGTCCTTATCCTTCAAATCCCCACGCTGGCGGATGGTAAGCGCCTGGATCGGAATGGTGACCGCGTTATCACGGGTAGCAGTCGTGATCTTGGCTGTGGTCGAAAGGCCGGGACGAAGCGTGGGCGGCGGATCGGTGAGGGTGACAACGACCTTGAAGTCGCGAGCCTCCTGGCTGCCGCCGGTGGATTGTGAAGTGGAAACGCCGGTCGAACGGAGGATGGCGTTGTCGCCGATTTCCGTGACTGTGCCCTTGAACTTCTGTTTGGGCAGGGCGTCGATGGTGACCTCAGCAGGCTGGCCGAGTTTCACGTTGACGATGTCAGTCTCGTCGACCTTAACTTCCGCGGTCACGATGGACATGTCGGAGATGGTCATAATCGTGCTGCCGGGCGAGTTCTGAATGCCCATGACCACCATTTCACCCTGGCGGACAGGCAGGTTCGTCACGATGCCATCGTAGGGGGCGAGATAGGTAGTCTTAGCAAGCACGTCGGACGCGTGGGTGAGCGTAGCGGCATTCTGCTTGATGTGCCGCTGCGCTGACTCGGACTGCGCCTTGGTCTGAACGATACGAATCTTCGCCTGCTCGAGGTTAGACGCGGAAGCTTCATACGCCGCTTTGCGCCCGTCGTAGTCTTGCTTGGGAATAAGCTGACCTTTGAAGAGATCCTGACCGCGCTGCCAGTCTAGGGTCTTCTGGTCGAAGTCGGCTTGAGCGCGGGCGAGGTCGGCCTGGGCGGTGCGCTGGGCTGCATCTGCAGCGGCAGCATCAGCCTGAGCGGCGTCGAGTCCGGCGCGAGTGGCGTTGAGATCCGCCTCGGGCTGAATGTTCTCAAGCTGCGCAACCAATTGACCCTTTTTGACGCGATCGCCTTCTTTGACGGGAAGGGAGACGAGGCGGCCCATGGCGTTAGCGCCGACGTTCACGAACGTCTTCGGCTTGATTTCTCCGGAGGCAGTAACGATGGAGGCGATGTTACTGCGAACGACTTTACCGGTCTGGACGGTGATGTCGCCTTGCTTGCTCTTAATGATCGTGGCCACCACCACAATCACAACCAGCAGTATGATGCCGCCAATAATCAGGATTTTTTTCATGAGTCCTCAAGCTGACGAGCCGCATTTATGAGTTCGCGAACCGGAAACTGCTTACCGGCGGACCGTCGCATCGGGCCGTGCCATGGCCTACGAATCGTTACGAAAACAGACGGTCGAAAGTTCCGTAAGCGAGCATGATTCTTATGCTTACGGGTCCCAGACGCGCCCGGCCATGCGAAGTAACGGCAGAGTTCCCGACACATAGATTATAGCGGCAGGCGATAGGGAAGGGGGGTGTGTCTGAATAGACACGCAGAAAGTTCGCAATCGAAACGCGAGCCCGACCGTCCAAAGCGAGCAGAATGGTACTCTGGGGAGGGTTGCCCGCTTGCGTTGAAGTAGCTGACACCATACAATTTTAATGCCCCTACCAGTGCCCAGAGGAGTATCGGAGCGTTGTCCATGAAGTTGTTGCGTTCTTTATTTCTGCTATTTGTAACCGGATGCTTGTCAGCCAGTGTATTTTGCGGGGCGCAGGCCGACGACAAGGCTGCAGCGAAGGATCCCAAAGCGCAGACGGACGCAGATCCGCTGAAGCGTCCTCTGACGGAGAAACAAAAAAAGCAGAGCCTCAAGTCCTTATACAAGGAACTCAATCCGACCGACCGCAAGTGGCTGGATGAGGACGTGAAGTACATCATCACGGATGAAGAGCGCGAAGGGTTTTTGAAGCTGTCGAACGAAGAAGAACGCGACGCATTTATCGAGCAATTTTGGCTCCGTCGCGACCCCACGCCAGACACCCCGGAGAACGAATTCAAGGAAGAGCACTACCGCCGAATTGCCTATGCCAACGAGCATTTTGCTTCGGGCATACCCGGATGGCGGACAGATCGAGGACGAATCTACGTGGTGTTTGGTCCTGCGGACGAAGTAGATTCGCATCCTTCGGGCGGATCGTACGAACGTCCGATGGATGAGGGTGGCGGTGAGACTTCGACCTATCCCTTTGAAGATTGGCGATATCGCTACATCGAGGGCATCGGAAACGAAGTCATCATCGAATTCGTCGACCAGTGCATGTGCAACGAGTACAAGATCTCGATCAATCCAAATGATAAAGACGCATTGCTGACGACGCCGAATGGCGGCCTCACGCTCTATGAGCAAATGGGCCAGGCGAACAAGGCGGACCGCGTGACCGGGTTGAATCCGACCGGTGGCATAAACATGCAGCAGAACCAGAGCAAAGAGTTCGACAAACTTGAGCAGTATGCCAAGTTGATGAAGCCGCCGGCGGTGAAGTTCAAGGACCTGGAAAACGAACTGGTCACCCACAAAATCATCAGCAATCCGATGCCTTTTGACGTGCGTACCGACTTCGTGAAAGTGACCAGCGACACGGTGCTGGTACCGCTGACGTTGCAGATTAAGAATAAAGACATCACATTCGTCAGCAAGGATGGAATCCAGCGCGGGACGGTGAACATCTTTGGCCGGGTTACGACGTTAACCGGCAAAATCGTGCAGACCTTCGAGGAGCCGGTGCAGATCGACGTGCCGAACGAACTGCTGGCGCAGAAGGTGGAACAGTCATCGATTTATTGGAAGGCTTTGCCGCTGCGCAGTGGCCGCTATCGTTTCGACGTAGTGATTAAAGATGTGAACGGCGACCGGTCGGGCATTTGGAGTCGCGGCGTCATGGTTCCGGATTTCGCGGACGACAAGCTGAACTCGTCCTCCATGATTCTTGCGGACGTGATGGAAAAGGTGCCGGCTAAGTCGATCGGCGCTGGCAGCTTCGTGATCGGCGACCAAAAAGTGCGGCCACGGGTAGATTCGGCGAATGGCAAGCCAGCCGCGTTCAAACGGGATCAACGGTTGAACATGTGGATGCAGATCTATAACTTGACCGTGGACGAGAAGACGAAGAAACCGTCGGCGACCGTGGAATACAACCTGGTCAACATGCAGACGAATAAGTCGGTGGTAACATCGACCGATTCGACGGACCAGATGGGTAATATTGGCGACCAACTGACGTTGGAAAAGAGCATGGCCCTGAACAGCGTGGAGCCTGGCCTATACCGGTTAACGGTGAAGGTTAACGACAAGGTTTCGAACCAGACATTGACGCGCAGCGCACCTTTCCAGGTGGAATAACATCGCATTTGCTACGAGTAAGGGAGTCGGTATGACCCGTAAGCTCGGATGGTTGCTTCTCGTAATCGCGTGGTCGGCGATGGCGTCGGCTGCTGGACATTCGGGGAAACTCTCGGGATACGTGCGCAACTCCAGAGGCGTAGCGCAAATGGGCGCCAGCGTGGAAGTAACCAAGCTGGCGGACGGCGAAACCCTGCGCGCCTTTACCGACACGAAGGGCTTCTTTGCAATTGCTGGACTGGGCACGGGCAAATATGCAGTCCGGGTGAGTGCTCCTTCGTTCCTCCCAAGCCTGACGCAAAATCTCGCGTTGCAATCCGGCGCAAGCCTGGTCATGCACATTACGCTCAACACGCTCTTCGAAGCTGTGACCATGCTGCCCGAGCGCAAGAAACCCGCCGACGACCAAGACGACTGGAAATGGACACTGCGGTCAATGTCGAATCGTCCCATTCTGCGAGTAGTGAATGGTTCGCCCACGGTGGTGAATGAGGCGAAGAAAGACGATGCCAATCGCACGTCGGTGGCTTTTATCGCGGGTGCGCAATCCGACGGGTTTGGCTCGAGCGGCGACTACGGCACCGCCTTCGATATGCAGCAATCCTTGTTCTCGATGGGCACGCTCTCTTTGACCGGGAACGTCGCATACGGCGTCGGTGGAGATCCGGGCGGGGTAGTACGGGCTTCGTACAAACGCGAGATGCCCAACGGGTCGCGACCCGAGTTCGCGCTGATCGCGCGCCGCCTATCGACGCCAAGTATCGGATTCCGAACGCCGACGTTGCAGTCCTTTGACGCGTCGGTTTCCAATACCACTCAGATTTCGCAATCGATTGAAATGAGCTACGGCGCGGATTTGCAAACGATTCAGTTTGGAGGTCGCGAAGAGGCGTTTCGTCCGTTCGCGAATTTGCAGGTGCATCTCTCGCCGAATACGGTGGTGGAGTATCGGTATGCGACATCGATGCCGAATATGCGCAACCTCAAGGGCTATGACACGGCTCCCGCAGATTTCAGTGAGTCTGATCCGCGCGTCACGCTGGTGAACGGCCGGGGTAGCGTGGAAAATGCAGCGCACCAGGAGATCTCGATCTCGCAACATTTAGGCCGCACGAGCATTCAGGTGGCGGCTTTCAGTGACCGCATCGATAACGCAGAGTTGACCGGGGTAGGAACCATCGCAGAGCAGGTCGGCAATGTTCTGCCCGATCTATTCGGTGGTACGTTCAGCTACAACGGTGGGAACTTTACGACTAATGGCATGCGCATCGTCTTCGAGCGCAAGATGCCGCACGACGTAACCGCGACTCTGGATTACGCGTTCGGCGGAGTGCTCGACTTGAACGGCGAAAACATCAGCTGGAACCAGGTACGCGGGTTGCTGCAGGAACACAACTCACACGCCATGACGGCGAAGGTGACCGGGTCATTGCCGGGGTCGCACACTAAGTGGATTGCTTCCTACCGCTGGATGAATGGCGCTGCCCTGACACCAGTAGATATGTTCAATGTATCGCCTGGGCAGGCGGACCCGTACCTGAATATTTTCGTGCGGCAACCGTTGCCGCTGAGCCACCTGATTCCCGGAAAGATGGAAGCGGTGGTGGATGTTCGCAACCTGTTGGCGCAAGGTTACATCCCAATCATGAGCCAGGACGGCAGCACGGTGTACCTGGTGCAGTCAGCACGATCGGTTCGCGGCGGCGTCTCGTTTACCTTCTAATCGGAAAAAATTAACTAAATTCAATTTTGTGATCGGGGTCATTCCGTCTTTCTATGAGACGGGTTTGGCTCCGAGGCATATACTGGCCAACCTATGGGCGCGCCTGAAATCGAGGAGTTCAGGATCTCTGGGCTCCACACGTATCAGATCGACGAGGTTTACGATGAGATGTTCGAGAGCCCGAACCGGGTTCGTGAACACTATCGCCCGGTCTTCGATACGCTCATGGCGTTGCCCGCCGACGAGATTCGCCGTCGCAAACAGTCGGCGGATATGTCGTTCCTGAACCAGGGGATCACGTTCACGGTTTACGGTCGCCGCGAGGGGACGGAGAGAATTTTCCCTTACGATCTGCTGCCGCGGATTGTTACCAATGCCGAGTGGACGCGGATCGAACAGGGACTCATCCAGCGGATTACCGCGCTCAATCTCTTCTTGAAAGATATCTACAACGACGGAAAAATCCTTGCGGATGGCGTTGTGCCACGCGAGGTCGTATACAGCTGCAAGCAGTTCCGCCGACAGATGCGCGGGTTGCAGGTGCCGCGCGATGTTTACGTGGCAGTGGTGGGGTCGGATCTCGTCCGACTTCCAAGCGGTGAGTTCGTGGTGCTGGAAGATAACCTGCGCGTTCCGAGCGGCGTGAGTTACATGCTGACAAACCGGCGCGTGATGAAGCGAATCTTCCCGCAATTGTTTCGGCGGTACGCGGTAAAGCCGATTGAACATTACACGCAGGCGCTGTTGAGCACCCTGCGATCATTGGCCCCCGAGGTTCGCGGAGAGCCGACAATCGTGTTGCTGACGCCGGGAGTCTATAACTCGGCGTATTTCGAACACGCATATTTAGCGCGCCAAATGGGAATCGAGTTGGTCGAAGGTCGCGACCTGTTGACCCACGACAACAAAGTCTATATGCGGACGACCACTGGATTGCGCCGGGTTGACGTGATCTATCGCCGAGTGGATGACGACTTCATCGATCCATTGGCGTTTCGTCCGGACTCCGGATTGGGCGTGGCGGGATTGTTCAACGCCTACCGCGCTGGCAACGTGACGTTAGCAAACGCCGTGGGCACTGGGGTTGCAGACGACAAAGCGTTGTATGCGTATGTGCCGAAGATCATCAAGTATTACCTGAGGCAGGACCCGATTCTCAATAACGTGGAAACCTATTTGTTGACCGATCCAGTGCAGAGAAATCATGTGCTGCAGAATCTCGACAAACTGGTAGTGAAAGCGGTGGGCGAGTCGGGTGGATACGGAATGCTCATTGGTCCCGCGAGCACGGCGGAAGAGCGCGAAGAGTTCAAGGTGCGGATCATCGCGGATCCTCGAAACTACATTGCGCAGCCGACGTTGGGAATTTCACGCGCACCCTGTTTGACGGAAGAGGGAATCCAGCCGCGGCACGTAGATTTGCGGCCGTACATTTTATTTGGTGACAAAGTAACGATCGTGCCCGGCGGACTGACTCGCGTCGCATTGCGCAAGGGATCACTGGTGGTGAATTCGTCGCAAGGCGGAGGCAGTAAGGATACCTGGGTGCTGAACTCCTGACATTATGCTTTCACGCGTGGCTGACAACTTGTATTGGATGAGCCGCTACCTGGAGCGCGCGGAACATACCTCGCGTCTGGTAGATGTGAATCTCACCCTGATGCTCGACGAGATGGGCGAGAGTTCAGAGCGGCGATGGAAGCGAGTGCTGACTGCGCTTGCTTATAAAGGAGAGGACCTTGCTCTGGCCGACGGCTACCAGGCAGCACGCGAATTGGCATTTTCGCGCGAGAATGCAGCTTCAGTTACGTGGTGCATCAGTTCAGCCCGCGAAAATGCGCGTCAAGTGCGTGAACAGATCAGTTCGAGCCAGTGGCAGCGCTTGAATCGGCTGTACCTGGAAGTGACGCGCATGGAAAGCCTCGGAACAGAGGAAGCAAATCTTTCGGATTTCTTTCAGTCGGTGCAGGACGGAATTCACCTCTTCCAAGGCGTGACCGCATCGACGATGAGCCACGGGGAAGGGTGGAATTTCATTCGCATGGGTCGTTACATCGAGCGGGCACAAGCGAGTGTGACGATGCTCAAAGTCTTTCAGCGGGATTTCGGAGCATCCCCAGAAAAGGCCACGGAGAGCACGGAATACCTGGAGTGGATCGGTTTGTTGCGGTCCTTGGGATCGTTCGAAGGCTACTGCACTACATACACGGCGGACGTGCACCAGGATCGGGTGATGGAGTTCCTGCTGCTGAATCCAGAATTCCCGCACTCGGTGCGATACGCAGTGGACAGTTTGCGCAATGCGATCGAAGCGGTGCAGGGCGAAGGGCGTTCCAGGCGGGGCGCCGCGCTAAGCCGAGTTGCAGGGCGTTTACAGTCTTCGCTGAGCTACGGGCAAATCTCGGAGATCATGGCGCGCAGCGTGCAGGATTATCTCGAGAGCATATTGCGGCAGTGTCACGAGATCCACGAGCTGATTTACGAAATCTATGTTCACTACTCCATTGAGAGCGCGCTGGTAGGCTGACATGTATTACTCCATCCGCCATTTGACGAAGTTCACATACGAGCAGCCCGTGAGCGAGAGTGTGATGGAAACGCGTATGCGTCCGCGCAGCGATTCCAACCAGCGCTGCTTGCTCTTCCATCTTTCGGTGAGTCCACGGTGCAGCGTGTTTTCGTTCCGAGATCACATGGGCAACCACATCCATCACTTCGACATACCTGGCGCGCACGCGCAGTTGGTGATTGTGGCGGAGGCGGTGGTGGAAATGCAGCCCACTCCGAATTTGCCCGATGCATTGTCAGCGACAGCATGGGAGGACTTGGATCGAGAAGTTGAGCGCAGCGATTTCTGGGAGATGTTGCTGCCCAGTGAGTTTGCGACCTCTACGCCGAGGTTGCGGGAACTGGCGGCAGAGCTGGACGTTCGGCGGCGCGACGATCCACTGAGCCTGCTTCGGAAGCTGAATGCGGATATCTACGCTTGGTTTGACTATGCGCCAAAGAGCACGCGCGTCGATTCCCCAATCGATCATGCACTTGAGGCTCGGCGGGGAGTGTGCCAGGACTTCGCGCACGTGATGATTACGCTGGTTCGCTCGCTGCGAATTCCGTGCCGCTATGTAAGTGGCTACTTGAGCAGCCGTACAGGAGACAACAATCGGTCCCTGGACAGTGCAACGCACGCATGGGTGGAGGCTTGCCTCCCCGGGTTGGGGTGGGTAGGTTTCGATCCAACGAACAATCTGATTGCCGGCGAACGCCATATTCGCACTGCCATTGGACGTGACTATTTCGACGTGCCTCCAACCAAGGGTGTATTCAGCGGACATAGCGCAAGCGAACTGTCGGTAGCAGTGCGAGTTTCGCCTTCGAGCACCCCGCCCGCGTTAGATGAAGACCTCCCGATTCCGGAAGAATGGGCCGTACTGGTGGAAAAAGCGCAGGAGCCCTTGCCGGCAGCGACGAACGCCGCAGCGCAGCAGCAACAGCAGCAGTAATTTTTGTTGCGACAAAATTCGAATGAGCATTCGGAACCGCGAATTACGCGGCTCCGGAATCACTCCGCCCATTTGACGCACAGCTACAGGGTTGTTAGTATCGAAGTGCGGGGTGGAGCAGCCTGGTAGCTCGTTGGGCTCATAACCCAAAGGTCGGAGGTTCAAATCCTCTCCCCGCAACCAATCGCAAAAAGTCGCCGTTGAGCCCTGCTCCGGCGGCGTTTTCTTTTTTCCTCCTCAAACTACGGGTTGCAAGTATCCTCTTTGCTCGATTGCCGCAGGAGAGAGCTCGGCGCCGAATCTCCACTCCAATCCGGCACCATAGTAAATTCCTTTCCGGCTGCGCAGCCAGAGCTCTGCCGCCAGGCTCTCGCCCGGGCGCAGAAGCGGCAGGTCGTGGCGGCCGGATAGCAAGAAGCTGCCGCGCAGGTGGGTTCGCGCGGGAAGGTGAAGCACCGATTCCTCGCCCGCACCCTGGGTAAAACGAAAGCCGCGTCCCTGCCGCCCGGAGACCAGCGCGCGCACCGCGGCCGGAATGGCGTCTTCGGGAGCCGCGCGGAATTCGAGTGGGGGATCGAGCAGGAGGAAGACTTCAACGAGGCTCAGCAGCACGTTCGAGCGCAGACTGAGGGGAAGTTCGATCCAGGTAAGGGGATCGCCCGCGGAGGTCAGCCTCCGAGCGGCCTGCGGGAAGACATCGATCGTAAGTCCAGTCGCGTTGTGGGCGAGCAGATCAAGGGAGAAGCCGGCGCGGCGCAGCCGCCACAGGCTAGCCCATTCACCAGGGGTGAGAGGTCTTTTCATAAGTCCTCCTCGGACAACCCGATTGCTTCGCTCACCGGATGAACGTCGTGAATGTCGTGAACTAGATGAACGTCCTCGGGATTGTGAACCGGAGGAACTTCATCGAGAACGACAAATGGCTCGAGACGACCGCCACCTGGCGGCGTCAGCGCGGCGCAGAATGGACATCCGAGCGAATTTTCCACCGGCTGCGGAACTCCCATCGCCAGGGCGAGCCGATGCACCCGTTCGCGGATAGCGCGGGAGAGATCCAGCCGGTAGCCGCGACCGTTGCGCCGCGGGTAGAACCCTAATGTCCTCAATACACCGCCGACGGCGCGTTCGGTGAGCTCGCCGTCGCCGCGAGCCTCGCGCAGGAGGTTGGTGAGGCGAGCAATATCCTTCACGTAAAGCCGCGAGCAATCGGCATGGATTCCCAGGAAGAGTCCTTCAACCAAGCTGGCCGGGAGGGAGTCGGCAAGGTTTGACGCTTGCTCCTGTTCGCAAGGAGCGAGCGCCGCGAAGACTTCGGCGGCCGCCCCGGGAAAGGGGGAGACGGCAGCAACGAGCACCTCTGCCCAAGCGCGGACCTGCGGGCTGAACTCTCCCACTGGCGGGCTCGAGCTCGCGACGTTTGCGAAATGCATGAAGCGGAAGCGCAGCAGGCTTGGCCGCATGCGATCCTCCAGGCTTTCCAGGAAACCGGCGGCAAAGCGCGCCACGGGTCGTCCCCACAGTTGAATGCGGACGGCTGGCAGCAGCGCGGGTTCATCGGTGCAGACGACACCCAGGCAGCGCGGCAAGAGTTCCACGTTCCCGCCACGGAGGATCTGCACCGGCTCGGCGCCGGCAGAGAGCGCCAGCTCCTGGAGTGCGCGTGCGCTTGGACCGGAGAGAAGCACGGTAGTCCACATTCCCGCCGGCAGGCGTGCCATTTCGGAGAGGCGGAAATCCGCCATCGAAAGCGGATTGCGGAGGACGGCCGACAATAGAGCCTTGACCGGCGCGGTCGCTGCCTGAGGCCCGATGAGATTGAGGCAGAGCGCCTGGCCGCGGCCAGCCACCCAGCTGGCTAAAACGAAGGAGGCGAGGAGGGCCGCATCGCCTTCGCACAAGCCACCCGCGTCGCAGAAAATCTGTTGGAGGGTCGTAAACAACTGCGGGTCGTCGGTTCCGGCGACCGAGGAGGGAAGCTTGAGAGCTCGTGCCAACGAGGTAGACAGCTGCCCGGCGCGAAACCGAACACTTCCGCATGCAACTTCGGCCGAGGTTTCTGCGGGTCCGTGGTGGAAATGGACCAGCTGACCGTCGCCGATGCGCTCGACCAGGCAGCCCTCCCCGCCGACCTCGGAACTAAAGACTTCGCAAAATCGTACTTCGTTCATCTTTAATCCTTTAAAAACTAAACTCGCGTGCCATGCCGGAAGTATGCGGTGGCCACTATAGCTGTATCCCGTAGCCAAAATTTATTTAACAAATACTTGCTTCTTCGAAGTCAACTACTATCTAAGCTTGTCTTATGCCCTCTCGAGATGATCAAGGTTAAACGCTCCTCGACCGTGGCTACTCTTCATAGGAAAGATAGAGTCGGCGCCGACCGAATGGACGTGCTGGCCGGCGCCAACTTAATTGGCCTTATCGTGGAAGCGAGATAACGTGTAAATCTTGCATAGTCGGTTCAAGAGTGTTGAAGAAAAAGTCTACCTGCAGAAGAGTAGCCTGCAAGGCAGGTTCAAGTTCTTCAAAAGCGAAGTCGTGAAGCTCCTGAAGGATCACGTCGTTGCCAGGAATACTCAAGCGGCAGCAAAAACGACCGCAACCGCAGCCCGGCTTACTGCAGGGTCCGAGGAGATAAATCATCTGGGGGCAGGGATTCGGGTGTAGGCAGGTGAGCGTTTTGTGGATCAGCATTAGGTCCTTCTGATCGGGAAACACGTATACGTGGCGATGCGGCTTGGCAATGACGAGTGCTACGGTCTTCTCGCGTGGAACGCCGGTCTCGCCGGCTACCATCTGCATGATACTTGCGACGAACTCCTGGTCTGCTGTGTTAAGTTTTACTGGGGACATTGTAAGGGTCCCTCCTTTTGTGATGTAGATACCGCGATTGTCTTGCTATTTCCTAATACTTGTTTTTTTGTGGTAGCCGGAAAAATCTTATAAAAATAGTGCGAGATAGGTCCAAGATCGTAGCTGGATGAAAACGCGTCCGGAAGCGGCACATTCCGGCGGAGAACTAAGGGGGGCGAGTGAAGTCTCTAGAAATTTGGATTCTTGAATTCAGGAAAATGATTCAGCAGCAAGGTGGAATGTGATAAGTGCCACATTTGCGCAGGAGGATGGAGCTGGAAAGACTATCTGGCTGGTCGAGCTCGCCATCTGCGTCGCTCAGGCCGGTTCTAACCCAGCGCACGCATCATTATTATTAGGGTGTAGACGACGAGGGTCGTTGGTCTCTAGCTTCTTCGCTTCAATATTTCGGCCCAGCATAACCAAGCGGAACTAAATATAAAAGTATAGATTGCTCCGGTGGAAAAAGTTGGAGAGTTTAGGTGTCCCAAGTTGCGGACTACGCATCGGCACCAGGTAAGGACCCTGGTATCGCGGTCGCTGGCTGGAATGCCGACTTTGCGTGGTTAGGTTTGGGGTGCGGGACGGAGCGCTTCTCCCACCACCCGGATTGCCCCCGGAAAAGGGGGAGACGGCTGAGGTGTCGTGACCATCCCCGGCTTCTGGGCCGGAGTCATTTACTCACCTCGGCAAACGCTGGCTCGTTCCGTCATGCGTAAGACGCTGCTCGATCTCCGTGCACCTTGTGCGAAG
>PLWX01000047.1 GCA_003151155.1 Acidobacteriaceae bacterium
CACGTCGCTACGCTCCTCGGGATGACAACAAGAAAAGGTATCGGGACAGGAAGCCATGTCTTGCTGCCCACGAACGCAAGGTGCTTCGGCTGCGAATCCGCATTGCTATGCGGATTCTTCGCTCAGCATGACAAGTCCTAATTTTTCTCGCCGTCCTCTGTGACCCTCTGCGTCCTCTGTGGTTAACGCTTTAAAAGATCGACAGGCTCGTGGACGTCGCAGACGCGGAAGTAGGGTCGGAGCGAGGGGTGCTTCCTGGCGACTTCGTCGTACATCTGCCAGGCGATGTTGCGGTAGGAGAAGTGGCCTTGCGGGGTGGTGCGGATCTCGCTGATGTAGACGACCTCGGCGAAGTCCATCTTGAAGAGCGTGCGCTTGCGGTAGGCGAGAGGCAGCAGGTACTGGGCATTCTCGGCGGGTTCGAGGTTCGAGAGTTGTGCGGGTGTGCCGGCGGTATCGGACCCATCCTGTCGCTCGCGCGACGAGGATGGGGCACCCACAGTTTCTATGGCTTGGGCTACGCGGTGCATGGTTTGCTCGTAGCGCGGGGCGATGCCGGCGTCGGCGATCTCGCGGGGCAGGTCGAAGCCGTGGAGATGGGTATAGGCCTGGTGGAGCTGGACGCACCGGCGGTGGCGGTGCAGGTCGCGGTAGCCGCCGATATCCATGAGGATGTCGAAGCGGAACTGCTGGCCGGCGGAGAAGGCGCGGGCGAGTTCGTCGTGGCGTCCGCGATGGCGCAGGCCGAGGTCGACGATTTCGTCGCGGCGCTGGGCGGATAGCGACTCGACGGCTTGGCGCAACTGACGGTAAGGGTAGTGGCTCCCCTGGTAGAGCAACGAGGTGGCCAGCTCGATCTCAAGCGGGTCGGGCTCAAGGAGATCGACTTCCTTCGATCTTTCAATCGCCGCATCTTTCATCAATTCAGTTGCAGCTTGTTGCAACTGTTGGCGGGTCTCAATTTCGTACTGGCTGGGCTCGGCGTACTTGACGAGCGTCGGCGAGACGCGGACCTCGCGCAGCAGCTGCTGTTCGGCCTTCTCGGCGAGTTGCGGGTTCTGTTCGCGGATATCGGCGATGAGCTCCTGCATGGCCTTGTGGTTCACGTTGTAGGAAGGCTCGCGGGCGGCGTCCTTGAGCTTCTGGCCGAGATCGCGGACCTCTTTATGGGTGTGCGAGAGGAGGCGCGAGACCTGGGTCTCCAAGGTACGGGCGTTGACGATCTGGCCGAGCGAGGTGTTGGTAGCGAGCGGCAGCAGGTAGCGCGAGATGTCGAAGGCGCGGGCCCGCAGGGTGCGCTCGTAGGCGTCGGGCTTCATGTCGTCGGGACGCGGGGTGTGCGCGGCGAGGTGCTGGAACATCTGCTCGGAGAAGTGCTGGTACTCGGCGAAGAGGAACTGGATGGTCTCGCCGTAGAGTTTGGCGGAAGCGGCGTCGGGGCCGAAGTCGGGGGTGAAGTAGCCGGACTTCTGGAAGTTCTGATAGCGGGTGGAACGCTCCTGGCCGTCCCAGCGCGTTTCGTCCACAACGATCGTCGCCGCAAGCAGTGAGAGGCTCTCGATCGCCATCGCGATGTGTGCTAAATCCGCGATGGAGCGGTGACCGTACTGGAAGTAGAAGGTGTTGAGGAACTTCTCCGCCTTCTGCGCGTTGAGCTCCGAGAGCGACTCCTTCATGGAGAGCGCCGAACGCGAGTACTTGGCCATGGCATAGGCCTGGACCTCGGGATCAGCACCATGAATGGCGAAGACCTGGGTACTCGACTTGGGTTCGGGCTGCTCGGGTTGGGGAGTGTCAGAAACGGGGCTCATGGGGGTAACGGCCATGAAGCTGATGATATCGAACCCGTGGCGGCGACGCGACGAGAGTTTCACGCCGGACGGTGGAAAACCGGGGCGAGATTCTGGTGTAGGCTCAGTCACCGATATGCCAAAGGTCGAAACCCGCTACCTGGGCGCTGATTCCATCTTGTTTGCGACGGCGCATCGTCCGTGGCCGCCGCCGATGACGCCGTGGGTGATGACCCAGATGTGGAAGGACCTGCTGTTCCTGAATTACCCCGTCGATCCGGAGTTGCTCAGGCCGCTGGTGCCGGAGTGCCTGACGCTGGATACCTACCAGCATAAAGCGTGGGTGTCGGTGCTGCCGTTCCTGATTACGCGGTTGCGACCGCCGGGAGTGCCGGCGGTACCGTGGATTTCGAGCTTTCCCGAGCTGAACGTCCGGACCTATGTGACTTACCAAGGCAAGCCCGGGGTGTACTTCTTCTCGCTCGACGCGGGGAACCTGTCGGCGGTGTGGGGGGCGCGGGTGTTCTACCGGCTGCCCTACTGGCATGCCGATATGACGGTAGAGGGCAAAGGGTCGCTGCAGATCGAGTACCGGTCGAAACGCATTCATGGGCCGAAGCCGGCGGAGTTCGTGGGCAAGTACAGTCCGACGGGGCCGGCGCGAACAGCGGTGCCGGGATCGCTGGCGTCGTTCCTCACCGACCGCTACTGCCTGTATGCGTGGAATCGGGAGAAGCTTTACCGGGCGGAGATCCATCACTTGCCTTGGCCGTTGCAGGAGGCCCGGGCGGAGATCGAGACGAATACCGTCGCCAAGGTGGCGGGCATCGAGATCGATGAGAGTCAGTGTGTAATGCAGTTCAGCCGGAAGCTGAAGGTACTGTTGTGGGCGCCGGAGCGGCTGCTGTAGCTACTTCTTGCTGCGCAGGCCGGGCGTGATGAGGTAGGGGATGGCGATGCCGCCGAGTACCATCCAAGCCAGGCTGGCGCGTTCGGTGGTGTTGTCGACCATCAGGCTGTGAACCGGGGCGAAGAGCATGTGCGCGAAGATGAGTGCACTCACGATCGAGCCCAGGATGCCGACGGTGACGCCGTAGCGCGCGGCGATGGCGACGATCACAAGTACAAACAAGAACGGCAGGAGCACAGCGGCGCGGTGGTTCGAAAAGATGTAGGCGCTCACGAGAGCCAGGATCGAGCATAGGAGAAGGCCCCAAACGGTGCGGGCGGTCCATTTAAGGGTGTCGTGCAAATGGTTCCTTTCCAGTGAGCCGACCATGTTGAAGTCAAACCCGGCACGCAATGTTTCGACTCTGAGGATTTCATGAATTCTAAGTGTCGCCGCAAAATTCGAGAGCGGCAGGGTATGGGAAATAGAATCCTTCTACTCTCGAATTAGTACCGGGTGCTTTGCTATTTACTTCCGTACCCGCCTTTCGTAACGCAGAATCAATTACACCCATTGCATCGAACGTTGTGTAATAGGCCAAGCCTGCATGCCGCACGGAACTGAAACACTACTGCTGCAACTGTTCACTATTTTTGTCTGGGCGAAGGCTTTTGGCGAAATCTTCGAGCGGCTTCGGCTACCTGCTGTTCTCGGCGAGATTCTGGCGGGGGTGGTACTTGGTCCATTTGCCACCAAGCTGATTGAACCTTCGGACACCATCGTGTCGATGGCTGAGATCGGCGCGATCTTCCTGTTGTTCTCGGTTGGCCTCGACACCAGTCCGAAAGACCTGATCAAAGTTGGCAGGACATCGCTGAATGTTGCGCTCGCGGGAATCGCAGCGCCATTTCTACTCGGATTTATTTATCTGAAGATGCGCGGCGAAGTGACGCACGAGGCGGCGTTCGTTGCCGCCGCGATGGTGGCAACGAGCGTCGGCATCACGGCGCGCGTGCTCAGCGATCTGCATGTCATCAAGAGTCATACTTCGCAGGTGATTCTTGGGGCGGCGGTGTTCGATGACATACTCGGCATGATCCTGCTGACCATCGTGGTGAGCTTGGCGGCGGGAGCGGGAATTCAGTACATCCACCTTGGGATTGTGGCGGCCGAATCGATTGGCTTCGCGTTGATCATGATTTTCCTCGCGCCGCGCGTGGTGGGGCGCATGGAACCAGGGCTGCAAAGGATGTCGACGAACAACGCCCCGCTGATTCTTGCGCTGGCGATTTGCCTGGGCTTCTCGGTGCTGGCGACCAAGATTGGAATGGCGGCGATCATCGGAGCATTTTTTGCGGGGCTGATCTTCGCCGATTACTCTCCGCGGTGGCGACTCGACTTGCCGGTGAAAGGCATTACTGAATTCCTCACGCCATTCTTCTTTTTCACGATGGGCGCGCGACTGGACCTTCATGTGTTCACGCCGGACCTGATCGTGGCTGCCGCGATTGTTGGTTTCCTCGCGCTAATCTCGAAGGTGATTGGCTGCGGACTGCCTGTGCTGCATGAAGGCTGGCGTACGGCGCTCAAGGTGGGAGTGGGCATGACGCCACGAGGGGAAGTCGCGCTGATCGTCGCACTCATCGGTTTGCAGATGAACATGGTGTCGCAGCGCGCATACGCGATCGTGATCCTGATGACGGCGATCACGACAATCCTGCCGCCGCCGTTCCTGCGAATTCTTTTCCGTGACGAGATGCTGGACGAAGAGGAAGAAGCAGAGACAGTTCCGGCTGATGTTTGAGTGCGACTGTTTCGGGATTGGGAGGCTTGCTAGTGGGTCTTAACTTCGCGCTCGGCAAGGAAGGGTAAGCGAATCGAGCCGGAGTGCCGGTTTTCCTGGATGTGGTCCCACACGAAGTTTTCTGCAAGCCACGCCGCCTGGCGCGCAGCTAAGGCAACATCTTCCAAGCCCGCGCGGTGCTCGATCACATACTGATGGCCACACTGCTCGCAAAGCACCGTGGTCATGGTTGTGATATTCGCAGCCGCAATCTGGGTGTGTCTTATGCGCTTCGCATTGCCGTGATTCTGTCCAGCAACAGCTACCATCGAGGCTCTCTGCGTTGCGGCTTTTTATCCCGGAATCCACCGCCGCCACCACCGCCGTGGGAATTGCCACGTTCGGTCTTGGGACGTGCTTCGCTGACGTTTAGCGGACGACCGCCGGAGTCGGAACCGTTGAGGGCGGTAATCGCGGCTGCGGCCTGAGCATCATCGCCCATTTCCACAAATCCAAAGCCCCGGGCGCGCCCGGTATCGCGATCGGTCACGATCGCAACGCTGTCCACTTTTCCGTAGGGCTCAAACATCTGGCGTAGATTCTCTTCCGTAAGCGTGAAGGCGAAGTTCCCAACAAAAATCTTCTTCATGTGACTTCCTTAGACAGCTTGAGGCGTGGGTTGAGGAGCTTCGGTAATTTGGCCGTTGGCATCAACCGCGAGCGAGCGGGGCAGGAACTTCGGGTCGAACTCGATTCCCTGGGCGGTAAACGACATTGCGGTCTTGAGCAGGCTCAACCGTTTCTTCTGCAATTTGCTGAGCGCGGAGGCGCGTTCATTTTCGCCATTAAATTTTTCGAACTGACGGCAGTATGCAATCTTGCGGTCAAAAAGATCGATTTCTTTGTGAAGATCGACAAGGTGATACTTCGTAGGCGAATACGTCTGCATGGACATCCTCGGAAGCTGACTGCTGGAGTGGGAGTAGCTGTCGCGCTGCTAGTGCGCTAAGGAGGGAAAAACTTCAGACGAGCTGACTTAGTTCAGAGAATCTGAAAAGCGAGACGGATTACTCACCCACTACTAACGCTATGCTCCGGGGAACTCCTTGTCAAGCAAGCGATTAGCCGTCGAGGAGACACTTACAGAAAGATTACGGAAGGCGATGCCGGTTGGTCTTCGGAGATTGTTCCGCCATCTCGCCACAGGCATGGGAAACGGAGGCAACGTAGTTCTCGAGCTGGCCTTCTTGACGCTGTTGCATCAATCCGTCAAGAAACTCAAAGCGTGCGTTCTTATCGACTTTCAAAATCGATTCGTATGCCTTGAGTGTACCTTCCACGCCCGCGGTCTGAATCTTCACCGGATCTTTCACCCTGGGGTGTTGGATCATGAAAGCCGCAGAGGAGTACACGAACTGCATAGAAAGTTGATTGTTGTAATTCTCATTCGCCAATTGCAGGGGTGAGCTGATGACGCCGTCACAGACTTCGAGGTGCAGGTCGGGGATACGAACGATGAACTCTGTCGCCCACTGCCGTTGTTGCACGGCATCGAAAGCCAGGGGCTTCAGTTCGAGGTTGCGAGCCACGCGCACAAACTTCACGCGTTCTTTCGAAGTGGAAGCGCCCCGAGGGGTCGCCAGCACGGGAACCGATAACGCCGCGAGCATCAAAATGCCGGTCAGCAGGTTTTTCATTTGCATCCTCACGGCCAGACTTAATTTCCCCAATCGGCCAGAACGGCCGTTGCTCCCCCAGGATTCTGGTTATCATACGCTTTCAGGGTGCTACTGAAAACCGGGATTGCACGTCGAATCGACACAGGTGTTGCCGATTCATGCAACCGGCCCTTGATCGATGCAGGAAAACCACGCGGTTGGCGGGAATGTCTTGATTCGTAAAGCTTTTAGACGTGAGCGCCCTTACCGTATAATTACCCTTCCTCATTTCAGGTACAAAGAGGTCGTTACCATTCTTAGCAATCTTACGGTTAGGCCCGCGGCCGCCTCGATCCGCGGGAAGCAGTGGCGGATGTTTTTGTGTTTCGCTCTCACGCTACTGTTCAGCAGTTTGTCATTCGCGCAAGAAGGCGTAATCCAGGACATCCGCGTCCACGGAAACAGGCGTATCCCTGCCGACACGATCAAGGGACGCATGTTCACCCACGCGGGGGATGTGTACGACCAACCTTCCCTGGAACGAGACTTCAACGCCCTCTGGAATACCGGATATTTCGACGACGTCCGCATTGAACGCGAGCAAACCGACAAGGGCTGGTTGATTCACATTTACGTAAAAGAGAAGCCCACAATCCGTGAAATCAAATACGAAGGATTGAATTCGGTTTCACAAAGCGACGTCCTCGATAAGTTCAAGGAACGCAAGGTCGGGCTCTCCCAGGAGAGCCAGTACGATCCGACCCGGGTTAAGAAAGCCGAAGTCGTCATTAAGGAATTGCTCGCCGCCCACGGCCGGCAGTTCGCGACGATCCGTACCGAAGTCCATCCGATTCCGCCGGCAGCCGTATCGGTGACCTTCGTAGTGAAAGAAGGTCCCAAGGTCAAAGTCGGCCGGATCATTTTCGAAGGCAATAAGAATCTCAAGCCACGCGAACTGCGTTCGGCGATGAAAAACCTGAGGCCGATCGGCGTTCCACACTCCATTTTCCTCGAGGCCCTCTTCGCCAAGACCTTCGATTCCACCAAACTGCAGGAAGACGCGGAACGCGTCCGCTACGAATACCAGACCCAGGGTTACTTCAAGGCGATCGTGTCCGACCCGAAGACGAAGATCCGCGATATCAGCGGCGTCCGGTGGTACATGCCGTGGAAGAGTGGTCAGGGCAAAGTGGTCGATATCACCATGCCGGTGGAAGAAGGCGAACGCTACAAGCTGAAGGAAATCATCTTCAGCGGCAACAAGGCGATCACCAACACCCTTGCGCTGCGTCATCTGTTCAAGATGAAGGACGGCGACTGGTTCAACACCGAGCTGGTGCGTAAGGGTCTCGACGACTTAAAGAAGGCGTACGGTGAATTCGGCTACATCAACTTTACCGGCGTGCCTGACACGCAATTCGACGACAAGAATCGAACCATCACCCTGAAGATCGACATCGATGAAGGCAAGCAGTTCATGGTGCGCCGCATCGAGTTTGTGGGCAATACGACTACCCGCGACAAGGTTATCCGCCGCGAACTGGCACTCGAAGAAGGCCAGGTGTACAACAGCCGCTTATGGGAAATGAGCCTGCTGCGGCTCAACCAATTGCAATACTTCGAGCCGCTGAAACCGGAACAAGACTCCGAGACGAAGCAGAACAACCAGGACAACACGATCGACCTCAGCCTGAAGGTGAAAGAGAAGGGCAAGAACTCGATTGGATTGACGGGCGGCGTCAGCGGTCTGGCCGGATCATTCATCGGGCTCAATTACCAGACCAACAACCTGTTAGGCAAAGGCGAGACGCTCCAGGTAGAGGCCAATATTGGCCAATTTGAACGCAACGTGCAGTTCGGGTTCACGGAGCCTTACGCCTTCGATCGTCCGCTGCAGTTGGGCTTCACCGTTTTCAGCAGCAAGTACGACTACAACTATGCGAAGCAGCTTGCCATTCAACAAGGGCAACAGCTAAACCTGTCGCAAGGCGTACTCGATACTCTGCAGAACTACTCGCAATCGACTACCGGGATTACGCTGTCGAGCAGCTATCCGCTGCACCGCTCGTTCAAGCGCGTGGGCTTGTCGTACACATTCAGCGATTCTTCGGTGCAGACGTTCTCGACCGCGTCGTCGGAGTATTTCCAGTTCTTGTCGTTCCGTAACGTGAGCGGTCCGAACGCGCTTTCGGGCATCCTGACCAGCAAACTGACGCCGAGCTTTACCTGGAACCGGATTGATAATCCGCAGCGGCCGCATACGGGCAGCAGCTTCTTCGTTGCCGCGGACTTCGCAGGCATCGGCGGAAACGTACAGATGATCCGCCCGATCACCGAATACAAACGCTTCATCCCGGTGAATCACCGCCGCAACGTAGTCGGCTTCCGGTTGCAGGGATCGTGGGTCACTGGGTACGCAGGCAACGTGGCGCCGCCGTTCGAGCGCTTCTACATGGGTGGTGAAAACGACCTGCGCGGATTCGACATTCGTTCGGTTTCGCCGATCGCATTCCTGACCGATCTCACTTCGATCCCGCTGACTAACCCGGATGGGACGACGGTGAAGCTCGACCCCTTCCATCCAGGACGCGGTGCGTACACGATCACGATCCCGGTACAGCGCATCATCTACCCGGGTGGCGACACCAGCGTGGTTTCCAACCTGGAGTATCGCGTTCCGATCGCCGGGCCGGTTACGATCGCAGCCTTCGTCGATACGGGATGGGATTTCGTTTCTCGGCAATCGCAGTTACGTATCAGCGATCAGCAGTACAACACGCTTGAGAACACGATCTTCGGTTGCGTGCAGAGTCCGTTGGTGCCGGCAAGCATCGGATGTGCGGGACCGGAAGATCCTGGCCACTTGCTCGGCAGCACGCTCAGCCACAACATCGTGCCCGTCGACAAAACGAATTACCAGACGCGCATGTCGACTGGCCTGGAGTTGCAGGTCATCATGCCGATCGTGAATGCGCCGTTCCGCATTTACTATGCGTACAACCCGTTCCGCATGAATACGATCACGACCACGCCGACGCCGATTACACGTGACATGTTCCCGGCGGGCGACGCGGGCACGTACACCTATAAGCAGGCGCTGGCACTTTACAACCCGGCATATCTCTTGCGGGAGCCGCTTAAGACCTTCCGATTCACGGTGGCCACGACGTTCTAGGCTCACAAGATCGTCGAAGAGGTGCACGAAAAAGGCACAAAGGTCCAGCCCTATGTTAGCGTTTCGCGCTTCCATAGGGCTTTTCTTTACGTCTATAGGTTTGACGGTCAGTGGCCTAGAACCTATAATTTGGAGTATCCGCACCGCTGAATTTTCCGAGCCGTCCGGGCACCAAAGCCCGACGTGCTGGTAAGAAGTGGAATTTGTAAGTAGCCGCTTCCATCCTGCCGACAGGAAATTTCTGAGGAATTCCCGGAGCAACTCAAGGAGTTCTACATCCGAATGAATCGCAAGTTTGCATGCCTTCTCGCAACTCTCACGTTCGCACTGACGCTGAATCTGTCGGCCCAGGGCGCACCGGCCGCTGCCAGCGCCGCCACCCCAGCGTCGTCCCCGAGTGGGGCGAAGGTCGGCATCATCGACGTTCAACAAGTGATTGTCGCCACTAACGAAGGCCAACGTGACTTCGAAGCGCTGCAAAAGAAATTCGATCCCAAGCGCAACGAGCTCCAGGGACTCAGCAAGGAAGTCGATAACCTGAAGAGCCAGCTCAACACCCAGGGCGAGAAGCTGAACGAAGAAGCTCGCGCCAAGCTGGTAAAAGACATCGAAGCCAAGCAGAAGGTTCTGCAACGCCAGGCGGAAGACGCGCAGAACGAATTCCAGCAGGAACAGAACACGATCGCGCAGCGCATTCTGCAGAAGCTTGGCCCGGTGATCGACAAGTATGCGAAGGACAACGGATTTGGATTGCTGATCGATTCGTCGAACCCGTGGCCTCAGGGTCCGGTGCTCTGGGCGAACCAGGGGATGGATATCAGCAAGACGATCGTCGATCAGTACAACACGGTATCGGGCGTTCCGGCACAGCCGAAACCAGCAGGCGGAGCCGCACCAACCAAGCCAGCGGGCGTTACGCCTGGCACTGGGGCGAAGCCGACCACTACTCCGTCGACGGGCACCAAGCCTCCCGCGAAGCCTAGCAACTAAATCGCACAGCCGCACTTCGGGAATACGAAAGACCGCCGTTATAGGCGGTCTTTTTCTTTGGCTGGTCGCTTGAACCATTGACTTGGTTTCCGGCACTGTGGATTTTGTTCCCAGTTTATTTTTCGTGGTCCCACGGAAATCGGCGTCGTGCGCGGTGTCTGTTCCTACAGCTTGATAGGAGACAGATCATGTTCGAGCAGAGCCTGGTAGAAAGTTCTCGCGAAACGACGAAGCGCAAGCGCTGGACTTCGGCGGCATCTTTTTCAATACAGCTGTTGGCGATTGCTGCTGGATTGGCGTTTCCCCTGCTGCATACAGACGCCTTGCCGTTGGACGATCGATTAGCCTGCCCTCGACCACCTGTCTATAATCCGCCGCACGTGCAGATCATTGGCGACGAGATACGCACTCTACACACGCGAGAAAGCGCCCGACCGATCATCGATCCCTATCTTGCCCCGTAGTACATACCGAAATACATCGATAAGAATGCTGATCCGGAGTCACCTTCAGCCATCACAAACGGCCCAGCGATCATGGGCGCGATTCCCGGGATCGAAGGTCGTCAGAATCCGGTGATCGCCAGCATGCTGCGAAGCGCTGGGTCTAATCCCATTCACCACGTGACGGCACCAGTGGTTCGAGCGTCGCACGCCGAGGAAGGTCTGCTGATCCGGCAGATCAAACCGACTTATCCTCCTCTCGCAAAGCAAACACGAATTCAGGGCACCGTCGTGTTACAGGCGATCATCGCGCGGGATGGGACCATCCAACAGTTGCGGGTTGCGAGTGGCCATCCCATACTCACACAGGCGGCGGTGGAGGCGGTGCAGCAGTGGCGCTATCGGCCTTACTTGCTGAACGGCGAACCCGTCGAGGTGGAGACGCAAATCACGGTCAACTTCACCCAGAATGGCAACTGATGTGCGTCGATCTGGACTTTGGGAAAGTGGGCGCAAGCGTTGCCAAGAACCCGGCTAGTGCCTGTGGAAATCGCTGTGGGAAACGCGGTTTCACGCTTTCCATAATGAGCGAATTCAGTCACTTAGAGCTTATGCCCACCCCTTGATGCAGTTGGGCAAACACCTGATTTGCATGGGGTTATCGGGCTATTCTGAATTTTCGGCGGGAAATCGGTCGCTCCAGCACCGACCGGCTTTGAAAAGAGGGATTTGCACATTTGGCACCCTAGTTACCAAAGTCTGTCAAGAGATTTTTGGAGAAATCAGGAACCCTCACCGACCTTGAGGACGGCCAGAAATGCCTCTTGGGGGATGTCGACTTTGCCGATGCGTTTCATGCGCTTTTTGCCCTCTTTTTGCTTTTCGAGGAGTTTGCGCTTACGGCTGATGTCGCCACCGTAACACTTAGCGAGGACGTTCTTGCGGATGGCCGCAACGGTTTCGCGGGCAATGATTTTTGCGCCCAACGCGGCTTGGATGGGAACTTCGAACATCTGGCGCGGGATCAGTTCGCGCATCTTGGAAACGAGGGCGCGGCCGCGGTCGTAGGCGAAGTCTTTGTGGACGATCGTAGAGAGCGCGTCGACGGATTCGCCGGCGACCATGATGTCGAGCTTCACCATCGGCGATTCCCAAGTTCCTGCCAGGTGGTAGTCGAGAGAGGCGTAGCCGCGGGAAACCGATTTCAGCCGATCGTAGAAGTCGAGCACGATTTCATTCAGCGGAAGTTCGTAGGTGAGCATCACGCGACTGCCGGTAACGTACTCGAAGTTCTTCTGCCGGCCACGTTTCTCTTCTACGAGCTTCAGAATGCCACCGACATATTCTTCGTTAGTGAGGATCATCGCGGTGATGATCGGCTCTTCGATCTTTTCGATGTTCGTCGTATCGGGCCACTTCGAGGGATTATCAACCTGGACGATTGAGCCGTCGGTCAGAGTGATCGTGTAACGCACACCCGGCGCGGTGGTGATGAGGTCCAAGTCGTACTCGCGCTCCAGGCGCTCCTGGATGATTTCCATGTGAAGCAATCCGAGGAAGCCGCAACGGAAACCGAAGCCTAACGCGACGGACGACTCAGGCTCGAAAAAGAATGAGGAGTCGTTGAGCCGCAGTTTCTCGAGGGCGTCACGCAACAGGGTGTGTTCGTGCGCGTCGACCGTGTAAATGCCGGCGAAGACCATCGGCTTCAGCTCTTCGAAACCGGGCAACGCCTCGAGGCAAGGACGCTCGACGTGGGTGATGGTGTCGCCGATCTTGGTATCCGCAACGTTCTTGATATTCGCAACAATGAAGCCGACTTCGCCGGCCTCGAGTTGCTCGATCGCCACCGGCTTGGGGGTGAGCACGCCCATTTCTTCGATCTGGAATTGGTTCTTGTTCGACCAGAGCATGATGCGATCGCCCTTGCGCAGCGTGCCTTCCTTGATGCGCGCGAGGATTACGACACCTCGATAACTGTCGAACCATGAGTCGAAGATCAGCGCCTGTAGCGGATGATCGGGATTGCCCTTGGGCTGTGGGATGAGGTGCACGATCGATTCGAGGATGTCGGCGACACCTTGTCCGGTCTTCGCGCTGATTGGCAGGGCGTGCGATGCGTCGAGACCGACCGAGCTTTCGATCATCTCCTTGGCGCGCTCCACGTCAGCGCTGGGCAGATCGATCTTGTTGATGACGGGAATGATCTCAAGGCCGCCGTTGATTGCCAAGTACGCATTCGCCAAGGTCTGCGCTTCTACGCCCTGCGAAGCATCGACGACGAGCAGCGCACCTTCGCAAGAGGCCAGGGAGCGCGAGACCTCGTAGGAGAAATCTACGTGACCGGGCGTGTCGATGAGATTCAGCTGATAAGTCGTGCCGTCGTGCGCGGGGTACATCATGCGCACCGAATGGGCTTTGATGGTGATGCCGCGTTCGCGCTCAAGGTCCATGGCATCGAGCACCTGCGCCTGCATCTCTCGCGCCGTCAGCGAGCCAGTAAGCTCCAGCAGACGATCGGAGAGAGTGCTCTTGCCGTGGTCTATGTGGGCAATGATCGCGAAATTGCGTATGAGAGAACGGTCCATCGATACCCAATTTTACAGGAGAATCGCCTTGACCGTTGCTGCACCGCTCAGGGACGATGCAGCTCGATGCGTTCGATCTTGCCGAGCAGAAGCGCATACGCTGCGATTCCGATGGCGAGGAAGATCGCTGCCAACCAGAACGCAGCTTTGAAGGAGTGGGTGATCGCAACCACGTAGCCGGTGATGATGGGCGCGGAGATGGCGGCGACCTGGCTGAAGAAGTTCATGATGCCGCCGACACGGCCGACACCACCGCGTGGGGCGATGAGCCCGGGGACGGACCATCCGACGGGCGCGGCTGCCGCTAATCCGCCGAGGGAGATGCTGATCCAGAAGACTGCGGCACGTGGGGTGGTCGCGCTGCCGGCCGCAAAGATCGCTTCGCCGAGAAGCGTGCCTCCGATGAGAACCGATTGGCGCACGCGACTGGCGTCGTAACCGTGACGGATGAGCGCATCGACTAGCCACCCGCCGACGATGAGATCGGTCGCGGTCGCAACCAACCAAGGAATGCTGGTGTACCAGACGGATTGCAGCAGATTGAGGTGCAGCGTCAGCGCGAGATAACCGGGCAGCCAGGTGAGCAGCAGGTAGAAACAATAGTTGTAGGCAGCGCTGCCGATGGCGAGACCGACAACTTTGCGCTGGGTGAGCAGGAATTCCAGCGAGACGTTCTCTTCCGACTGCACGGTCTCCCGAGTCGCTGACTCGGATGTTGGCGGTTCGCGATAGACGATAGTGAACGCGAGAAAGTAGGCGAAGCTGGCAAGGCCGGTAGCGGCGAAGGTCCAACGCCATCCCATGTGAAACAGGAGCAGGCCCATGATGGGCACGCCGATGGCGCTGGCGAATTTGGCAGCGGCATCGAAACACGCTGTCGCCAAACCGCGCTCGTTCTCGGGAAACCATGCGCCGATCGCCTTCGCATTCGCCGGAAACGTGGGAGCTTCGCCGACGCCGAGCAATAGGCGCGAGGCAAAGAACTGGCGCATCCCGATAGAGAGTGAGGAGGCGAAAGAGGCGAGGCTCCAGATCAGGGTGCTGGATCGTCCGACGATGCGGACGCCGAAGCGATCGAGCAGCGCGCCGGCGGGAATCTGGCAGAGCGCGTACGACCAACTGTAGGCGCTGAGCAGGTAGCCAAAAGCGATGGTGGAAAGGCCGAACTCGCGGCTCAGCACACCGTACGACACCGAGAGATTGACACGGTCGAAGTAATTGACAAGCACGCCGGCGCCGAGCAGGATGGCAATCCTCCAGCGGTGCGGATGTGGCGCGTTCGGCATCGCCGGATTGTAACTGAGCACGTAGTAGGATTTCGTCGTGATCATTTTGTTGATGGGCGTGCAGGGTTCGGGCAAGACCACCGTTGGACAGGCGCTGGCTGCGCGACTCGGTTGGAATTTCGCGGACGCCGACGATTTCCATTCGACCGCGAACAAAGCCAAGATGAGCGCAGGGATTCCATTGACCGATGAAGATCGAATGCCGTGGCTCGCAGCCGTGCGCGCGGCGATGGAAAAGGCCGGTCGCAACCTGGTGATGGCGTGCTCCGCGTTGAAAGAAAAATATCGCGAACAGCTCGTGTTCCCTGGCATGCGCGTGGTGTATTTACGCGGATCACAGGAATTGATTGCGGCGCGTTTGCAAGCGCGCCAGCATCATTACGCGAAGTTGGATCTTTTGCCGAGCCAGTTCGAACAACTGGAAGAGCCGCGTGATGCGGTAGTCGTGGATATCGCGCATTCCGTGGACGAGATTGTTGAGGAAATTGTCGCCGCGTTAGCACTCTGAACACAGACAAAACAAAGGGTAGCTCCGCTCCGAATGCGCAAGGTCGGCGCATTCTACGGTCGCCATGACAAGGGCGGTTAGCGCGTGAAGACTCTTACTTTGTAGCCGTCTTCGCTTTTGTATTGCAGGGTAAGGTTCCAGCCATCTTCTTCTGCGGGTAAATTCTTGCCTGGCTCGAGAGTTGCGAACAGGCTGATCGACGGGGTATCTCCAGGGGCCATCATGGTGAGCACGCCGTTTTCATACGACGCGTAACAGGTACGCTCGGCGGGCGTGATGTGCTTCTTGCGAAGGCGGATCAGTTCCCGATACCAGCGCAGCATGGGATTGGTGTCAACGGCCTTTGACCAATCGAGACGGCTGCGCTCGAAGGTTTGCGGATCCTGTGGATCGGGCACTTCGCTGAAATCGAAATCCTTGAACTCGTTGCGGCGACCGTCGCTCACGGCCTTCTGCAAAATCGGGTCGGTGAAGTCGCTGAAGAACTGGAATGGATTCGGCTCGTCGTACTCCTGTCCCATGAAGAGGAGCGGCGTATGCGGCGCGAGCAGCAGAATGGCAGCCGCAACATAACGTGCTCCTCGAGGAACCAACGTGGTAAGTCGATCGCCTTTCGCACGGTTGCCAACCTGATCGTGGTTCTGAATGCAGACGACGTTGCAGGGCAGTTGGACGTCGATGGCGGGCTTGCCGCGTTTCGCTTTCCAGAAGTTGAAGAGCTCGCCCTGGAAGGCGTAGCCGTCGCGCAATGCACGGACAATCTGCTCGGGCTTGCCGAAATCCTGGTAATAGCCTTGTCGTTCGCCGGTGAAGAACGCGTGCAACGCATGATGGAAGTCGTCGCTCCAGAAGCCCTGCAGCCCATAACCGCTGCCCATGGGGCGTACATATTTCGGATCATTCTCGTCGGTCTCAGCGACGACCGTCACGGTGCGGCCGAGTTCCTGGGCAAGCGTCTGCACGTTCTGCTGCAACTCGTCGAGCAGATGGCGGGGCGAATCGTCTTTGATGGTCTGCACGGCGTCGAGGCGGAGGCCGTCGAGGTGATACTCGCGAATCCAGTAGAGCGCATTGTCGATGACGAAACGGCGCACGTGCTCGCTGCCCCCGGTATCGTAATTAATGGCTTCGCCCCACGGGGTTTTGTGGTGGTCGGTAAAGTAGGGGCCAAACATGCGCAGGTAATTGCCTTCATTGCCGAGGTGGTTGTATACGACGTCGAGAACGACGGCAAAACCTTGAGCGTGGGCGGCGTCGACAAAACGGCGGAGCGCCTCTGGGCCGCCGTAAGCCTTCTGCACGGCGTAGAGACCGACGCCGTCATAGCCCCAGTTGTGTTTTCCGGGAAAGGCATTGACGGGCATCAATTCGATGGCGGTGATGCCGAGAGACTTCAGATACGGCAGCTTCTCGATCGCGCCATCGAGGGTGCCTTCGGGCGTGAAAGTTCCGACGTGCAACTCGTAAACAATGTAGTCCTCGTAATCGAGACCCTGCCATTGCGCGTCGGTCCATTGAAACTTCTCGGGATCGACGATCTCGGCTGGACCGTGCACGCTTTCGGGCAGGAAGCGCGAGACGGGATCGGGGATAGCTTTGTCGCCATCGATGAGGCACAGGTAACGATCGCCGGCGCGAGCATCGGCTTCGAGCGTGTACACGCCTTCGGCATCACTCTGCATCGGCAGGTCCTGTTGCTTGCCGTTGCGGAATAGACGAATCGCGAGGCTCCTGGTATTCGGAGCCCAGATGCGAAAGTGGGTTCGGTCGTCGCGCACACTGGCGCCATAGTTCAAGGAGGAGCTTGCGTTCTTCACGGGCACATCGAATGAGACGGTTTTGCGGCGAGAGAGGTTGCAGGAACTCTCCGCTACAATCGTCGGCATGGGTTTGATTCTTGCTTCGGCTTCGCCGCGGCGTTCGGAGTTGCTACGCAAAGCGCGCATCGTGTTTCGGGTGGAACCGGCACACGTGCCGGAAGAACGCAGGGATGGGGAAGACCCGACGAAGTACACGCTGCGACTCGCCACCGAAAAAGCCCGCGCGATTGCCGCGAAGTATCCGGCGGATTTTGTACTGGGAGCAGACACAACCGTAGTCTGCGATGAGCACGTGCTGGAAAAGCCCAGCGATGAAGCGGATGCAGCGCGCATGTTGCGTCTCCTTTCCGGGCGTTCCCATCAGGTAACGACGGGTGTTTGTTTACGCGGATCCAAGGGCGACGTGATGGAGAGCGAGACGACGACAGTGACGGTCGCGACACTCTCCGACGAAGAAATTGAGGAGTACATTCATACAGGCGAACCGATGGACAAGGCCGGAGCGTATGGCATCCAGGGAATGTTCTCGCGCTGGGTGACGGGCGTCGAAGGCGATTATTCGAATGTTGTGGGACTGCCGGTGGCGCGGGTTTGCGCGATGTTGAAACGAGCGGGGATTATTTAGATACCGGCGAACAGCAGGTCCCCACGTCGCTGCGCTCCTCGGGATGACAAGAAAGAGTTAAGAAGTTGCAGGCTGGATCGTTGGTTGACCGCGGAAGGTCCAAAACAAAAAGGCACGCTCAAGCGTGCCTTTGAACTTTGCGAAGCGACGGGAGCCTACGGCTTCTTCTCGTCGGTTGGGGCGTGCTCGCCTTCCTTCATCGCACCTTTGAAGTTGCGAATTCCTTCGCCCATGCCCTTGCCGAGGTCAGCGAGTTTGCTGGGGCCCCAGATTAGCAGTGCGATGCCGAGAATCAGCAGGAGCTCGGGCATTCCAAGTTTTCCACCGAACATATAAGTCCTCCAATGCAGCCCGGAGTCCTGCCAGCTATGACGGTAATTCGGGCGTCTGCAGGTTAAATTCTAGGCTAGCGGCGGGAGCTAGTCAAAGACGAAGGTGCTACAGGGACTGAATCAGCGCCGCCAATAGAGCCGCCCGCTTCGGCAACTGGGTGGTGAAAATGAACTCGTGCTGGGCATGGGCACCGTCACCGACCGCGCCAAGACCGTCGAGGGTGGGGACGAGAGCGGAGGTGAAATTACCGTCCGAACCGCCGCCAACTGCCTTTGCCTGCAACGGGAAGCCGAGTTCCTTCGCGAGGGCCTTGGCTTGGGCGAACAGTCCGTCAGTCGCCTGGTTCGTCTCCATCGGTGGGCGATTCACGCCTCCGGTGACGGTTAGTTTGCAGCGGCGGTTCTTTGGGCGGAGACTGGCGAACAAGCGGGCTACACGCTGCACGTCTTTGCGATTGGTGACGCGGACGTCGATCTCAGCTTCGGCGTCGGCGGCTACGACGTTGCTGCGTGTTCCGCCACGAACGACACCGGGGTTGATCGTAATGCCGCGCTTCAGGTCGGTAAATCCACTAACGGCTTCGATCTGGCGGGCGAGTTCCAGAACCGCGCTCTGGCCTTTGTCGAAGTCGAGGCCGGCATGCGAGGCGACACCTTGCACCTTGAGAAGGTAGTCCCCGACGCCTTTGCGGGCGGTCTTGAGGGCACCCTGTTCTCCCGCGGCAGGCTCGCAGACAAAGGCCGCAGCAGCATGCTTCGCCAGGCGCTCGGTGATAGGGCGAGAGCTGGCGCTGCCGGTCTCTTCGTCGGAGACGAGGAAGACGGTCACCGGGCTGGGAAGTCCGTGTTTCAGCAGCGCAGCGAGAGCGGCATGGATCTGGACGATGCCGCCCTTCATGTCGAGGACACCGGGGCCGCTGATGCGGTCGCGGGTTTCGCGATAGGGCATGGTCTTCAACGTACCGAGGTTATATACGGTGTCGTAGTGGCCGACGATGAGGACAGGCTTCACGCCGCGTGGCCCGGGGAAGTCGATCTGCACGTGATTGCCGGCATGCTTGTCGAGATACAGGTTGGAGCGGCCGCCGATGGCTTCGAATTCCTCGCCGATCATGTCAGCCATGCGATCGCAGGCGTTCTTGTCGTCGCTGGGCGATTCATGTTCGACGAGGCGGCGCAGCATGGCAGTCATGGAGGGGAGCTGTGGCTCCAGGTCTGCGAGAAGTTGGCGGGGTGGAATCTGAGAGGATGAGGGTCGGGGCATTGTCTGTGGCAGTGTATCGGAGGGTGGCCGATTGCCGCCGTATATAATGAGCGTTTTCTTCGAGACGCGCAATGAATGATGGCAGACTGATCACCGGCGAGATGGCCGAGGCGAAACAGGTACTCGACGTCGTCGACATACAGAAGATTCTCCCTCACCGCTACCCGCTGTTGCTGATCGACCGGGTGATCGAGTTCAAACGCAAGACGCGCATCGTGGCGATCAAGAACGTCACGGCCAACGAACAATTTTTCCAGGGACACTTCCCGGGGTACCCCATCATGCCGGGGGTGCTCATCGTGGAGGCCATCGCACAAGCGGGTGGCGCATTGCTGCTAACGGAGATCCCCGACCAGAACGAGAAGCTGATGGTCTTCGCCGGGATCGAGAAGGCGAAGTTCCGGAAGCCGGTGGTGCCAGGTGACCAGGTTCGTCTGGAGGTGGACGTGATCGTGTGGCGCAACACGGCGGCCAAACTCCAGGGCAAAGCGTTCGTGGGCGACAAGCTGGCTTGCGAGGCGACCGTGAGTTGCCAGATCGTGCCGCGCGAGAAAGCGCAGCCGCAGAACGGATGAGCTCGGCGGCCATGACAAACATCCATCCCACCGCCGTGATCGACCCGTCGGCGAAGGTTCCGGCTTCCTGCAAGATTGGGCCGTATTGCGTGATCGGCGCCAACGTCGAGATGGGCGAGGAGTGCGAACTCGTCGCGCATGTTGTTCTGCAAGGGCCGACGAAACTCGGCAGCCATAACAAACTCTATCCCTTTGCGGCGATCGGCATCGGGCCACAGGACCTCAGCTACAAGGGCGAGCCGACTCGACTGGAGATCGGCGACCACAACCAGATCCGCGAGTACGTCACGATCCATCGTGGAACGACCAAGGGCGGCGGACTGACCGTTGTCGGCAGCCACACGTTGATCATGGCGTATGCGCACATTGCTCACGATTGCCAAATCGGCGACCACGTGATCCTGGCCAACGGCGCAACGCTGGGCGGACACGTGACGGTGGAGGAGTACGCGTCGATCAGCGCACTGTGCCCGATCCACCAGTTCGTGACCATCGGCAAGTATTCTTACNNGGCGTGAACTCAGTCGGGCTGGAGCGGAGAGGCTTTACACCGGAGCGCATCAAGCGCATCCAGCATTTCTTCAAAGTGCTGCTGGCGTCGAAGCTGAACACGTCGCAGGCGATTGCGAAGCTGAAGAGTGAAGGCGATCAGGGGGAAGATGTAGCGATGCTGCTGGCGTTCGTGGAGAAATCGGAACGCGGCGTGATCAAGTAGGAGTTCCTGAATTCATCGAGAGCCTTCCCGGGTGGGAGGGCTTTTATTTTTGCCTCCCCATCCAGGCGGTGTCCGGCGACGGACAGCGGAAACCGCAGCTGAACAGTTTCCGTCAAGTGCGCACAATCTAAGCACCTTCAAACGAACGGGTTCGTTGTGGTGGGTTGGATGCAGCCGATAATCCGTGGCGGAGGTGTGGGACATGCGCGAGCTTTGGCAGGATCTGCGATTCGCAGGGCGGACATTGCGACGAACGCCGGGGTACACGTTGGCGGCGTTGCTGGTGCTGGCGCTGGGGATTGGGGCGAATACCTCGATCTTTACGGTGGTAAATACCGTACTGCTGCAGCCGTTGCCGCTGGGAAATCCGGAACGACTGGTACGGGTGTGGCATACGCCACCGCAGAGCAGTTTTCCGGGCGCGAAGATTTTCGCGGTGTCGGCGGCGAACTTCCTGGACTGGCAGAAGCAGAACGATGTGTTCGAGAGCATGTCGCTGATCAGCGGGGCGTCGGTAAACCTGACGGGCGCGGGGGAGCCGGTGACGCTGCAGACGGCGACGGTGACGCACGAGTACTTTCCGACGCTACAGGCTAAGCCGCTGCTAGGACGGAGCTTTCCCGCGGAAGAAGACCAGGACGGAAAGAACCATGCGGTGATCCTGAGCTTCGCGGAATGGAAGACGCGTTTCGGCGGAGACGCGAAGATCGTGGGAAAGCAGATCACGCTGGATCAGCAGAGATACGACGTAGTCGGAGTGATGGGGCCAACCTTCAAGTTTCCGAGCTGGGCGCGGATGTGGACGCCGATGGGGATGACGGCCAAGGAAGCAGCGGTGCGAGGTGAGCATCACTACTACACGGTGGCGCGATTGAAGCCGGGCGTTGACGTGAAGCAGGCGCAGGCGGAGATGGATACGATTTCGCAGCGGCTGGCGCAGCAATACCCTGCGGACGACAAGGGCTGGGGAGCGCTGGTGATACCGTTGCGCGAGGACATGGTAGGGGATGTGCGCCCCGCGCTGCTGGTACTGCTGGGGCCGTCGGGTTCGTGTTGTTGATCGCGTGCGCGAACGTGGCCAACCTGACGCTGGTGCGCACGATGGGAAGGAGAAAAGAGATCGCGATCCGAAGCGCGCTGGGAGCGGGACGGCGACGGGTGGTGCAGCAGGTGCTGGCGGAGTCGTTGCTGCTCTCGCTGGGGGGAGGAGTGCTCGGGCTGGGACTTTCATTGTTTGGCACGAAGCTGGTGGTGAAAGTGCTGAGCGACGAGCTGCCGCAGTTCTTCGAGGTTCATGTCGATCTCCCGGTGCTGGCTTTCACGTTCGCGATTGCAGTGGTGGTGGGTGTGCTGGCGGGACTGCTGCCGGCGCTGAGTGCGACCCGGACCAATCCGAATGACGCGTTGAAGCAAGGGCTGGGAAGAACGGATTCCGATGGCGGGCACAACCGCACGCGGGGAGTGCTGGTGGTGACGGAGGTGGCCCCGTCGCTGGTGTTGTTATTCGGCGCGGGATTGATGATCCGGACGCTGGGCGCGCTGCGGGCGGTAAAGCCCGGGTATGACCCCGACAACGTGCTGACGATGCAACTGGGAATTGCGGCGAAGAAATTTGCCGGGCCGGCGCAGCAGATGCAGTTCTACGATCGGGTGCTGGAGCGGTTGCGACAGCTTCCGGGGGTGCAGTCGACGGGCGCGATCGACAACCTGCCAACGCAAGGCGGCTCGATGCAGCCGGTGGCAATCGAGGGGCGGCCGGTGGTAGCGATGGCAGACCAGCCGGAGGTGGCGGTACGACTGGTGAGCCCGCAATATTTCCAGGCGATGCGGATTCCCACGGTCCGGGGTAGGTCCTTCTCGGATGCCGACCGGGCGCAGTCTCCGGATGTAGTGGTGATCAGCCAGGCGATGGCGAAGCGTTTCTGGCCGGGAGAAGACCCGATCGGGAAGCACCTTACGCTGACATTTGCGCCGGGGCGAGTGCGGGAGATCGTGGGCATTGTGGGAGACGTGAAGCAGATGAGCCTCACGAGCTCCGAAGATGACGCCACGCTTTACTACCCGATGGCGCAGGAGCGGGTGGCGACGGACGGGGACTGGCGATCGTTTGGGATGGCGCTGGCGGTGCGCGGCGGTGCGAATGTCGAGACGCTGGCGCCAGGGGTGCGGAACGCGATTCACGAGATCGATCCGGAGGTGCCGGTGATCGATGTGATGACGATGGGCGATGTGGTTGGGCTATCGATTGCGTCGCAACGTTTCACGATGATGCTGTTGGAAGCGTTTGCAGGGCTGGCGTTGTTACTGGCAGCGGTGGGAATCTACAGCGTGCTGACGTATTCGGTGCGGCGACGATTGCGGGAGATTGGAATACGGCTGGCGCTGGGAGCGCGACGCGTGGACGTGTTGCGCATGGTGCTGCTGGAAGGCTTGCGCCCCACGCTGATCGGGGTGGGGATTGGGATTGCAGCGGCGCTGGCCATGAGCCGACTGCTGGCGTCGGTGGTGTTTGGAGTGAAGACGACAGACATGGCGACGTTCAGCGCGGCGACAGCGCTGCTGCTGGCGGTGGGAGCGGTGGCGAGCCTGCTGCCGGGGTATCGTGCGATGCGAGTGGAGCCGATGAAGACGCTGCGCGATGAGTAGGGCGTAGTTCTTCAGGTAGGTTCGTACTGGGGGATGGTAGTTCCGATAGATGAAGTTGGGAATAAATGGACCTAAGTTGGACTCAGGTTGTTTGATAGGTAGTGGCAAGGCGATTTATCGCCACTTATTCGCCAGCGCGGCGAACGCACAGTGCGCGATTGTTGGTGTAGAAGGAGATTTCGTCATCGTCGAACGCCCGTCCTTCATTGAAATCGAACCGCCACGCGTATCCCGAAGGGTTTCCGCGATCATCAGCTATGAGGCTACCGCTCCATTGATCACCAGTCAGGAACAGATCTCCCTGCACGTGCCAACTGAAAGCTCTTGACGTTTTGGGGGGGCCCGCTAGCCCGGCAGCATTGACGCTGATGTCGTAGATCCCTTTCAACTCGGCAAGCGTCGCCAGCCTCCAATCGGAGTAGCCGCCCAAGCGGAGTTGGCGGCAGTATTCGTTCGCTTTTCCCCATGTCACATCTTTTCCGTTATCCTTAACCGGCCCACATGAGTCCGGTAGCAGGATCGGTCCAATGCTCGCGCAACTGATTCTCACAATTCGACCCTTGGTCAAACTTGGGCGATTGCGCGTTGGCAACGACAATGCAAGACAGCAGAAGAAGTACAGCTCGCCAGATAATTCACACTCCAACACCAGGGTATGTGGGATTCGCTTGCAAGCTATAGAGAGTTGTGACACCTACTCATGTGTCACACGATAGCTGGCGAGAACATCTCTAACGAAGTCGGCCTAG
>PLWX01000178.1 GCA_003151155.1 Acidobacteriaceae bacterium
ACGGGGAGAATCAAAGCCACGAATAAGACGTTTGAGGACCATTGGGTCTTCGCCATTACCGTTCGAGATGGCAAACTGACGAACGTCCGGGAGTATATCGACACGCTAGCACTGGCGCGGGCCTCCGAGATGGACGCGAGCCCCAGGCTTTAACCCATCTGAAATTTGCGGATCTCGGTTAGTGCATTTTCGCCAATGCACTCACTGAGACACGATAACTACCGAGAAGTCGGCTTGTGGGAAGCGATTTGGAACGTTCCCGGATGACGGCCTAATCGGAAGTAATCCTGGAAGCGGACATCAGATTTGAGCGGAGTGAGATCGAGGTGAAAATGTTTGGGAAATCGGAGCGGCTCACGCGGCACAGAACCTTGCTTGATGCTCGGGACTGTGTCTGCTAGATCGGCATTGTTTGGGACAAGATCGCGATATTCCCTCTGACGACTTCGGCAGACGCTTCCAGCGCGCTCCGTTCCGAGCTATTGAGCGCAACCGGCAGTACGCGTGCGATCCCGTGGCGATCGACGATGCTTGGCAGAGATAGTGATACTTCACCCAATTCCATCGATTCGGGAACCCGACTCGAAACGGTCACGATTGCACGTTCATCGCGCAGAATGGCGCGAATGATACGAACCAGCGCGGCTCCAATTCCGTAATACGTTGCGCCTTTCGCCCCGATAATGTCGCCTCCTGCGGTTCGC
The DNA here is from genome assembly GCA_003151155.1 of Acidobacteriaceae bacterium. GTDB lineage: Bacteria > Acidobacteriota > Terriglobia > Terriglobales > Acidobacteriaceae > Korobacter. The sequence goes on from PLWX01000178.1 coordinate 705, forward strand.
GTTTCGCTCGCGATCTCGGTCAAAGAACGCTCTTCATGCGGTAGCCTCAGTTCCTTGGAGAATTCAGCGAGAGGAAATCCCGCCACTCGAGCCGAGGATAGGACAGGAATCTGGCTGTCCCCATGCTCTCCGACGACGTAGGGTGCACGTTGGCAGAGGCAACCCCATAGTGTTCCGCAAGTCGCCGGCGAAAGCGCGATGTGTCGAGAGACGTTCCCGAACCAATCACCCGGTGGGCGGGGAGGCCAGACCATTTCCATACCGCATATGTCAAAACATCCACCGGGTTCGAAGCTATCAGCAGGATGCCGCGGGGATTCTGCAGGCAAATCTCGCTGACGAGGCCATGCAGTATCGCTCCCGTATCGCGCAGCCCTTCCAATCGCGACGTCTGACCCGACTGGCTGACTCCTGCGGTGATTATGGTTACGTCCGCCGAGCAGCAGTCCGAAAAATCGCCCATGAAAATGCGCGTTGTGTGGGAAAAAACTTCCGCATCGCGTAAGTCATTTACGTGTCCCTCGGCGCGGCGCGAGTCTTGATCAATGAGCACAATTTCAGCCGCCATTCCTGACATCATCAGTGCATATGCAGTTGTGGAACCCACAAACCCAGCGCCCACGATCGCGATACGAGGGGCTCTTGCTCCGCGCGATGGACGTGTCGAAATCTTCTGCTCAGGGAACTCAACCTCAGGAAACCCCATAGATCCAATATCTCCTCGTGCCGAGCTACTTGGAACTCGCACGAGCCGCACTCTCAATTAGATCTGCAACCTCCCTGGGATGCGAGACGTAGACAGCGTGGCTGGCGCCCTCAATCTCGACCTTGTGACTATTCGCACGCGTGGCATACCACCGCTCAAGATCGGGATTGATGGCCCTGTCCTTCGTCGCTACCGCCATCCAACTCGGTTTGCTTTTCCAAGCGGGCTGGGTGATGGCGGCTTTGAAGTTGTCAGCACGGTTGAGTACCTGTGATCGCGCCATGAACGCGGCCTGTTCATCAGAGACGTCGGCGGCAAAATACTCATGAAACTGGCGGGGATCGAGATAAGTGAAGCCGTCGGTCGTCTTTTTTATTGCGGTACTCTTGCTGAGGTCACTTGGGAATCGTTTTCCGTCATCTGCCTCATTCTCTCCAGCGTCTGGCATATGGGCTGCGATGTACACCAAGGCGGCGACAGAGGGGTCCGTCCCCGCCTCAGTAACGACGGCGCCTCCATAGCTATGGCCAACAAGAATGCACGGTCCCTCTTGTTGAGCAATGACGCGCTTTGTCGCCGTAACGTCGTCCTGGAATGACGTCTCCGGCTCCTGGACGATGCTGACGTTGAATCCGTCCTTAACCAGGATGTCGTAAACGCCCTTCCAGCCGGAACCATCTGCCCAAGCTCCATGAACCAGCACGACGTTTTTTATCGGCGTGCCCGATGTCTGGGCGCCAGAGTTGTTGGATATTCCAAGGGCGCACAAACCTATGAGCCCTGCCTTTAAATAGTTCGTAATCATAAGATCTCCTAAACGTTGGACTTAGGGCACAAACTTGTAACCCGTGCAGTGGACCGTATGGAAATGCTTGGGATGCCCAGGTTCCGTTTCTAGTTTTTTGCGCAACCTCAAAATGTGGGTATCGACAGTCCTTGTACACGGATAGTTCTCGTATCCCCACACTTCATTGAGTAGTTCGTCCCGTGCGATCACCCTCCGCGGGTTTTTGAGCAGATATGCGAAAACGTCGAATTCTTTTTTTGTGAGAGTAACGGGCTGGCCGTTGCGACGAATTTCCATCGTCGACAAACGTCCGGTCACTCCGCCAAACGCAAACGTATCGGGGGCGTTGGAATTCTTTAACCAGGCCTTCGCTGCATCCAGCGGCAAACAGATATTCGCGGGATCGGCCAGTTTCTTCTGGGTCGCCTTTTCCTCTACGGCGGATTTCGGAACTAGCACGATCACCGGGAAGAAACGCGACAGCTTGCGAAAATCTTCCGGAATGCTGGAAGCGGGCACGGAAGCCAGCCTTTCATCGAGGAAGCGAATCGCGTTTGCGGTGGGCTCCGCCTGGAACTGCACAATAGGGGAAGTTAGGAGCTTGGCTGCGGTTGACATTGAAATTCCTCGTTGTTTCTACTTTTCTCGGTCCATCCACTCGCGGACGTACGCCGGACAGTTCTCAAGCTTCATTCCACTCGCCTCGCAACCTCTTAGAAACCTCACGGCGTCGCGATCCGCGAGCTTCAGGTCCCGCAAATCCAGAATGATTTTGCGGTAATCGGAATCGAAAAGCTCCTTCAGTTCCGCGACCTGCTCCGCCTCCATACGTCCGCTGAGAGTAAAGACCGTGAATTTCGTTCGCGCTGATCTCTCGATCCTCAAGGTCATCGGTGATGTTTGTCTGGTACAAGGTAGCGGTCGTCCCGATGCGCTGCTTATGCCGCCATCGCCCCGCTATCGTAAACAGAAAAAGCAATACAAAGGCCATTTGCAACGCATTGAAAACAAGCGGGTGACGCCAATGGCCGGATGACGAGACTTCGGGAAATGCCGAGGTTTCGGGAGATGGAAGGAAGAACTTTCGACACGTCAGCCGGCACTGCAAACGCCCTTGCCCCGTTCTGCCAATGTCTGTCACAACCTGGTCTACGACGGCGCTAAACCAGGACCGTACCACCATCTACCACAACGGTCTGCCCGGTACAGAACGCTTCCTGCATTAAGAACAGATAGGCTTGGGCAATGTCATGAGCTTCACCGACTCTTCCCACAGGCAGACTCTTGCCCACGGTCTCATAGAGGTTCTCGCGTTCTGCCGCAGTCATGCTCTGCCAGAGGTTCGTCCGAACGACTCCAGGAGACACCGCATTAACCCGTATTGGTGCCAGTTCGACCGCCAGGGCACGCGCGAGTGCCTCGATGCTTCCGCAGACACTTGCGGCAATCACCCATCCCTTTTGCGGGCGCTGGCCAGCGATTCCGGTGGTGAGCACGATGGAGCCTCCTTTACGAATATGCGGGCTCCCGTATTTGACCGCGGCGAGTGCCGCCCAATAGCGCAGCTCAAAGGCGTGTCTGGCGTGCTTGAGATCTGTACTGGCGAGTTCGTGAAGGTGGAGACTGTCGCCTGCGGTGAACACGAGGTGATCGAAAGCCCCCACCTTTGCAAAAAAGCTTTCGACATGGTCAGCAAGGTTCTCAGAGATGCCCGCCGAGCGCCTGGTCACGAAGGGTTCGTTCCAACCTCCCTGCAACTGCAAGAAAACAGGCCGCCAAAAACGGCGGCCTGAGCTGGTTACAAAACAGTGGGTTGTGAGCGGGCCCAAGGCCTCAAGAGACAGCCAACTGGCCGAAAAGTTGCGAAAGCCAGGTTCTGAAGCTCTGCTCTGATCGCGTCAGCAACTGCTTCAAACAACAGGTTCGAGTCCCGCTGAATCAGAGCCTTTGGGTTTAGGACCGCCTCGTCGACCGGTGAGGTCTCTTCTATTGCCTTATTTCGGCCAAGCGATGGTCAGTAGAAACACACTGTCTGTCTTCGCTTCGATGTCATGTGGGACATCGCGGTCCAGGGTAAGTAAGTTCCCAGTACTCATTTCAATCACGTGTCCATCAACATGTACATGCATCTCGCCAGCAAGTGATTGAATTGAGAGGCGCCCTGATGTTTGGTGTTCGTGGAGACGGCCTCCAGCTTTGAGCGCAACCAGCACAATGCGAAGATCGGAATACTTCACGATTGTGTTCGCTGTATGCTCTGCCTGCCATGGTTGTTCCGATAGCAGGCGTCGAACCTCGGCAGCAATATCGAAGCTTAGCAAGGCACCGGAAGTTGGAATAGGCTGACGAGTGCGACCTACATGGCCCTCAGACTGATTCATCGACAGCTCTCCTTTAGCGTTCCGACCATTATTTGGGCTTGACCCGATCGAACTAACGAGTTACTCACCAGCGCCACGAGTTCTCTCGGAAAGTTTCCAAGCCTACTTCAAAGTCGCCTCTCGGTCCCGAATTGTGTGATGAAGGCGTCCGGACTCGATCGACTAAGCGTCGGCCTTCGGAGTTTTGATCTGCACCAGCAACATCATGGTTGCTGTCTTTGCAGCAATGGCATGCGGCAGCAAAGGAGGCATGTACGCAAACGATCCGGTACCGGCATGATGCACGTCATCCCCGAGAGTAACGTCAGATTCGCCACTGAGGAAGTAAAGCACTGCTGAGGTGGGAGCCGAGTGAGTCGACAACTCCTGTCCCGGCGAAAACCCGAATAGTGTGATATTCACGTGTTCGTCTCTTTGCAGAACCCGGCTAAGAATTCCCTCGATTGGAACTTTGACGTCAGCCAGCAAGTCGGCAATGAATTTGTAATCCATGTATTTGATCACCCTTTCCAACCATCGAAATCTCTTTGGCTCCGGTCCGGCGCCACCATTCTTCCTATAATATCGTACAGCGATATCTAAGGAGATCTTGAGTCTGTCCACGGCCAGCGGCGAGAGATAATTGAATCGAAAACGTACCTCCTCGGGCTGTGAATTCTCCATGACTTAAGTCACAGCGGCAAGCCGCTCGGAATGAGATGGTTATTCGCAGAGGGGCAACGTTGGCATATGTCGAAACTCCCACTCTTCCCGAAGAACCCCGAGCGCGTGTGCTGGGGATGCAATAAGTATTGCCGGGCTGATGCGCTCGATTGTGGAAATGGAACGGTTCGCACTCAGCACCCTGTTGAAATATTCGGAGAAGACTGGCTCGAGTTCTCAATCATAAAGTCCATCGACCTCGATCAGTAGAATTGGAAACGCCAATCCGGGGTTTGTACGGCGTAGCAGAGCCGCACGCAGCAGCGAGAAGCTAAGGCAGAGATAATCACCATGGCACAGCAATCATCCCAGAAAACGCAGCTTGCTTTCGGTACGGGCGCCTTCGCGCTGTGCTTCGCAGTCTTCGGCACCATGTCGGCGATGATGCCGATTCTCAGCAAGCAACTGCACCTGTCTCCAGTTCAAAAGAGCATCGCCGTGGCTCTTCCAGTCCTGCTGGGCAGCCTCGGACGCATTCCGCTGGGTATGTTCACCGATCGACTCGGCGGACGATGGGTATTCACGTCGGTCATGATCGCATCCGTGATCCCGGCATTTCTGATGGGCGGGGTGCACGACTACACGCATCTGCTCACCTATGGCTTCTTGATCGGCATTGGACTGGCCAGTTTTTCAGTCGGCGTCGGATTTGTGAGCGGCTGGTATTCCGCGGAGCGGCAGGGCTTTGCTCTCGGCGTTTATGGCGCGGGAAACATCGGACAATCGCTGGCCGCGTTTGGCGCGCCGTTCATCGCAGCAGCGTACGGGGTAAAGTGGGGCTTCTGGACCTTTGGAATTCTTCTGTCGATCTGGCTGGTCATTTTCGCGTTCGGTGCGCGCAATGCTCCCCGGAGTGGTTCGGCCAAATCGATGGCACAAATCTTACAACCACTGTCCGATGGGAAGAGCTGGATCTTGAGTTTGTACTACTTCCTCACTTTCGGCGGCTTCGTGGCGATGGCTATCTACTTGCCCATTTTCCTTACCGAGATGTTCAAGCTCACTCCGCAAAACGCGGGGTTGAGAACTGCCGGATTCGTTGTGCTGGCCACTGCGATGCGTCCGATCGGCGGTATCCTGGCTGACAAGGTGGGCGGCACCGCGATTCTGAAATGGGTTTTTCCCGCGACTGCCGTAATGGCAATCTTCCTGGCATGCCCCATGATGGTTACGTTCACAGTCGGCGCGCTTGGCATGGCAGCAGCAATTGGATTGGGAAATGGCGCCGTCTTCAAGTTGGTGCCGGAATACTTCCCGAATTCGGTAGGCAGCGTTACCGGCTTGGTGGGTGCGGCGGGAGGCCTCGGCGGATTTTTTCCGCCGTTGGTGCTGGGGATGATCAAGCAACGCAGCGGCAGCTTCACCATGGGTTTCATCTTTCTTGCTGTTTTCTGCTGCTTCTGTCTGTTCGTTCTGCTCACAAGGCGTGAGCGGCCCATGCAACTCGCAACTGTTTCGCGGTGAACCTATGAAGCCAGTCTCTCCAGCGAAAGGTTCAGATGTATTTCACGCCACGTCTTGGGGCGTGATTGTTGCGGTATCCCTGATCGTTGGAATCCTCGTGGGAAGTCGTGGCTTGCGGGATTTCGATCCGGCGCTGGTTTCTTATGCTGGAGCGAGCGTGTTTGCCGCCTTCGGGTTGGGCTACCGCTATGCAATGTGGTTGCGTCGTCCGCCGACGCGCTTGTACTGGGTTCGTGGCTGGCAGATTTTTCTCAATCCCCGAAAATTGCCGACGAATGTAGCGCACCTTGTCCGGATCTTCTGGAGCAACATTTTTCTACAACGCTTCATTGAACATCGGTCGAAAGTCCGATGGACGGCGCACTGGTTCCTGGCCTGGGGCTGCCTGCTCGCTGCGGCGGTAACCTTTCCACTCTCCTTCGGTTGGGTGCGCTTTGAGACCGCTCGCGATAGTCAACAGATCTACAACGCATTCATGTTCGGTATTCCGGTTGGTCATTTCAGGTTGGGCACGATCGTCGCCGAGTTAACGTTTAACGTCCTCGACATATCCGCGGTGATGGTGTTGATCGGCATCTTCTTTGCAATGTGGCGCCGCGGGCGCGATCGCGGCGCGATGGCCGTGCAGCAGTTCTCGAATGATTTGATGCCCCTGATCATGCTGTTTGCTATCTCCGTGACTGGTCTGTTCCTCACCGTATCCACTCACTTGATGCACGGGCTTTACTACATCTTCCTGTCACAGGTTCATGCCGTCACCGTGATCATGACGTTGCTTTACCTACCTTTTGGAAAGTTCTTTCATATCTTCCAGCGCCCCGCGCAACTCGGGGTGGATTTCTACAAGCAGGCGGGCGCGAAGGGCGAGCAAGCTGCTTGTGCCCGCTGCGGCCAGGCCTACGGCTCGAAGTTGCAGATGAACGATTTGAAATCAGTGCAGGCGGCTCTCGCGATTCAGTATCAGATGGCAGACGGCTCGCATTACCAGGACGTTTGTCCGCAATGTCGTCGCAAGAATATTGCGCTGACACAGGATGACCTTTGGAAGGCTGCTGAAACGAAAGGTTTCTGAGAATGGCAAAGCTCCCGACCGATCTACCGGATCTCGTGAAGCAGTTTGGGCCGACCTTGAATCGTGTGCCTTCCGGCGGTTGGGAGCACACCGGGGCCGACGAAAAGCTGGTGAAGACCCATTGTTGCTTCTGCGGACAGCAATGCGGCATTCAGCTGAAGGTTCGCGACAACAAGGTCACCGGCTTCGAGCCTTGGGAAGATTTCCCTTTCAATCGAGGAAAGCTTTGTCCGAAGGGCGTGAAGCGATACATGCAAGACGAGCATCCAGACAGGCTTAGGTCGCCGCTTCAGCGAGTGCAAGGCAAAGGCTTCGAGCCGATCTCGTGGGACGCCGCAATGTCCAGGGTCGCCTCCGAAATCCAACGCATTCAATCCACGTACGGTAAAGACGCTTTCGCGATGCTCACCGGCGCATCGCTTACGAACGAGAAGGCATACCTGATGGGGAAGTTTGCGCGAGTCGCGCTGCAAACGGCGAACATCGACTACAACGGCCGGTTGTGCATGGTGTCGGCTGGTGCAGCGTCGAAGAAGGTCTTTGGCATCGATCGCAGTGCGAATCCGTGGAGTGATATACCGAAGGCGAAGGTGATCCTGGTTGCCGGCGCGAATGTGGCCGAGTGTGCACCTATCACCACCGACTACCTGTGGCAGGCGCGGGATAACGGCGGCAAGTTGATCATTCTCGATCCGCGAATGACGCCGATTGCACGCAACGCCGACCTGTTTATTCCAGTTCGTTCGGGCGGCGATATCGGCGTCTTCAACGGCATGCTCCACATCCTCATCGAGCGCGGCTGGATCGATCGCGAATTTATTGCAAACCACACGACTGGCTTTGATGAAGTGGCCGCTGCGGTGAAGAAGTACACGCCGGAATACGCGTCGAAGATTGCCGGTGTCCCGGCGGAAATGATCGTGAAGGCCGCCGAGATCTGGGGGCCGGCGCCGACGAGCTTTGTTCTTCACGCACGTGGAATCGAACATCACTCCAAGGGCGTAGAGAACTGCATCGCTGCCATCCAACTGGCACTCGCGACCGGACGTATCGGCCGCGAAGGCTGCGGATACGCGATGATCACCGGCCAAGGCAACGGACAAGGGGCGCGCGAGCAAGGACAAAAGTGCGATCAGCTTCCGGGTAGCCGCGACATCTCCAATCCGGAACATCGGAAGTATATTGCGGGCGTATGGGGCGTGGACGAAGCCACGATTCCGGGCAAAGGCCTCTCGGCGGTACCGCTGATCGAGGCGATTCACGAAGGCAAGATCAAGGGTCTGCTCTCCATCTGCTTCAATCCCACTGTCTCACTGCCTGATGCAAACTATGTAAGAGCGGCGCTCGAGAAACTGGAGTTCTACGTCAACATCGAGTTCTTTCTCTCCGAAACTGCACGCTACGCCGACATTGTCCTCGCCGGTTCCCTGATGGAAGAAGAAGAGGGCACGACGACGAATGTAGAGGGCCGCGTGATTCATCATCGTCAGGCCGTCACTCCCCCCGAGGGTGCGCGACCGGATTCTCAGATCATTTGCGATCTGGCGCGACGCCTCGGCCACGGCGATAAGTTTCGCTACAACTCCTCGCGCGAACTCTTCGACGAATTGCGCGTGGCCTCCAAGGGAGGTGTTTCCGACTATTACGGGATCACGTACGAGCGCGTCGACGACGAATACGGCGTCTCGTGGCCTTGTCCCGAGATTGGCCATCCGGGAACGCCGCGCCTTTATGAAAACGGAAAGTTTGGCCATCCCGACGGCAAGGCGCACTTCATCCCGATCGAATGGCGGCCCTCGGCGGAGATGCCCGACGACGACTATCCCATCATTCTTACCACTGGCCGCGTGGTGTCGCATTTCTTATCGGGTTCCCAGACGCGTCGTATCGGCAGCCTGCTCGATCAATATCCGCAGCCGCTTTGCGAAATGCATCCACGACTTGCGGAGAAGCTTGGTGTCGTCGACGGCGATTTCGTGAAAGTGGAAAGCCGCCGCGGCGTGGTCGTCGTTCGGGCGCAGGTCGTGAAAACCATTCGTCCCGACACCGTCTTCATTCCGTACCACTGGCCGCTGGACCGTTCCGCCAACAACCTTACGATTCGCGCCATCGATCCGGTGTCGAACATTCCGGAGTTCAAGATCTGTGCTGTACGTGTAAGCAAGACCACCGAACCCCACGATCCGATCGCACAGTTGGAAGTGCANNACCCATCGCGGCACCAGCATGATCCATCTTGAGATCATCGAGCGGCGTAACAGCGTTCAGACCGCACCGCAAGTTTGTATGCACTGCGAAGACCCGATCTGCGCCCGCGTCTGCCCCGCGGATGCGATCAAGAAGACTCCCGATGGCGTGGTGCAAAGCTCCCTGAAACCGCGCTGTATCGGGTGCTCGAATTGCGTTGTGTCCTGCCCGTTCGGCGTGCCCAAGTACTCCGCGCAAATCGACCAGATGATGAAGTGCGACATGTGCTATGACCGCACCAGCGTAGGCAAGAAACCGATGTGCGCTACGGTGTGTCCTTCCGGCGCGCTGACATTCGCAACGCCCGAGGAGATTCAGCGCACCCGTCGTGGAATCCCGATCAACTCATGGAAATTCGGCAACGAAGAAGTGAAAACCAAGGTGCATGTGATGGTGCCGCGTGAGGTCACCCGGGTGGACGTGAGCCTGGTGCAGATTGCATCGACGCCATCCTCATTGCCCGAGGATCCCTATGACGTTGCGTTGATGCTGGAGGGAATGTGATGGAAGGCGACGGGAAAGAACCAGCAAAGCACAAGAACTGTGAAGCATGCGCCAAAGCACCGAAGTGGAGAAGCGATTTCCCCATCGAGTGGGAGGGCGACCATTATGTGAGCCGGCGCGAGATGGTGAAGTTCCTGACCTTGGGATCGGCCGTACTGACGACTGCGACCTGGGTCACGGCGGCCGCCGGCGGTGTCCTGCATCGCGGTGCAAAAGGAGAGCGTTACATCGGCAGCGCAGCCATGCTGGAAAGAGAAGGCTCTCTGCTGTTTCGCTATCCAACGGATCAGGATCCATGTATTGCCTTGAAGACGCCGGAGGGCAATCTCGTGGCTTACTCGCAGGTTTGTACCCACCTTTCCTGCGCGGTCATCTATAGCAAGTCAGAAAATCAGCTCGTTTGTCCTTGCCATAATGGGCACTTCAATCTCGAAGAAGGCGCGCCGGTCTCCGGACCCCCGACGCGGCCCCTGCCGCGGGTGAAATTAGAACAGCGCGGTGATCAGCTTTACGCCGTGGAGGTGGAAGCGTGAGCACGCGTAAACAAGGAACGACGCTCTTTTCAGCGATCTTGATTCTCGTGGCAACGACCGTCGTCCTGCAACTATGGCTGTTGACGGTTGCGATGGAAGCTTTGCTCAGAGGCAATCGCCAGATTCTCGTGCCGTCCGCCACGGGTTCGACCGTGCTCCTGTTGATCAATGGGGGCCTGCTGCGTTATGTGTTTCGCTTCGATCGCGAGGTTGAGGGCAATCAAGAGTAAAGGCAGTTGACCGTGACATAAGTCATCCCCAACGCTCCTCCGCTCCCGTAGCCTCTAATCGAGAGGCCATCATGAGCGAGATTATCGACAACAAAGCCCACCGAGTCCGAACCTTGAAACACATCATCAAGCACCTCCACTCCGGCCAGGCCCCGGAGCAGGTGAAGCAACAGATGAAGGAGCTTGTTCGCCAGACCGACTACGCAGAAATCATGGCGATGGAGCAGGAACTCATTGCCGAAGGCATGCCGGTCGAAGAAGTTCGATCCATGTGCGACTTGCACTCGCAGGTAACACGGGATGTCATGGTGCAGATCAAGCCGCGACATGAGATTCCGCCCGGTCATCCCGTAGATATCTTCCATCGCGAAAACGAGGCGTTGGGGGAAGTGGTCACAAGGCTGCGCCAAGCGATCCAACAAGCTAGCGAGGCTACGAGTTCGACGGATCGTGTCGAGATCCTCGTGAAGATCAAATCCGGTTTCAACGAGCTAATGGATGTAGACAAGCACTATCAGCGGAAGGAGCACGTGCTGTTCTCCTGCCTTGAGCGCCATGGAATCACTGGTCCTTCAAAGGTAATGTGGGCCAAGGACGACGACGCACGAGCTCTCCTGAAGTTGCTAGGCCGCGCTCTCAGCGTGTTGCCTGATCTGTCGAACTTGAAAAACGATGTTGTGCCGCCAGCCGAACGCGCGATGGCTGCGGTGTCGGAGATGATCTACAAAGAAGAGAATATCCTGCTGCCGATGGCACTCGACACGCTCACCGAAGATGAGTGGGCAGAGATCTGGGCAGCATCTCCCCGCTATGGCTGGTGTCTCGTTGAGCCCCGTGAGGGCTATACCCCGCCGGAATCGGTGCTGCGGAAAGCCATGGAACTGCCGAAGGACGGAGTGATCATGCTGCCAACTGGAAATGTCACCGTCGAGCAGCTCCACGCGGTTCTTTCATGCCTACCATTGGATCTGACGTTCGTTGACGCCGACGACCGCGTCGCTTTTTTCACCGAAGGACCGGAACGTATTTTCGCCCGCAGTAAAGCGATCATCGGACGAAAGGTTCAGCACTGCCATCCTCCACGCAGTGTGGAGATCGTGGATCGGATTCTCGAAGATTTCCGCTCTGGCCGACAAAACGTCGCCGAATTCTGGATCGACTTCCATGGAAAGTTCGTCCACATTCGCTACTTCGCCGTCCGCGACAAGGCAGGCGCTTATCTCGGGACGGTCGAGTTGACACAGGACATCGCACCTTTGCGCCAACTCGAAGGAGAACGACGACTGCTGGAATACTGACGACACCCGCCGTAGAGGCCTTGGGCCCGCTCTAAACCCACTGTTTTGTAGCCACCTCAGGCCGCCGTTTTCGGCGGCCTGTTTTCTTGCAGTTGCAGGGAGGCTGGAACGAACCCTTCGTAACCAGGCGACCGGCGGGCCTCACGGAGGATCTTGCTGACCATGGAACGGGAGATACGGTGGGCCTTGGCGATGTTGGTAAGCGAGATCCCACGATCACGATCACGCAGGATGGCAAGACGATCGACATCGATAGGCCGTCGACCGATGTGTCTGCCTTCGAGCTTGGCGCGCCGCACGCCGGCGCGCACCCGTTCGATGATCAGATTGCGTTCGAGCTCGGCGATGGCGCCGATGATCACGATCATTGCCCGGCCCAGCGGCCCTCCGGTGTCGACGTTCTCCCGGAAGCTGATGAACTCGATGTTGAGGTGGTTCAGCTCGTCGAGGACCTCGAGGAAGTGCCGGGTAGAACGGGCGATGCGATCGAACGCCCAGACCAGGACGACATCGAAGCGGTGCTTGCGGGCATCGTGCAGCAGCAGCTCGTCGAGCCCCGGCCGTTTCGGTTTGGCACCACTGATCCGGTCGGTGTACTCCCGAACGATCTCATAACCACGTTGCGCAGCCATGGATCGCAGGTCATGCAGCTGAGTTTCGGGATGTTGATCGAGGGTCGAGACCCGCAGATACACGACACAGCGCTTCATTAGCGCTGGCTCTTCTTCTTCGGTTCGAACCCGTACTTCTCGACATACTGCTGGATGAACTGCATCAGCACATCGGTCATATTCTCGCCCTTGGCGGCGGTGGCCGCCTTAAAAGCGTCGTGGAGACTCAGTTCGACGTTGATGTTCATACGCTTCACCTTGGGATCATTGGTCTTCTTAGCTTTCACTCGGCTCACCTCCTTTCTGAGAGGTGAGCATATCTGGTAATGAGTATTGAGGCCAGCCGCTCCGGCCCGAGAGCCGGACGGCAGGCCCCATCTTCTATATAGGGGTTAGGCTGCTTCCTCGGAGAGACTCTGGGCCACAGAGCTCAGGTTGGCGACCAGCACCATCATGAAGAAGTTCGATTCGAGAGTTCCCGCCATGGCCAGCAGCAGGTTGCGCTCGGTGGGGCACCAGCAGGCCTTCTTCGATGGCAGCCCATTGCCAGATGGTGAGGCCGGAGAGGTCGGCGGCCTCGAACAGGGACAGCCCGAGTTCCTGGCGGCGGTCCTGGACGGTGTTTCCAAAGAGATAGGCGTCAGGGTCGAGATAGACGCGGCGGACGGGAACGATGGTCAACTGGGGAGTGGAAGAAATCATACTCATATGCCCATTACTCCTGACAGGCTCCGCTAGTCAAGCGCGAACCGGGTGAACTGGCTACAGGGCTGAGTATCCGCCTGACCGGCTGCCCATCCAAAGCTACTCAACGCAGATGCTGCGGACTTCGAACAGAAGCTCGCCGAGAAAGTGATCGGGCAAAACGAAGCGATCATCAAGGCCACCGAGTTTGTCCAGACATTCATGGCCGGTTTCCACCCGCCCGACCGTCCCATCGGCATCATGCTCCTGCTCGGGCCCACCGGTTCCGGCAAGACCCGGCTGGTCGAAGCCATGGCCGAAGCGCTGTTCGATAATCCCAAAGCCTTCCTCAAGGTCAACTGCGCCGAGTACCAGGACTCGCATCCAGACCAACCGCCTGGTCGGCGCGCCGCCGGGCTACATCGGCTACGAGAAGGGCGACAGACCAGGTCTCTCTCTCCTGAGCGGCCAAAAACTCCTCACGCGTCCGCGCGGAAGCCGCCCTCGGCACCCTGCCCACCGGTCCGCGCCGCCGCTTCCACGGCATTCGAGCGCTCTCTCTTGAGCGGCCCAACCCATTTCGCCCGTGGGGTGCCGACCTCGTATCTATCCATCTATTTCTATTAAGGATGGATCTTGCTTTAGCCGACAGGAAGGGAAAGGATTGGGATTGTACGGATGAGACCTTNNGGACCTTAGTTGCACCACTTATGATGCAAAACTTCTCGCTCTAGTAAAGGAGAAGCCGTCCCAAACCACGGTTTCTGTGCCCTTGGTTGCGCACCGACTCGCCCCCGCCCGCATCCACAGCATTCGATCTCTCCCTCCTGAGCGACCAAAACTCACGCGCCCGCGCGGGCCGACAACTTCTTGCTTGCGCCTGGTCCACGCTCACCATTCCGGATCCTTCGCTCTCTGGCCGTACCAGGAAGCTACAGTTTCTGGGGTCGAAACAGCAGGCGGGTCATTGCCGGGGTGTTCTGGATGAGATCGACTCTAGATGGTAGCCGGCAGCAGGCGAACAGACTGACATCTCCTGGGGCCGCCGCTCGATCGTATTTCTGGCGCGACCGCCGCGCGAGATTGGCGAACTTACATCGTGTCGGCTCGGAAACCTAACGGGACGGCGATTTCTTCTTTTTTTCTCAAGAGGGCATAAGCGACCTCGTCGCAGCGACATTGCGTCGCTAGGATATCCCCGCCTATCGCATGCTGGATCTAAGCCTCGGAAAAACGAGATTGTTAGTTTGACGACTTTCTTACGGACACCACCGTCGCCGTATAACGATCCCCGCGCAACAGCGAGACGCTATATTCAATCGGTAACCGTTGTATGTCGTAGGTCGTTTCACGAACGATTAGCATCGGGCTTCCGGGCGTAGTCTCAAGAATCGTCGCGGTATCTCCATCCGCGGTTACGGCGCCGAAGACTTCTTCAGCCCATTGCAACTTGCGGTTGTACACATTCTCGAACACAGAATACAAAGAACGATTCTCCAGGTTGTGCTGCTCGAACCCGTGGAAGACCCGCGCGGGGAGATAACTCGTTACCACCGCCACCGGCCCGCCGTTCACATAGCGCAATCTCTTCAGTCGATATACCTTGTCGCCCGACGAAAGCCGCAGTGCCATCGTAACTTCCGGGGTAGCGTCCACAACTTCAAGGTCCAGAGTCTTTGCCGACGGCGTAAGGCCACGCCGTTTCATCTCTTCGCTGAAGCCCCGTAGCTGCTGAAAATCCCACGGCATCTGGCCAGATCCGATCGTTGGCCGCTTGCCCTTCTCAATTGTTAGCAGTCCCTCCGAACGAAGTTTCTGAAACGCCTGGCGCACCGGCATCTTGCTAATACGTAAGAATCGCGCGACTTCGCCCTCAGAGCAGAAAGTGTTGCCTTCCCGCAATTGGCCGCGCTTAATCAGACCGCGCACCTGCTCCACGATCTGCTCGTAATAAGGAACAAAGCTGGATCCGTCCAGAATCAACTTCAGTTCGGAAGGATGCGTCGCTAGCGGTTTTATTGATCTCATCACGTCTACCATCGAGGTGACTCAATATAACATACATACATTGCATGATATGTGCGTATGCTTGGAGACCAAGATGATGAACCGCTTCTTACCGAAGTATATGATTTTCAATTAATTTATTAATTTCAACGTTTTACAGGGAACACTAGTAGCCATTGCCAACGCCCAAAAGATTTTCTTTGACAACATGTATACCTATGATGATTTCATGCTCGCATTCGGAGCGAAGTTGGTGCGAAACCCCCGACGGAGCTTGATGTCCTTACCGAAGGAAGCGCAAATGGAATCGAATTCGACCATCGAACGCCGCACGAGACCCCGCCACCTTTTTTGCATTTGCCTAGTTCTGATGCTGGTCAGCGTCGCATTTCCCCAAGTCGAATCCGCGCGTGTTGTAGGTACCATCCGAGATTCCACGCTGGCAGTCTTGCCGGGCGCCACGGTTTCCGTGACGAATACCGAAACTAACGTTACGCGTACGGCTACGACGAATGCCGATGGCGACTTCGTTATCACCGAGCTGAAGCCCGGCACCTATGTAGTGACGGTCCAGTGCTTGGGGTTCAAGAAGGCGGAGCAGCCTCCCTTCAAGCTCGATGTGAACCAAGTCGTCCGCATCAACACCGCGCTGGTCATCGGGTCGGCGGAGGAAAAGGTCGAGGTCACGGCGGCAGAACCGCTCATCGAATCGCAGACCTCTTCCATCGGACAGGTGATCGAGGAGAAACAGGTTCACGACCTTCCTCTCAACGGTCGTAACTTTATTCAACTGGCGTATCTCAGCCCGGGTGTAAATGCTGGCCCAGTGGGCGCTGCGTCCACCGTTCCGCAACAAGGCGGCGTCCCGGAAAATGAGCGCGAAAATGGTGCGATTCAAGTGAACGGGTTGACAGCGACGAACAACAATTTCCTGCTGAACGGCTTCGACAATAACGAGCAGCAAATCGGCTTCGAGATCATTCAGCCTTCCGTCGATGCGATCCAGGAATTCAAGGTCCAGGCAAACAATGCCGGGGCGGATATTGGCCGTGGCGGCGCGGTCGTAAACGTGGTGCTCAAGTCAGGGACGAACCAACTCCATGGCAGCCTCTTCGAGTTCCTGCGCAATTCCGCATTCGACGCCAAGAATTACTTCGACGATCCTGCCGCTTCGATCCCGCCGTACAAACAGAACCAGTTTGGTGGCACCATTGGCGGCCCGATCTTCAAGAACAAGACTTTCTTCTTCGCCGACTATCAGGGTACTCGTATTCGACAGTCGCAGACCGCGATCTTGCCCGTGCCCTCTCTGGCTCACCGCGCCGGCGATTTCTTCGACCTTCTTCAGCGCGACGCACAAGGCAACATCATCGGCGGGCAGTTGTACCTGCCTTCCACGACGGATCCCAACCAGGGAACTCCGATCCCGAACAACAATCTCGCTCCGTACATGAATCCCACGGCAGTGAATATCGTGAACGTGTTTCCCCTACCGAACCTTCCGGATCCCGTCAACAATTTTCGCTCCAACCCGCTATACAAGAATAACCAGGACGCCTTCGACATACGCATCGATCATCAGCTCTCCACGAAGGACAGTCTTTTCGGTTTCTTCAGTTGGGGCAACGTGAATGCGCATCATCCCGACCCTATGCCGGGAGTAGCCGGAGGCGGAACATTTTCGGGGACGATTAAAGATGATGCCCGCGCCGCTGGCATCAGTGACGTTCATACCTTCTCACCGAATCTGATCAACGAATTCAAACTGGGCTATTTCCGTTACGTCGTCGATGCGGTGAGTAATTTCGCGGGGCAAGATGTTGCGACGCAACTCGGCCTCCCCGGAGCAAACGACCCGAACAACCTGGTCGAGACCGGCGGATTGCCGTGGATCCAGATTGGCGGATACGCCGGCCTTGGCAACAATTGCTGCTTCCCTGAGTTTCTCCGCGAGAACAACTATCAGGCTATCGACGCCGTCACCTTCATTCACGGCGCCCACTCGTTCAAATTCGGCGCGGATTTCCGCCTGCGTAAGCACGGCTTCTTCCAGGCGCTCAATCCAACCGGCGTGCTCAACTTCGACGGCCAGTACACCTCCGATCGTGCCACGAACAATCCGAATGATCCTGGAGATCCGCTCGCCACTTTCCTGCTTGGTTATCCGATCAGCATGTCCATCGATAGGCAAAGCGGATCGTACGGGATGAGTTGGAAAGAATTCAGCACCTACGCGATGGATGACTGGCGCGTGTCTTCGAAGCTGACCCTGAATCTTGGACTGCGTTGGGACCTCTTCACACCGATGGTTGAAGACCACAACCGCATGGCGAATTTCGATTTCAAGACTGGTCAGTTCGTCGCGCCGGGAATGCCGGAGATCGGTCGGTCCGCCGGCGTTGTTACCAACTGGGCGAACTTCTCGCCTCGCTTTGGATTCTCTTACACGCCGTGGAGTGACAAACTTGTTCTTCGCGGCGGCTTTGGGATCTTCTTCGACCAGCAGGCAAATCAGAACGACGCGGAGTTGGCTTTCAATCCCGGAGGNNCCATCAACGATACAGAATCCGAGCGGCCGTGCAAGCGCGGCAAACTTCAATAACGCCACTCCGTATATCGAGGAGTGGAACCTGAATGTCGAACGCGAGTTGATCAAGAACACCGTCCTGCAGGTTGCCTATGTCGGGACCCACGGCGTTCACCTCGCGCACCTGGCTAACCTCAATCAACCAGTAACTCCGTCGGACTCGAACTTCACCGACGCCACCGGCAACTTTGGCCGGCCGTACTTCGCGACCGTCCCCAACATTGCAGGCATTCGAACGGAGATGCACGACTACAGTTCCATCTCGCACGCGCTGCAGGTGCGCTTTGAAAAGCGTTTCTCTTCCGGCTGGTCAATGCTCGATAGCTACACCTGGCAACACACTATCGGTCAGACCGAGGAGAACGAATACCTCGAACCGCAGAATACGCACAACTTGGCGGCCGAGCGCGGCGATAACGGCCCTGACTACCGCCATCAGTTCACCTCCGCCTGGACGTATGAGCTTCCGTTCGGTCCCGGCAAACACTTCGTCTCAGGTGACGGCGCATCGCGCTGGCTTGTAGGCGGCTGGCAGGTGAACGGAATCCTGGGCGCCTACTCGGGCCAGGCATTCACCCCGCTGCTATCCTTCGATCCGACGAACACCGGCTCCGGCGCGCCCCGCCCGGATATTGTTGGCGATCCAAACAGAGCCGGTCCGGTCGCTGCGAACCCCACGTGCGTTGCGCCCACGCAAATCCACACTCTCACTGCCTGGTACAACCCTTGCGCCTTCATGGTTCCGCCATCGATCGATGGAGTACAAACTGCGACGCGCTTTGGCGACGCCGGACGCGGCATCTTGCGCGGGCCTCGCAGCACGAACGTCGATCTTTCATTGTTCAAGGACTTTCAGATCAGGGAGCACACTCTTCTCCAGTTCCGAACCGAAGTCTTCAATCTCTTCAATCACCCGCAATTCGGGTTGCCCAATATGACGACGGACGTTCAGGGGGCGGGTAGCATTACGGGCACCAACGGCAGTTCACGGCAGATACAATTCGCACTGAAACTGAGCTTCTAGTTCGCGGCACAGCCAAATGAGGGACACAGTGCAAAGATTCCCAGCGAAGTTCTTGGTCACGATAGCAGTCGCGCTCATGTTGATGGGATCTCGCGCTGTGCGGGCCGAGGCGAATGGCGAACCACAGGCCGAGCGCTTACCGCAGGTCTCCCTGGATGGCGGATATTTCGTCGCCAACGGGAAACGTTTCATTCCCATGGGCGCACATTGGGTCCCGGCTAAAGCTGCGATGCAATGGACCACCCAATGGGATCCGAAGGACATTGAAGCCGACTTTGCCAAGATGCACGAGCTGGGATACACGGTCACGCGCTTCGATGTGATGTGGGCGTGGTTCGAGCCACGTGCCGGGGATTACAATCCCGAAGCCTTCCAACAACTCGACTATCTCATCTCTCTCGCGCATAAATACAAGATCTACCTGCATCCGTCGCTATTCATCGGCGGCGAAGTGGGCGAGGCTTTCTGGGATGTCCCCTGGCGTCATGGCCGGAATCCGCACGCCGATCCCGACATGCTCATGTGGGAGACAAACTTTGCCGTGGAGTTCGGAAAACGCTACGGCAAGGAAACAGCGATCATCGCGTGGGACCTTACTGACGAGCCCCCATTCTGGATCGTGCCGAACACCACCGATGCGGCCGCAATTAATTGGACACGACTGATCGTCAACGGCATTCGCAAGTACGACAAGATGCACCCCATCGTCGTCGGCACGAGCGGCGAGGAGGTCGGCCACGGTCCCTTCCGCGCCGACAACATCGCACCCGAAGTCGATTTCTTCAGCGTGCATCCATTTACGCTCTACAACCCAGATCTGTTTCCTGATCCGCTAGTCTCCGAGCGCGGAACCTATGGCGCGGCGTTTGAAATCAGCCTCTCGCAGGGGGCTGGACGCCCCGTGATGATCCACGAAATGGGTGCCTCGACCGCGCAGTATTCGCCGGAGAGAGTAGCCACCTACGACAAGCTCATGATGTACTCCGGTCTCGCGGCTGGGTCGATCGGCGTTGATCTCTGGTGCTATACCGATGCTTCGCCGCAGCAGTATCACAAGACACCTTATCTACGGACCCCGCAGGAAACGCAGTGGGGCATGACGACCTGGGACCGTCAGGACAAGCCTCTCGCGCGTGAGTTCAAGAAATTTGCGCAGGTCGTGAAGCAGATGGATTGGTCCGGAATCACGCCCGCCCCCGCGAATATCGCGATCGTGATTCCCGACGAATGGTCAAAGCCGCATGGCGATTTCTCACACCTCGGCCTGACCGGTCCGGAAACCATCCCGTATCTTTCTACCGAAGACGGTGACGCGATTCCAAACCAGCCACAGACCAACGCGACCAGCGAAAACCAGTGGCTGATGAGTTCTGCGATCTCTACCTTCGTGCTGGCGCACCGGGTCGGTTTGAAATCCGATTTTCCCCGAGAGTACGCCGACTGGCAAAAGCGCCCGATGCTCTTCATGCCATCGCCGCTTACCAGCACCGGCAGTAAATTCCTCGCCCACCCGCACTCCGATTTTTGGGAGAAAGCGAAGAAGTACGTTGAGGACGGCGGCTTCCTCTATGCCTCCGTCGCCGCCGACGCCGCGATCCCCAACATGGAATCTCTCTTCGGTGCGCGTTTGGCCGACTGGAATCCTGCCACTGACATTACCATCACCGTCGTTGAGCCTTTTGGCTCACTAAAGAAGGGCGACACCTTCCACTTCGCGTTGCCAGGCGCGAGTTCTCGCTATTTCGGCGCGCAGTTGGAAGTCCTGGGCGGCACGGTCATTGCTACGGATCAAGACGGACGCCCGGCGCTGGTCGCGAACCTATTAGGCAAAGGAAAGACATTGCTCTCCGCATATCCGATCGAAGCCTACCTGGCCGCAACTCCCGCTGTCTTCGAAAAACCAGAAACCACGCATCGCATCTATGAAGCGTTTCGCGAGTGGACCGGCGTGAAACCGCTCTTCCGTACCGACAGTCCCAGCGTGGAGGCGACTGCGCTTACAGCTCCGCACTCGGGATACGTGGTGCTTGTAAATCACAACGCAAAAGCGGAAAACGTGACGGTTACGGCGACCGCGGCGATCCATGCATTGCGCCTGATCACGTCTCAGGGCCCGCAACCCGTGCAACTCGAAGGCATGTCATGGAAGATGAACATCGATGCATACGACGCTGTCGTGGTTGAGTGGAAGTAGGAGAGATCGATGATCGGTGCGGTGGATATCGGTGGNNATCGGCTGCACCGGGCCCGTCTATCCGATGACAGGGCTCATCGGGAATGCGGACTTCATTAAGGAGTGGGAAGGTTCCAACCCGGTCGAAGATTTGGGCGATCGCTTTGGCGTCAAGGTCGCGATGGAGAACGACGCCGACGCTGCCGCCCTGGGCGAATCATTCTGGGGCGCCGGGCGCGGGCGCGATCATATGATCTTCGTCACCGTCGGCACCGGCATCGGGGGCGGAATCCTGATCGGCGGAAAGCTTTATCGGGGTGTCGACGGCGCACACCCGGAGATCGGGCACCACACCATAGATGCATCGGGACCTCTATGTTTTTGCGGAGCGCACGGATGCTGGGAGGTTTTGGCGCGCGGCCCGGCGATGACCGAGTGGATGCTCGCGAATGCTCCCGCCGATTACTCCCAGGAGCCGCTTACCGGCAAACGCATTTGCGAATTGGCGCGCAATGGAGATCCGATCGCGAAGAAAGCAGTTCAGCGCGAGGCGCATTACCTGGGCTTGGGGCTCGCGAACCTTATCACCCTCTTTACGCCGGAGGTCATTGTTCTTGGTGGCAACGTGATCGGCAGCGCTGACCTTTTCATGGACGGAATCAAGTCCGAGATCCGCAGTCTCTGCACGCAGGTTCCGTTCGAGAAGACCGAAATTCGTCTCGCTTCACTTGGATCACAAACAGGTCTGATCGGTGCCGCGCGCGTTTGGCACCATCGCTTCGAGGAAATTGGGGGTTAGAGTGAGTCGCACCGTTGGCGTTATTCAAGGCCAGTACTTAGATGATATTTTGCACCAGCCGCAAGCCGTTCGCGCCACGCTCGAAGGTCTTCGCTCATCAGAGGCCTTGGCGCGAGTAAGCAGCTTGCTTGCCGAGCATAACTTTGAGCGCATAGTCCTCACCGGGATGGGTTCCTCGTATTTCGCATTGCACCCTCTTGCCATGGAACTCGCGGAACACGGATGGACACCCATCCTGCTGGAGACCTCTGAACTGGTTCATTACTATCCGCGTTTGCTCACAGGATCTACGCTGGTAGTTGCAGTCTCACAATCAGGGCAAAGCGCGGAGACTCTTCGCCTCCTCAAGCACAATGGCGATCAACAAGTCGTCGTCGCCGTTACCAATACGGCAGAGAGTCCGTTGGCTGAGGAAGCCGATGTCAGCGTACTCACGCGCGCGGGCGAAGAATTTTCTGTCTCCTGCAAAACCTACGTCGCCGCCCTCGTAGCGCTACCCGTGTTAAGCGCAGTCCTCTGCCGCCTCGATGTCGCTGAGCGCCTCGCCGAACTGGAACCGGCGGCCGCGGCGGTAGAAGAATATCTGCGG
>PLWX01000231.1 GCA_003151155.1 Acidobacteriaceae bacterium
ACCGAACCCGAGACCGAAAACCAGGAAGACAACATTCTGCTCGGGCACAAGCTCTTCATCGGGAGCGGCGATCGATACGCGAACCTCTACCCGTTGATGACTACCGCGGCGGTCTACGAGGGGCAGCGCAGCGCGACCGACAAGAAGCGTGTATTCATCCTGTCACGCTCCGCCTTCGCCGGAGCGCAGCGCAACGCCGCGGCCGCGTGGTCTGGCGACATTCTTGAAAGCTGGTTGAGTTTTAAACGCCAGATTCCTGCCGGGCTCAACTATTCCCTCTCCGGCATGCCTTACTGGACCACGGATATCGGCGGCTTCACCGGCGGTGGCGATCTCAACGATCCGCACTATCGCGAACTTTACGTGCGCTGGTTCCAGTTCGGCGCCTTCAGCCCGATCTTCCGCACTCATGGCACCCGAACTCCGGATGCAAATGAACTTTGGTCGTACGGTCCGGAAGCCGAAAAGGTCCTGGTCGCCTACGATCGCCTTCGTTATCGCTTGTTGCCCTACATCTATTCGCTCGCTTGGAAGGTGACAGACGATAGCTATACCCTCATGCGGCCATTGGTGATGGATTTCCGCGAGGACGTGACAGCGCAGAACATTGGAGACCAGTTTCTCTTTGGCCCAGCCTTTCTTGTGAATCCGGTCACGGAGCAGGGCGCAACCCGACGTAATCTCTATTTACCCAAAGCGACCTGGTACAACTTCTGGACAGGCGCGCGTTCGGAGGGCGGTCAATCCATCGATGCGCCTGCCCCTCTCGACCGCATGCCTCTTTACGTTCGCGCCGGTTCCATCGTTCCCTTCGGCCAAGACGAGCAATACGCCACCGAAAAGCCCGCCGATCCTATCGAGCTGCGCGTTTATCGCGGGGCAAACGGAAGTTTCGTCCTATACGAGGATGAAAACGATAGTTACAACTACGAGAAGGGTGCACACGCCACGATTCCAATCACTTGGAACGAAGCCGCTCAAACACTAACGTTCGGCGGTCGTTCCGGAAGCTACCCCGGAATGCTTACCGAGCGCACGTTCAACATTGTGTTTGTCGACGAAGAGCATGGCATTGGCATCGACCTTTCACCGCGAGTCGACAAAGTGGTGCACTATGCCGGGAAGACTTCGACCATCCGAGCGCAGTGATAGCCATGGAGAGGTTAAGCGGCGGCGAGATCTCTGGCCCGGCGAAATACGTCTTCAAACATCTTCGCTGTCAACTTCCCCGTCGCAGTGTTCTGGTTCGAAGGGTGATACGACCCGAGCAACGTGATTCCGTTCGGCATCGTGTACTCCACGTTATGACCGAACAAATACTCGGCATTGCGAAACTTCAATCCAGCTCTCCGCAGATGGGCGAGATACGCATCAAAGCCGATCTTCCCTAACCCCACCACGACTTTCAATTTGCCCAGGGCGGCAATCTCGCGATCTAAGTAGGGCGCACAGTTCGCGATTTCTTCCGGCAGTGGTTTGTTGTCTGGTGGCGCGCAGCGGACTGCCGCCGTGATGTAGCAATCGATCAGCTTCATCCCATCTTCACGATTCACCGCCACCGGCTGCGAAGCGAATCCCATCCTGTTCAAGATGGGATACATGAAATCGCCGCTTCGGTCGCCGGTGAACATCCGCCCGGTCCGATTCGATCCATGCGCGCCTGGTGCGAGCCCCAGTATCAGCACCCGGGCGTTCTCATCGCCGAATCCCGGCACCGGCTTCGCCCAGTATTCATGGTCGCGATAAGCCCGCCGCTTCTCCACGCCGATGCGCTCGCGATACTCCACCAAGCGCGGGCATTTGCGGCAGCCGATAATCTCGTGATTCAAAATGCTAAGTGTGGAAGACATTGTGATCACTACAGGGTTTCAAATGCCCCAAGCTTCATCTCGTACGCAGTCAACTTTTCGCACTGGACATCAAGCATTTTGTATTCCGTTCCATACGCCGCCATGAATCGCTCGAACGCGGCCGCTTCGCTCCAGGAATCGATCGTAAGATAGCGTCCTGCTACCGCCCGATCCCGTAACAGGGTCGTACCGCGAAATTCCGCCGATCGCCCGAAAAGCTGTGCCCATTCGCCTTCCGCCCCGTAGAACTTCTCGAACGATTCCCAGTACTCCTGCGAGACGCGATACTCCCAAATGATCTGCAACATGGGGATTGAGTATATTAGGCTGTGCGCCAAGCCATGCTTGTTCCTCTGTTCGCGATCGAAGGTCCCTGGCGGGGACGCCTTGCCATTGCTCCCGCT
The DNA here is from genome assembly GCA_003151155.1 of Acidobacteriaceae bacterium. Classification (GTDB taxonomy): domain Bacteria; phylum Acidobacteriota; class Terriglobia; order Terriglobales; family Acidobacteriaceae; genus Korobacter. Next base: position 2,255 of record PLWX01000231.1, read on the forward strand.
CCGGCTCCTGGAAAGCAGCTTGAGAAGAATTTGCGCCACTGGAAGAAGCTCGGCCTATCCGTCGTCTTATCTCTAATGGTTCCCGGGGAACGCCCCGGATGGGAGAACGAAGAAGAGCTCTGCCGATCCCTCGGACTGAAGTTCTATTCTCTCCCCGTGCCGGATCATTCCGTGCCCGCGCCTGAAGACCTTTCGACCGTAGAGGCCCGCCTGGTCGCGCTTGAGGCCGATCTCCGCGGAGGAGAGAAAATCGCGGTCCACTGCTTTGCCGGCATCGGCCGCTCCGGCATCGCCACCATCGCCCTGCTCGTCATCGCCGGAGTTCCACTCGACGAAGCGACCAATTTGGTCAGCGATGCTCGCGGCCTTCCCACTCCGGAGACCCCAGAGCAGTTGGAATGGCTGCGGGCGTTTGACCGCCATCGCCGCCTCTCTTACACTTAGAGTTTGCGGTTGTGGTCCCGGAGTTGCTGTTGCGAGCTCCGTCCTCTCTATCGCTGTTTTCCGACTCTGAACGTTTTCCGAAGGCATTCCGTTGACGACCGAAACGACCAACACTGAAGTAAATGAAACTCCCGAAGTTGCCACTCCTGTGAACCCTTTGCTCCGTACCGTCACCGTCGAGATTCCCTCCGACGTCGTAGACACCGAACGCAACCGCCTGGTTCAGCAATACGCGAAAGTCGCGCGTGTGCCCGGTTTCCGCAAAGGCAAAGTTCCCGCCGGCGTGATTCGCACCCGCTTCTCGAAAGACATTAATGAAGAAATCGTCCGCAACCTAATTCCGAAGCATTTCCGCGAAGAGACGCAGAAGCAGAGCCTTGCGCCCATCTCGCAGCCCCAGGTGACCGACCTGCATCTGCACGATGGCGAACCACTGAAGTTCACCGCGGAATTCGAAATCCTGCCCGAGATTCCCACCGCAGGCTACGAGAACGTGAAGGTCGAGCACCCGCAGGTCACCGTCGCGGACCAAGAAGTTGAAGAAACGGTCAACGGACTTCGCGAACAGCGCTCGACCTACGATCCGATCGAAGACCGCGCTGCCCAGGAAGGCGACTTCGTGCAGATCAGTTTCGAGGGTCGTGACAAGGCCGATGCCGAAGCCAAGCCCGTTGAAGTTCCCAGCATCCTGGTGGAACTGGGTGGCAAGAACACCGTACCTGAGTTCACCGAACATCTTCTCGGCAGCAAGGCCGGGGAGGAAAAGACCTTCGACGTCACCTATCCCGCCGAATACGGCGACCAACGCCTGGCCGGCAAAGCTGTCGAATATCACGTAACCGTGAAGGCCTTGAAGAAAAAGATTGTTCCAGAACTGAACGAAGAATTCATCACCGAACTAGGTGGCGAATTCAAGACTCCCGAAGAACTCCGGGCCAAGATTCGCGAAGGCCTCGAACACGAGAAGAAACATCGCGCCGAGCACGAAGGCAAAGACAAACTCGTCGACGAGCTCGTAAAACTCAATGACTTCCCGGTTCCGCAGGCGATGATCGAGAGCCAGATTGAAGTTCGTCTCGAGCGCGGCCTGCGCGCCCTGGCGCAACAAGGCATGCGCACCGAAGACATGCGCAAGATGGATTTCTCCCGCTTGCGCGACGGTCAGCGCGATGCCGCTACCCGCGAAGTGAAGGCTTCTTTACTGCTGGAAAAAATTGCTGATGCCGAGAAGATCGAGGTCTCTGAGGAAGAGTTGAATGAAGAGATCGCGAGTCTCGCGCGTCAGTCGCAACAGACGCCCGAAGCAGTGCGCGCGCGTTTGACGCAAGATGGGTCGCTGGATAGAATTCGGACTCGTATACGCAACGAGAAAACTCTCGACTTACTGTATAGCCGGTCCGCATAGGGCGGCCTGCTTTCTCCTGATTCTCCCTTCCCGGCCCGCTGTAAACCCGGCCCGGAGTGTGGTCAGGTGACTCATAAGGAGCGGCAATCATGCTTGTGCCCATGGTGATCGAACAAACCAGCAGGGGCGAGCGCGCGTACGATATTTATTCCCGCCTGCTGCGGGATAACATCATCTTCCTCGGCACTCCGATTGACGACAATGTCGCCAACCTGATCATCGCCCAGCTGCTTTTCCTCGAGGCGGAAGATCCCGAGAAGGACATTTCGCTCTACATCAATTCCCCGGGTGGCTCGATCACTTCGGGCATGGCGATTTATGACACCATGCAGTTCATCCGGCCCGATGTCACTACCATCTGCATCGGCCAGTGCGCCAGCATGGCCGCTACCCTGCTTGCGTCCGGAGCTCCCGGCAAGCGGTATGCCCTGCCGACTTCCCGCATCCTCATCCACCAGCCGCTAATGAGCGGCCTGAGTGGACAGGCCACGGACATCGACATTCACGCCCGCGAAATCCTGCGCATGCGCGAAATCACCAACCAGTTGCTGGCCAAGCATTGCAACCAGCGCCTGGAAAAAGTCGAGAAAGACGTGGAACGCGACTTCATCATGAACGCCCAGCAAGCCAAAGAATACGGCTTGGTCGACGACATCATCTATAAGCACAAGTAGCATTACCTTTGTCACTAGTGTTACAGAGAGAAACTTGACCAAAGTAATGACTCCGCCTTAGAAAATTTTCCCGAAGGCGGAGTAAACTTTTAAGAAGCAATGGGGGAGCGTGCTCGCTTCGGTCTCTTCGGAGCCGATGAACAAAGTGCAGCCTGCGCACGAATGACATAGGCGCCTTGTAGCACGCTGGCGGTCAAAGGAGTGTTGCTGTGAGATCCAGGACAGGGACAGAAGAAGTACTGCGCTGCTCGTTCTGCCACAAGTCACAGGATGCGGTCGCCAAGCTGATTTCATCGCCTAGCGATTATCCACGTGCCTATATTTGCGACGAATGTGTCGCTGTCTGCAACTCCATCCTTGAAGATGACCGCGCGGAAGCCAGTCCGGCCGCCGCCCCGAATCATTTGCCGAAACCTCAAGAGGTCAAGACCTTCCTCGACGAGTACGTCATCGGCCAGGAACAGACCAAAAAGAAGCTTTCCGTCGCCGTCTACAACCATTACAAGCGCGTTTTCATGAATCGACAGCGCACCGGCGATGTCGAATTACAGAAATCCAACATCCTGCTGGTCGGCCCGACCGGCACCGGAAAAACTCTCTTGGCCCAGACCCTTGCCAAGATGCTCGACGTTCCCTTCGCGATCGTCGATGCCACCACTCTCACCGAAGCCGGCTACGTCGGTGAGGACGTGGAAAACATCATTCTCAAGTTGCTCCAGGCTGCCGATGGCGATGTGGCCCGCGCGCAGACCGGCATCATCTACATCGACGAAATCGACAAAATCGGCCGCAAAGACGAGAACCCGTCCATCACCCGCGACGTTTCCGGGGAAGGTGTGCAGCAAGCGCTGCTCAAAATACTTGAAGGTACGGTTGCCAACGTTCCCCCGCAAGGTGGACGCAAACATCCCCACCAGGAATTCACCCCGGTTGATACCACCAACATCCTGTTCATCGTTGGCGGGGCCTTCGTCGGCCTTGAAAAAATTGTCGGACGCCGCCTCGGCAAACGCGCTCTCGGCTTCCGCACCGACGAAGAGAAAGAAAAGAAGTTTGCCGCCTCCAACGAGCGCGATTCCGAGATGCTCCAGCAAGCCGAACCACAGGACCTGGTCAAGTTCGGGCTCATCCCTGAATTCGTCGGTCGTCTGCCAGTCATGGGCGTGCTCAATGATCTTGACGAAAACGCCCTGGTCGAAATTTTAACCAAGCCGAAGAACGCGATCGTCAAGCAATACCAGCGCCTCTTCGAGTTCGAGAACGTAAAGCTGAAGTTCACCGACGAAGCGGTTCGCTCCATCGCGCGCGAAGCCATGCTCCGCAAAGTGGGCGCTCGCGGTCTCCGCATGATCCTCGAAGAACTCATGCTCGACCTCATGTACAGCCTGCCCAGCCAGAAGAAAGTAAAAGACTTCGAGGTTACGGCCGACATGGTGCAGAAGCGCGACATCAACATCCCTGTCGCGGTCGAAAAACAAGCCAGTTAGTTTCAGAATTGCTTAACCTGCCCCGGCTCAGGCCGGGGCTTTCGTTTTTCGTTTAATCCACTGAAATGCCACGTCTTCCGGCTGCCAGATAGCTTTCCAGAGGGTGTCCGCTAAGGTACTCACGTTCCCTGTTTGGCACTGCTCGAAGCCGCCATTTTCGCGTGATATCCTTGCATCACTGGGGTGGTGGCTAACTTGCTCTCTAATCCACTTCAGCACGGGGGACCGTTCCATGACGCAGCGCGAAAAGTTCGAAACCAAGAAACTCCCGATGATGCCCATCCGTGACGTCGTCATCTTCCCGTCGATGATGACGCCCTTCGTGGTGGGCCGTGAGTCGAGCGTTCGAGCGCTGGAAGAGGCCCTCGCTTCCGATAAGAAAATTTTCCTGGCCACCCAGCACGACGCCAGTGTCGATGAGCCTAAGGCCAACGAGATCTACCAGGTCGGCACCATCGTCAATATCGTGCAAAGCCTCAAACTCGCCGACGGCAATATTAAGGTTCTCGTTGAGGGCATTGAACGCGCCAAGATCCTCCAGGTTACCGATGCCGACGGCTTTTTTGAAGCCACCGTCCGAACCGTGAAGTACAACTCCGAGGTAACGCCCACCCTCGAGCAGGCTATTCAGCGCGTCACTTCCCTGTTTGAACAATACGTAAAGCTCTGCCAGTCGCTGAACTACGAAACCATGATCGCCGCCGTGCGCATGGAAGATCCGGCGAAACTCACCGACACCATCGCCGCAAACCTACAGCTTTCTATCGAAGAGAAGCAGGAGTTGTTGGAGATCTTCGATCCCACCGAGCGCCTGAATCGCATTGCGGATGTGCTCGACGTCGAGATCGAAAAGCTCAACATGGACCGCACCATCCAGTCGCGCGTGAAGCGCCAGATGGAACGCGCCCAGAAAGAGTATTACCTCAACGAAAAGATCAAGGCGATCCAGAAGGAACTCGGCCGTGGCGAAAAGAGCGAGTTCGACGAGTTGAAGAAGAAGATCGACGCCGCCGGCATGAACGAAGAAGTCCACGAGAAGGCTCTTCAGGAGCTGAAGAAGCTCGAAGCGATGCCGCCGATGTCCGCCGAAAGCACCGTCTCGCGTAATTATCTCGACTGGCTGCTTGCTGTTCCTTGGAAGAAACGCTCGAAAGAAGTCCGCAACATCGAGTTTGCCGAGAAGATCCTCAACGAAGATCACTACGGACTCGAAAAGGTCAAAGAGCGCATCCTCGAATTTCTCGCCGTGCGCCAATTGGTGAAGAATCCGAAAGGTTCGATCCTCTGCTTCGTCGGACCTCCCGGCGTCGGCAAGACCTCGCTCGGGATGTCGATCGCGAAAGCCACTGGCCGCAAGTTCGTTCGCATGTCGCTCGGCGGCGTACGCGATGAAGCCGAGATCCGTGGTCATCGCCGCACCTACATCGGCGCCCTGCCCGGCCAGATCATCCAGATGATGAAGAAAGCCGGCACCAAGAACCCGGTCTTCATGCTCGACGAAGTCGACAAGATGTCGATGGATTTCCGCGGCGATCCGTCCTCCGCGCTGCTTGAAGTTCTCGATCCCGAACAGAACTTCATGTTCGTCGATCACTACCTCGACGTGGAATACGATCTTTCGCAGGTCTTTTTCGTGGCGACAGCCAACGTATTGCACACCATTCCGGCGCCGCTGCAGGACCGCATGGAGATCATTCGCCTGCACGGGTATACCGAAGAAGAGAAGGTAGAGATCGCGCGCCAGTACCTGCTCAAGAAGCAGCACGAGCGGGCCGGCGTGACTGCCGAGAGCGGCCAGTTCGACACCGAAGCGCTGCGCATGATCATTCGCCATTACACGCGCGAGGCCGGCGTGCGTAACCTCGAACGCGAGATTGGGAACGTCTGCCGCAAGATCGCGCGCAAGGTCGTCAAAGACAAGAAGTATGAGGTCAAGGTCACCGGCGAAAACATCTCCGAGTTCCTCGGCGTGGAGCGCTATCGCGATTCCGCGGTCCACGAGAAAAGCGAAATCGGGCTCGTCACCGGTCTTGCCTGGACGGAAGTCGGAGGCTCTATTCTCACTACCGAAGTCTCCGTCGTGGAAGGCAAAGGCAAGTTAACGTTAACCGGCAAGCTCGGTGACGTCATGCAGGAGTCAGCGCAAGCCGCGATGTCGTTCATCCGGTCGCGTGCCCACAAACTCGGCCTGCCACGCGACTTCTATCGCAACAGCGACATCCACGTGCACGTCCCCGAAGGCGCCATCCCAAAAGACGGCCCGTCGGCCGGCATCACCATGGCCACGGCCCTCGCCAGCGCGTTGGCCAAGATCCCCGTCCGTCGCGACATCGCAATGACCGGGGAAATTACGCTGCGCGGCAAGGTCCTCCCCATCGGCGGGCTGAAAGAAAAGCTGTTGGCTGCCCTTCGCGCCGGACTGAAAACCGTGATCCTGCCAAAGGACAACGAGAAGGACTTGGCCGAGGTGCCCGACAACATTCGCACCGAGATGACTCTCCACTTCGTCGAAGAGATGGATCAGGTGCTGAAACTGGCCTTGGAAGCTCCTCTGCCAGAAGTCGGCGAAGAAGAGCCTACCGCTCTCTCCGTCCTCTCAAACACTGACCAACCTTCCGCTCGCCAGTAATGTTTTCGTTCTTCTGGAAAGCCCGCCTAGCGCGGGCTTTTTTGCGTGGCGAAGGATATTGCGTTTCGCCGATCGCAGCGACAAACCCATGATTTAGAATCGTCCTGCACACCACGCATGACGCCCACGAAAAAGAAAACCAGGCACAAGCAGGCCCACGCCGCCGTCAACACTCCTCCCTCGCGCAATCCCGACCTCATGCGCCGCATGTATACCCTGCTGGCAAAGTGCAATCAGGACGGCGCAATGGGTATCGAGGCCACTCTTGTCGGCTCGCTCATGGGTCTACTTCCAGAAGACTCGCTAACGATCTCGCACGCTGGGGCGGTTCCAGGAATTCTCTTCGCGAAAAATTCAGCGCCAGAACTTCTGGACATCGCTCCCCTCGATCCGAAGTCTCCCGAGCTCGATCCCGCCGCCCACATCGCGCTTGCAGCCGGTTACGCGCTCGATCGTGTTCTGCATCACCGACCCGGGCTTGTCCTCGCTTTCGCCGGCGAAGCCGCGTCCCTGCATGAATTGCGGACAACCCTCAACTTCGCGGTCACGCACAAACTGCCGCTCGTCGTCGTTGTGCAACACAACCTGGGATCTTTAAAGAAGTCGGATGCCGTCAGCGATCTCACCTACAACATCATGGGAACCGGCGTGGCCGGCATGACCGTCGATGGCAGCGATGCGATGGCTGTCTATCGTGTGACCCAGGAAGCCATGTACCGCGCGCGCCATGAAGGCGGTCCGACGCTGATTGAATGTAAGACGTATCGGAAGGCGACCGTACCGCCGCGTCTGAGGCCGTGGGTGCAGGGAGACGCCATCACCTACATGGAAGAACAACTACGCGTCCGAAATTTCTGGCAAGACGCTTTGAGCAGCAAATAACCCGGATCAGGCGATCGCCAACTCGTGCTGAAAGCGAATCTCCAGCAACTCCACCCGGTCACCACTCTCTACCCGCATGTGGCATTTGCAGCGCTCGCAATAGCTGGGGAAATTGTGTTTCTCCGGTTGCGCGCCGCACTGCGGACACACCTGGTGGGCCGCGATCTTCACGATTTCAAGATGCGAGCCATCATCGGCGCTCTCAGCGGTCACAAACTTCCAAGCCGCGCGCAATAGCTCCGCATCCACGCCAGCCAGTTCGCCTACTCCGACGCGCACCGTTTCCAGTTCCCGTGCTTCCAGTTCATAGGCGCGCGCCCTGCTGTTTATATAAAGTTCCTGCGCGACGCTCAGCTCGTACATAACTTCCTCCGAGCGGTCTGCGAAGCCCCGTGCCCCTAAGCCAGCACGGCCTCATGCTCCGCGATCGTCTTTTCGATCATTCGAACCAGGCCCTGGAATCGTTCACTCACGATCGCCGACATGTGCTCCCCAAACTCGAAGCACCATCCTGTCATATTGAACAGGACCGCCGGCGGACAGGTGCCATGCAGCGCTTTCGCAGCCGCAAGCAACGTAGCCGGTGTATTCGCTTTCCCGAGTTCGCCGCTCATCGAGCCATCCGGCAGCACCGTCGTCTCCGTGATTGTCCCCGGCTCACCTTCGCTGCATGCATCCACGAAGATCACGAACTCCGCGGTGCTGATCTGCTCCGCGATCTCAGGTGCAAGTTGATGGCAGGGCACTACTTCCACCCGCGGATCCCCCGCCAGATGATGCGCGATCTGCCGCGCGACGTGGCATCCCAACCCATCATCGGCCCGCAAAGGATTTCCGTATCCCACCACTAAGATCTTCGACATGATCACTCCCATCACGTAACAATGTGATGAGTTCATCATCGGCTCACCGTCGCAAAGTGTGAAGGATCAGGCTCACGTCAACGCGTGATGCAGCCCGATCATGCTCCCAAAAACGATGCAAAAGTGAACAATCAGCACCCGACCTCAGGTCTTCTTCTTACCCTTGCCCGGCAGGCTCGCCGGATTCTCATGCGTCTTCTCACGAAACCCCGACTTCAAGCCCGTCGCCAGCGACACCGCATTCTCCCCAAACCTGTCGCGCATCTTGTCGGCAACCGAAAGCGCCTTACTTACTTTGTCCTCCTGCACCTGCGACAACAGATCGAGCTGCAACGGCTGCTCATCGAACCCGGAAGTCTGTACTCCCAGCAACCGCACGGTTCGTCCCTTCTCCCAGTTCTCGCGAAACAACGTTCGTGCCGTCGCGGCCACCACTGTATCCAACTGCGTCGGCTGTTCCAGCGAATGTGCCCGCGTGATCGTCGAGAAATCCGAGTAGCGTAGCTTCAACTGCACCGTGCGCGCGTGCAGGTTGTGCTCGCGCAACCGGCGACACACCATCTCCGACAGCCGCGCGAGCATGGCCTCCAATTTCTCCTGGTCCTGCGTGTCGTTGTTGAACGTGTGTTCATGGCTCACCGACTTCGGCCCCTCATCCTCCGCCACATCGCGATCGAAGTATCCACCGGCATCCAATCCTCGCGACTTCCCTGCTAGCGCCATCCCCCATTCGCCAAACCGCTTGCGCAGGAAAACATCGTCCAGCTTGGCGAGATCTCCTACTTTCTTGATTCCGATCTCGTTGAGCTTCTGCTCCATCACCTTGCCGACGCCCGGAATTTTGCGCACGCTCAATGGCGCCAGGAAACTGGCTTCCTGTCCCGGCACAATCCATAGCACGCCATTCGGCTTGGCCTGATCGCTGCACACCTTCGCAATCAGCCGCGACGTTCCAATACCGATCGAGCAATTCAACTTAGTTTCGGACTTCATGAATTGATGCAGCGCATGCGCCGCCTTCAATGGAGGCCCATGCAGCCGCTCCGTGCCCGTCATATCGAGATACGCTTCATCGATCGAAGCCATCTCCACCTTCGGCGAAAAATGTTGCAGTACTCCGAACGCCTTCCCCGAATACTCTCGATAGCGTTCCGGATGTCCGTTGACAAAAATCGCATGCGGACACATCTTCGCTGCCGTCCGCAATGGCATTGCCGAATGCACCCCAAACTTACGCGCCTCATACGAAGCCGCCGACACCACCCCGCGTTCATCCCTTTGTCCACCCACAACTACAGCCTTCCCTTTCAACGCGGGATCGAACAGCTCTTCCACAGACACGAAAAATGCGTCCATATCGACGTGAAAGATCGTCCGCTGTGCCGCCAGGGTTGGTGTGTTTGGACCGGAGATTGTCGCCATTCGCTACGCCGATCACCATTCTACGTCGCGTTTCGTTGCGGCAGGCGCCGTTCCGAGCGACAATAGTCAGGTACTCTCATCCCCCTGGAGTAGACCGATGCCCTTGCGCGCCGTCCCCCGCCGAATTGTTCTTGCACTCCTGTTTCTGCTTCCGCTCGCATCGTTCGCCGCGAGTAAGCCCGCCGAAATTCTTTTCATGACCGACTTCGGCAGCAACAACGACGCTGTGCCCATCTGCAAAGGCGTCATGCTCAATATCGTTCCCGACGCCCGCATCATCGACATCAGTCACGACGTCACGCCCTTCTCCATTCTTGATGGAGCCCGCTACCTCGCCGGCACCGCGCCCTATTATCCCGAAGGAACCGTTTTCGTCGTCGTGATCGATCCTGGCGTTGGCAGCACCCGCAAAGCCATCATCGCTAAATCGAAGAAGAACCAATATTTCATCCTTCCCGACAACGGCCTGCTCACCTTCGTCGAGGACCGGGACGGCATCGAGGCAATCCACGAAATCACCAACAAAGATTTCATGATCGGTTCGGGGATGTCGTCCACCTTCCATGGCCGCGATATCTTCTCCCCCGCCGGCGCGCACGTCGCCCGTGGTGACGATTGGACCAAGGCCGGCCCCGAAGTGCCCGTCTCGCAGCTCATCCGTTTGAATCTGCCGAAAGCCGAAGTCACCAATGGCAAACTGACTGCCGCGGTCATAGGCCTCGACTTCCCCTTCGGCAACCTGATCACCAACGTCATGCGTGAAGATTTTGAGAAACTCGACTACAAGATGGGCGATCATGTCCCCGTCACCCTGGGAACGCAGGAGATGGACATCCCGATCGTGCACACTTTTAGCGACGTCGAGGTCGGCAAGCCGTTGCTCTTCATCGATTCTCGCGGCCGCCTGAGCTTCGCGGTTAACCAAGGCGATTTTGCCAAAACCTACAGCATCAAGCCGCCGGTAACCTTTACCATCCCGGCGAAAAAATAGTTTGCGGGAACACAAGGCGTTTTGCCTGTGCTTCCCTTTTTTGAGGTAGCACCCGACTTTAGTCGGGTGAACATGAGGATTAAGAAACTGGGGCTTCAGCCCCTGAGGCACAACGATCCATCAGACACGAAATCAGGCCTGACTTTCGCGATCCGCTCACCCGGCTCGCATGTTTACTGGAGGGAGTTCATGAAAGCCTTACGATCGTTGTCGATCGCTATCCTATTGCTTACCACCTTCGCTGCCGCCCAAAGCTATCGCGGATACATCCGTGGCACCGTCACCGACCCGAGCGGCGCCGTCATCCCGAATGCGACCGTCACCGCCACCAGCGTTTCGACGGCACAGACGCGTACCGCGCGGAGTGGCGCCGATGGCGCTTTCGTTCTCGCAGAACTCCCCGCCGGAAACTACACCGTCACGGTTGAGGCACCGACATTCTCGAAATTCACCGCCAAGGTTGATGTCGCCGTAGGTCTCGATACTACGCTTGACGCACGGGTACGTGTGCAGGGCTCCGACACCGTCGAGGTCAACGAGACCACCGCTCCACTCGTTGAGCAGACGCGCGACGTCCTCGGCCAAGTGATCGAAAATAAACTCGTCATCGAACTTCCGCTCAACGGCCGCGATTTCGGCAAACTGGTCGCCCTTACCCCCGGCGTCACCGTCGAAGGTTCAGGCGTAGCTGGCACCGAAAAGGGCTTCGGCCAATTCAACATCAATGGCAACCGCGATCGCTCGAACAATTACATGCTCGACGGCACCGACAACAACGATCCATTCTTTAACAACTCCGCGTTGAACCAGGTCGGCATCACGGGCGCGCCTGCATCGCTTCTCCCCATCGACGCCATCCAGGAGTTCAACCTGCAATCGCAATACGGCGCCGAGTACGGCCGCAATAGCGGCGCAGCGGTCAACGTGCTCACCAAGTCCGGCACCAACGTTCTTCACGGCAGCGTCTTCTATTTCCTGCGCAACTCCGCCCTCGATGCCCGCAACTATTTCAACTTCGCCACCAATCCCGATGGCAGCGCGAATCCCAAGGGCGGCTTCAAGAACAATCAGTACGGCGTCTCCCTCGGCGGTCCGATCGTCAAAGACAAAACCTTCTTCTTCTTCGCCTACGAAGGCCAGCGCGAGCGCGTGACTTCGAACTACATCCTCGACGTTCCTTCCGCCGTGCAAATCTCAGACGCGCAAACCGCCGTTATCGCGAACGGCGTCACGCCGAATCCAGCGCTGACGAAGATCCTGAACTATTTCCCAGCCGCCACCGGATGCTCCGCTGGCACAGGTACGCCTTCCACCACCGGTTGCATCGGCGGTTCCGGCACCGCCAATGGCGTCGTCAACGACAAGAACAATCTCGACAGCGTCATAGGTAAGTTCGACCAGCAACTCAGCAGCAGGAATCAACTCTCGGCCCGCTACGCCTTCAGCCAGGGTAACCAGACCTTCCCTCTCGGAGGCATCGGGTACGGCGCAGGTTCACGCATCGCCGCCTTCGCGCAGCAATCGCCCACCCGCGTGCAGGTGCTTTCCGCGAGTCTGTTGACCACCTTCTCCGCGACGAATCTTAATGAGTTGCGTTTCGGCTACTCGCGCTATCGCACCTCTTTCACTTCCGCCGACCAAACCGATCCCTCCACGCTCGGTCTCGACATGGGGACTGGCAAATCTGGCATTCCGGAAATCGATTTCGGGGGGCTGTTTGAAAACCTCGGCACTAGCGCTTACAGCGTGCCGCGCGGTCGCGTCAGCCAAACCTACGAGGCTCTCGACAACTTCACCTGGATCCACGGAAAACACAGCGTGAAGTTCGGCGGCGAATACCGTCGCGCCATCGTCAATTCCTACAACGACAACCTCGAGCGCGCTCTCATGCCGTTCTATGGCGACGGCTACTCCACCGACTACGGCACCGACATCATCGCCTCCTACTACCTCGGCGACGGCTTCCCCGCATCACTGACTGGCAATACGAATCGCAACACCTTCAATAGCAACCTCGGCTTCTTCGTTCAGGACGACTACAAGCTCTCGTCCAAGCTCACGCTCAATCTCGGAATGCGTTGGGAGTACTTCGGTCCCATCGGCGAGAGCCACGGCCTCATTTCCAACATGACAGCCAATGGCCCTGCGCTCACCGATCATCCCTACAACCGCGACCTCAACAACTTCGGCCCGCGCGTCGGGATGGCCTGGAATGTCCTGAAAGGAACCGTGGTCCGTGCCGGCTACGGCGTCTACTACGACTACGTTCCGCAGAGTCTCATGATCGCCAATTACACGAACTCCGCCGGACTCGTCACCAACCCCATCGGCCCCGATCCCGTGAACGCCTTGTCGTTTAATTCCAGTGCGTGGAATGGCAGCGCTGCCGGCCCTGTCTACACGGCCGGTTCGCCTCCGTACGACTGGTTCTTTGTGCCGCGCAATCTCGCCACGCCTTACGTCCAGAGTTGGAATCTCAACATCCAGCAGGAACTCGGCCACGCGGCTTCACTGGAAATCGGCTACGTCGGCAGCAAAGGCACCAAGCTCACGCGCCTCTACGACGCCAACCAGGCGAACCCCGACGGCAATCGACCTGACCCGAATTATGGTTTCGAAGATTACCTCGCCACCATCGCGGGATCGACCTATCACGCCTTCCAGACCACGCTGCGCCTGCGCAGTCTCCACGGCTTCTCCGGTTTCACCACCTACACATTCTCCAAATCCCTGGACGATGCCTCCGACGGCATCGACTTCAACGGTGCCACCGCCGCGCTGCCGCAGAACTCGCTCAACATCGCTGCCGAACACGGCCCTTCCACCTTCGACACCCGTCATCGTTTCACCGGCGCCATTAACTACGCCGTGCCCGTGTGGAGTGCCTTGCCCTCTCGCGCCGCCAAGGGATGGAACGCCAACGCTATCGTCACCTTGCAATCGGGTCGTCCCATCCCGATCGTTACCTCGAACGACACGAGCATTCTTTCAACCGCAACCGGCTTCCAGCCTCCGTCCAACTATCACCAGCGTCCTGATGTCGTGCCGGGAGTCAATCCCATCAATTCGAACTGGAACCCTGCGGCCGGCTACCTCAATTCCAGCGCCTTCGCGCAACCCGCGGATGGCACCTTCGGAAATCTCGGTCGTGATGCGATCTACGGTCCGCATTTTTACGACACCGATTTCTCACTTACAAAACTTACCCCGATCACCGAACGTGTGAACCTGGAATTCCGCGCCGAGTTCTTCAACATCTTCAACCACCCGAACTTCGCGCTTCCCAACGGCTCCTACGGCTCCGGCACGTTCGGCCAGATCACCCAAACCCCCGATGTAGCCCAGGGCAATCCGGGCCTCGGTGGCGGCGGTCCCCGCGTACTTCAGTTCGGACTACGCTTTCAGTTCTAAACCAGCAAGCAGCAAGAAGGCCGTCCACCAGGACGGCCTTCTTCTTGATCCTGTCATCCTGAGCGAAGAACGCGAAGCGTTCGCAGTCGAAGGATCCCTACTTTGACTATGCCGCTAAGCCATCTTACGGTTAGCGAGACCTCGCGTTTCCCTCTCCGTGTCTCAGTGCCTCCGTGTCAGGTGTTGACGCTATCCCGCCAGCACCTTATTCACTTCCTCCACCGCCCGGTGCGCCGCTTTGATTCCTTCTCCTGTGCTCGACACCGGCCCCTCGGAATCCGTATTCGCAAACGCAATCCGCTCCATCGGTACCCGCGTCAGCGGCTGAACTTTGGTAAAGTTTCCCGGCAGCGATTTGTACATCGGATGCCCCCGCCTGTAGATATGCACTTCGATCGGATCGACGTTTGTCTCAGGCAGCAGCTTTTTGAAATCCGTCAGCACCTGCTCGGCGATCATCTTGCTTCCGTTTTCGGTGAGCAGGTAGCCACGCTCGTCTGCTTCCATCGGCGTATAACAGCTCAGGATGTTGTACTTCTGTTTGTAGCCCGCCTGCTTCCGCACCGTCCAGTCGGCCACGATGAAGTCGGTGAACCGGTTGCCTCCCGGGCACCACGTGTCATACCCGGAGTTAAACACCGGCTTGTCGTAAATGAGGTTCACCACGGCGTACGGAATGTAATGCATCTTCTTGATCGCATCTTTTTGCGCGGAAGGCATGCCTTCCACGATCCGCGCCGTGATGAACTTTGGCGTCGCCATGATCACGGCCTTGGCCGTGACGGTCCTCAGTTCCCCGTTCACCACGTAAGTCACATCCACACCATTCTTCTGCTGGGTAACCGCAACAATGGTTGCCGATAGTTGCAACTGTTCTTTATGCTTTTCCGTCAGTACCTCCGACAGCCTGCGGTTCAGCGCGCCGATGCCGCCCGGCAACGTCACGCGATCGTCCTTCCGCGTCTTCGCGCCGATATTTTGTACCTCCCAGAGCGCAATCATCGCCGAAGTTTCCGCTGCCTTCGCTCCCCAGTTCGAAGGCCCATAGTTGTCCCACCACTCCGTGAGTTCCTGCGGATAACCTTTCGTGAAATGCGTCAGCGGCAGCAGGTCGAGCTCTTTCGCTCGGCCCATCACATCCATCTTCAACACTTCGTCACGAAACTTCACGAACCCATCTCTCACGCTCTGCGGATAAGGCAGCTTGTCAATGTTGTCGCCCCAGCAATCGGAAACGAACTTGCCGTTCAGGATCATGCCATCCCAATTCGCGATGGGCAGCTGCTCAAGTCCCAGTGACTTCGAAAACTCTGCGGCATTGCCGCCGAGTTCCAGAAACGCGCCGCCGGTCGCGTACGGCGTGCCATTGAACTCTTCCAGATAGGAATTCCCGCCCCAATGAGGCTCTTTTTCGAGCAGGAGAAAATGTTTATCGCGTAACAGGTAAGCAGCCGTCATCCCGCTCACGCCGCCGCCGACAATCACCACGTCGTAATTCGCGGATGAAGCAGGTCGAGTAAATGTATGTCCATCTCTTACCTGGTGGCAGATCTCGTTGTGCTCGCCATCCACCTCGGTCTTGGCATCGGCAGGCAGCGCCGTAAGATTGATCGGGCATCCCGCAGCCACCGCGCCTGCAACTACGAACTTGATAAAGTCTCTGCGATTCGTGCTCATGCGTTCCCTTCTACCGCCTTGGTGGCGGCTTCCCATTCGTCCGTTCCCGGCTTGCGCAACCGATACCAAAGCAAAATCAGTCCTAACGAGAAGACAAAGATGATCGTCGAGATGGCGTTAATCTCCGGCGTCATCCCTCGCCGCAGCCGCGACCATATCTCCAGCGGCAACGTGTTGTCGCGGCCGATGAGGAAGAAGCTCACTGCAATCTCATCCATTGACAACGTAAAGATCAGCAACGCCGCCCCGATGATCGCCAGTTTCAGGTTCGGCAGCGTCACCCGCCAGAAGGTCTGCCAATACGTTGCACCGAGATCAAGCGACGCCTCTTCCTGTGAGCGCTGTGCCTTCTGCAATCCGGCAAAGATCTCCGTAGTCGCCACCGAGATTAGCGCTGTCCCATGTCCGAGGATGATCGTCACCAGGCTCAACTTCATCCGCACGGCGACAACCAGCATCAGAAGCGAGAGTCCCGTGATGATGCCGGGAAGAATCAGTGGCAGCAGCACCAATCGTCGGAAGATAACCTTGCCAGGAAAGTTCACGCGATCCAACGCCAGCGCTGCCGGAAGCCCTAACCCAATCGCAATCACGACGGCCGCCAGCGCAACTTCAAGGCTATTCAGCACCGCATCCCAAAGCGCCCCGTCGTCCAGCAACACGCGGTACCAGTTGAACGTGAGGTTGCGCGGCGGAAATCCACCGACGCCACCACCGTTAAACGAGTACAGAATTAAGATTGCAATCGGGAGATAAAGAAATGCGAACACCGCGATCACATGCAATCGCAGCCACAACGGACGCTTCTCCGCCCTGCCGCTCATGCGTGGAAGCTCCACTTCTTCTCGAGCCTTTCGGTCAGGAACAAGATGGCCAGCACCAGTACCATCATGCACGCGGAGATCGCAGCTCCCAGCGGCCAGTCATAGGCCGCTCCAAACAGCGTGACCACAACATTCGAGATCATGATGCCGCTCGGTCCACCCAGCAGCAGCGGTGCCAGGAAATCTCCCAGGCTGAGAACGAAGGCAAAGGTCGCCCCTGCCAGAACTCCTGGGATCGACAACGGCACAATCACCCGCCAGAAGGTCTTCACTCGCGACGCGCCGAGGTCCTGCGAAGCCTCAACCAGATTCCGCGGCACATGTTCCAGGGCCGCGTAGATCGGCAGGAAAGTGAACGGCGTATAGATGTGCGTCAATGTAAGTACGACGGCGAACGGACTATAAAGCAGGAACCCCACCGGCGCGTGCGTGATGTGCAAATACTGCAACAGCGTGTTCATCACTCCATCGCTGCCGAGGATCGTCTTCCACGCGTAGGCGCGCACCAGGTAACTCACCCAAAGCGGAATGATCACCAGTTGGTAGAGCAATTCCTTGCGCTTCGCATAAAACGAAACGTAATACGCCAGCGGATACCCCAGCAACAGCGACAGCAGCGTAACCCCGCCGGCGATCCGCATCGACCGCAGCAAAACTTCGGCATACACCGGCACATGCACCAAGTTCTTGTAATTCTGCAATCCCCAGTTGTGCACGATGGTCTGCCCGCCCTGTACGCTCCAGAAGCTGTTGCAGAAAAGCAGAAGATACGGCGTAAGCAGGAACGCGCCGACCCAGACAATCGGAGGCAAAGCGACAGCGGCTTTGTAGGCGCGCGAGAACACTAGCGACTCTCCTTCACCGCAACCGCATCGCCAGCAGAGAACTCAAATTCGCTCTCGCCGGATGGCACGCGCGAACCATAAATCTTCGCGTTCACGGTGAATCCACCGCACTCAAGCTCGTACAA
Source organism: Acidobacteriaceae bacterium (assembly GCA_003151155.1). Taxonomy (GTDB): domain Bacteria; phylum Acidobacteriota; class Terriglobia; order Terriglobales; family Acidobacteriaceae; genus Korobacter. The sequence continues at coordinate 19,934 of PLWX01000231.1, forward strand.
TTCTGTCGCGCCCTGGAACACTTGCCGCAACACCGTGGCCTTGAAGCGCACCTGATCGCCAAGGTCCGTGGTAGCCAGTCGAATGGCTTCCGGACGAAGCGAGAAGACCGCGGGCCCGTCATTCGCCGTGGTCGTGAAGATCACGTTCCCGCAACGCGCAATCCCGCGGCTCACATTGCAGCGCAGCAGGTTGCTGTGCCCGATAAACTGCGCCACGTAGGCTGTCGCTGGTTTCGCATAAATCTCCCGCGGCGAGGCGACTTGTTCCAACTCCCCGAAGCGCAGCAGCGCGATGCGGTCCGACATCGTCATCGCCTCTTCCTGGTCGTGGGTCACGAACACAAAGGCAATCCCAACCTCGCGCTGCAGAGACTTCAATTCGAACTGCATCTCCCGCCGAAGGTTCGCATCCAGCGCCGACAGAGGCTCATCCAGCAGCAACAACTTCGGACGGTTCACCAGCGCCCGGGCCAATGCAACGCGCTGCTGCTGTCCGCCACTAAGCTTGGACGGTTTCGATTTCGCGAAACCATCCATCTTCACCATCGCCAGCGCTTGCTGGACGCGCGGTTCAACTTCAGCCTTTGGGGTCTTGTTCACCCTCAGGCCGTAAGCGACATTTTCGGCAACCGTCAGATGAGGAAACAGTGCATAACTTTGGAAGACCGTATTGACTCGGCGTTTGTACGGCGGCAGTTCATCGATCCGCTCATTCGCCATCACGATTGTGCCCGAATCCGGCCGCTCGAAGCCGGCGATCAACCGCAACAACGTCGTCTTGCCCGAACCGCTTTCCCCGAGAATGCTGAGGAATTCTCCGTGCGCAATCTCCAGCGAGATGTCGCGCAATACGACGTTCTCTCCAAACCGCTTAGCCACGCGGCTTACGGAGAGTAGCGCCGGCGTTGCCATCGAAGCTTGAGGAATGGTAGTCGTCATGCGAGCGCTACTGCGCAGCCTTCACCTGGTTCCAAATCTCGTTATACTTCGCGCGTCGCGGCACGTTCTGCCAGAAGTAAATGTGCTTCTGGTATCCGTCCACATCGTCGAGATGCAGGCTCTTCTTCTCCTGTTCCGTCATGAACTGCGCCGCGTTCGGATTCGCCGGCGTATATCCCGTAACATCCGTTACAGCTTTTTGCGTCTTCGCCTCCACCATGTAAGCCAGAAACTTCATCGCGAGATCTTTATTCTCGCTCGCCGATGTGATCATCAGGTGGTCGATCCATCCGGTGGTGTTTTCTTTAGGAATCGTCTCGCCGATCGGAATGTTCAACTTGCGCAGTTGGTTGGTCATCAACGGCCAGCCCATCGCGGCCACCACTTCGTGATTTTGAAACAGGTTGGTCAATTCGCCGCCGGTCGTCCACATCTTGCGAATGTTCGGCTTCAGTTCCAGCAGCTTCGCTTTCACTTTTTCCAACTCGTCATCGCTCAAGTTGTACAAATGCGATGGATCTGGCTTGTCGTACCCAAGCACTTGCGCCGCCATGTACACCGTCGAGAGATCGTCCCAGACCGAAATCTTCCCTTTCAACTTCGGATCCCAAAGTTCCGCCCAACTCTGCGGAGCTGTCTTGTAATAGGAGCTGTCGTAGAGCAGCGGGTTCGGCCCCCACATAAACGGCACGCCGTAGGTCTTTCCGTTCGCCTTCACCAGCGGCAATTCGCGCAACTGCGGCGAAAGGCTAGCGTAATCCGGGATCTGCGCCGTATCGATCTCCGCCGCCAGCCCGGTGCTCGCGATATTCGCCGCCACATCGCTCGACGGCGAGATCACGTCGTAGTTCGCGGCGCTTCCGCCACGCAGCTTCGCCATCAATTCGTCGCTCGACCCCATGTAGCTGGCCGCGACTTTGCAGTGATACTTCTCCTCGAACGCTTTCACATACGACGGATCGGCATACCCCTCCCAGACCAGCAGGTTGAGCGTCGGCGTCTTTTTCGCGCACGAAGCGAGAAGCGTCATGCCCACCAACACCAGCAACAGCGCGTAGCGTCGTTTCATTGGCTTGCTCCCGTTGAAGTACTCTTTGCATCCCAAGCCGCCGACTGGTACACCACTTTGCCGCCCACCATCGTCAGCAATACTTCCGTTTTGGAAAGTTGGTTCGCCGGAACTTTGAAAGGATCTTGCGAAACGATGATCAAGTCCGCCAGCTTGCCGGGCTCGATCGACCCCTCGGTCTTCTCGCGATGTCCCGCATACGCAGCACCTAGCGTGTATCCCTCAATCGCCTGCGCCACCGTAAGTCGCTGCGCCGGAACGAAACCGCCCATAGGTGTGCCTTCCGTCGTCTGACGCGTGACAGCTGTCTCTACGCCTTGCCAGGGATTGATCGTTACCACCGGCCAGTCGCTGCCGAAGGCGAGATGGCCGCCGTCCTCAGCGATGCTCTTCCACGCCCATGCGCGAGGCTCCCGCTCCTTGCCCACGCCACTAAGCCAAGGGCCCAAGGTGTCCGCGTCCGGATACGCGTGCAGGGGCTGCATGCTGGCGATTACGCCCAGTTTTCCGAAGCGTGGGATGTCCGCGGCCTTCACCGTCTCAATGTGCTCCACCCGCGGACGCATGTCATGCGTACGGTTCACCTTCTCCATGTTCTCGAACGCGTTCAGCGCAAGATCCACGCCATCATCCCCAATCGCATGGGTGAACATCTGGAACCCTCGCTTATCGAGTTCCTGCATCGCGGCCGTATATTTCTGCGGCTCCCAAAACGTCTTCGTTGTCTTCCCGGTGTCGGCATACGTCATTGCAGCCGTGTGCGATTCAACGACGCCATCGAGCATCGTCTTTACCGCCCCGCCTGCGAGCCAATCATCGTGGTAGGTTTTTCGCGCGTTCTCGATCGTATCGATCTCCGTCGATGTGAGCTCCGGAGGATCAAGGAAGTAAGCAATATAAAACCGTGCGGTGAGTTCGCCCTTCTCTCGAAGCTCGCTATACAGATCGAAGTACTGGAAGTCGCCACCCGCGCTATGCACCCGCACTACGCCGTCTTTTGCCGCTTCATGCAATCCGAACCGCAACGCATCCATGCGCTGTTCACGCGTAATCGGCGGCACCACTTTGCTCACTAGCCGGTCGGCCGACTCTTTCAACGCCCCCGTGGCTTCGCCTGCGGCATCACGCACAATCACGCCATTCGCCGGATTAGGCGTCATCTTATCGATGTGCGCCAATGCCAGCGCCTTGCTATTTGCCCAGTAAGTATGCCCATCGAATCCTTCGAGAAGTACTGGCCGGTCCGCGACCACGGCGTCCAGGAATTTTTTATCCGGCAATGCTTCCGCACCGAACGCAGGGTACGTCCATCCTCGTCCGAGTATCCAGGGCGCGTCCGGATGGGCGTCCGCGAATGCCTTCACCCGCTTTTGATATTCCTCCACCGTCTTCGCATCATCGAGGATCACTCCCGTAAGTGCTTCGGAGCCGCCCATGAAGTGCACATGGCAATCCGTGAATCCCGGCAGCACCACCCGCCCACCCGCATCTACAACCTTGGTGGAAGCAGACTCGAGCTTTTCGATCTCGACCTCTTTGCCCACCGCGAGGATCTTCCCATCGCGGATCGCCACCGCTTCCGCCCATGGCGCTTTATCGTTCACGGTATACACCCGCCCATGTGTCACGATCACATCTGCCGCTCCATCTGAAACTGTTTGCCCGATGGAAAGGACGGCTGACCCAATCGAAGTGAGCAACATCGCCGCTCGCAACATCCGTAGCCCTGATCGCATGCGTCTCCCCTGGAATCGCCGGCTAGAACGTCGGCGGAGTATTCACCCACAACACCACAGCTTCTTTCTTCGTGCGATTCATCCAGCGATGCGGCGTGCTGCTTTCAAAATAAAAACTATCGCCCTTCTGCAACCGATACTCCTCGCCGTTCACCACCAGGTCAAGCGTGCCCGCCAGGATAAACAGGAACTCTTCGCCTTCGTGCGAATACTCTTCTTCGCNNCCCACGCCAGCAGTTCCATGCGCACCCCATCGCTCGCGTCCAGTTGACGGCGCTCCGACGGCCTCACGAGATACTGGCGCGCCCCGCTCTGATCGAAGAAATCGAGGATGTTCAGCTTGTAGAATTTTGCGAGGTTGCGGAGGGTCGAAACCGAAGCACTCATCACCGAACGCTCAATCGCGCTCAGGAACCCCACCGAGATGCCGACCATCTCGGCGACACTCGCAAGCGATAACCCGCGCGATGTCCGCGCGGTGCGTAATCGAAGTCCTAAATTGTCTGCGTTCCCATTGCGGCCGTGCTTCAGTTCACCCTTCGACTTCAAGAGCTCAATGATTGCCGGACCATTCATTCCCCGCACGCGGCTCAAATAACGCGCGCGTTGCAACAACTTGACGTCGTTCGAGGAATACATCCGGTATCGGCTTCCCGTCCGCTGCGGAGAGATCAGCCCGAGTTTCTCCCACGAGCGAATAACGGATGCGGAGATGCCAACCATTTCAGCAACCTCGCCGATCTTCAGCAATGGCGGGGTATTCCCCGTTTCGCGCACGAGGTTCTCGCCACCACCGCCGTTCTCTCGAACGGAACGATTTGCTTTTTTTGTAGCCAAAATGCTTGACAGCGCGACGGGGATTCTCTAACCTTGCGCGATTAT
>PLWX01000187.1 GCA_003151155.1 Acidobacteriaceae bacterium
GCGCCTAAGGATCAAGGATAACCAGCAATACGCACGAGGAGCTGAGCCAGAGCCCGATATTGTGGATCAAGCTGCCAGCGAGTCCGAGAAGGGGTCATTATTCAAAAGAAGCGACCGAGAGCACCAGTTGCTCCGGGCAATTGATTCGGCGCTTGATCGCATTCGCGCCGGGTCTTACGGAAAGTGCCTGTCGTGCACCAAAGATATTGATGAAAGGCGACTAGCGGCCATCCCGTGGACGCCCTATTGCATTCAGTGCGAAGAAGCCTCCGAAACGGTGACTCGATGAATCGCGATCCTATCTAGCGCCAAACGCCCGCAGTCCTCCCGAAATCTCGGCAGTAAGGTTGACGATCTCAGATGAACTTCAAACTCACCGCCCGTATCACCCGCTCCGACCCCGCTAGGACCCAGCAGGTTCTTGATCACAACCGTGAACGTGCGTGACCGCGTGACCGGAAGAGTCAGCACGCAGATTTTCGTTGGGGATTCGCCGTAGGCGGGTAAGCGGGCTACACTTTCCNNAGCGCGGAAAGCGGCATTCCAACCTTCCGCGGTGTGGGCGGTCTGTGGCGGAATTACCGAATCGAGGAAGTCGCTTCTCCCGAGGCGTGGCACCGCGATCCCCGGCTCGTGTGGGAGTTCTATTCCATGCGTCGGCGTGTTGCTGCCGCAGCTAAGCCGAATCCAGCCCACTTCGCCATTGCAAGACTTGAGCAAGCTTTGCAAGAGCGTCTGTTTCTTTGCACTCAGAACGTGGACAACCTGCACGAGCAAGCAGGAACAAAACACGTTATCCACATGCACGGAGAACTCTTCAAGAGTCGCTGCGACACTTGCAGCCGCCAGCCTTTCGCCGACAGGAACCTCTACGATCCGCCCACGGAAGTTTCCCGGTGCGAATGCGGCGGCAGGATTCGCCCTCATATCTGCTGGTTCGGGGAAATTCCTTTCGAGTTGGATCGAATTCAGCGAGCACTGGATCAATGCACGGCGTTCATGGCGATAGGAACGTCAGGCGTAGTCGAACCCGCTGCCAGCTTTGTCGCTCACGTTGCTGCTCGGGCTCGAACGATCTACGTGGGGCCAGAAGAGCCTACGAACGCATCCTCGTTCACGGAATGCTACTTGGGCAAAGCAGGGGATGTATTGCCAAACTTGTTCGGAGCACCTTAAAGACGCTACTGCAACTTCTTGCATTCCACTTTGGCTTCTTTCAGGATGGGGATGTCGGGGTCGAGTTTCCAAGTTCAGGTTGACCGACCACTGGGACACTCGGATGGCCGACTGAGCTGTGGGATTGAAATAGCGCGCCATATGTGTGCTGGATCATCTCCGAATCAAACACAGTCCTGTAGACTCTCTGACATGCAAGATGTGCGGAATTCACTCACTGGGAATTTCAAAGTTTACGAGAGCGCGTTTGAATCCGCGCGTATTGTACGCGCCGTAGGCAATGCCGACTGCCATCCATATCACGCCTAGCAACTTCGCGTGCCAACTCAAGCTCAGCCAAAGGAGAAGACAGATCAGAAACCCGGCAACTGGCATGAAGAAATTGAAGACGGTCCTCTTCCTTTCGTGCAGGTAGTAATGGAAGAAGGCGGCAGCATTGACTCCCATAAATGCGAGCAGCGCTCCAAAATTGAGCAGTTCCGCACCCCGCTCGAAGCTGATCAGCATTGCGCCTATTAGGGCAATCACCCCAACGAACAGGACGTTATTGCGTGGAATGTGCCGCTTGGGATCGATCGCACCGAAGAACTTCGCCGGAATCGCGTTGCTCCGTCCCATGCCATACAACAAACGAGCGGCACCAAGTTGGGCGCCCATGCCCGATCCTACGGTAGCCACTAACAAAGTGATATTGATGAGGGTGAAGAGCCAGTGACCGGCGGCTCGCCCAGCAACGTGAACGAAAGCGGTATCGACATCAGGAAAGGCTTGCGAGGTGGGCCACACAAGCTGCGCCGCGTACACTTCGATGGAGGCCAGCAATCCCGTGATGAGACATACCAGAACGGTAGCCAAGAGTATGTTTCTCCGCGGATCTTTGGCCTCCTCGGACAAAGTTGAGATGCCGTCGAACCCGATGTACGTGAGCACGGCCAGCGATGTGCCCCCAAGTACAGCATGGGTGGAGAAAGTTGACGGATCGTAGAACGGGCGAGTAAAGAAATGAACACCGTCGTGCGGGATCAGGCCAACATATCGCGCAGCAGCAATCAGGAAGATCACGATGACCACGCCCATCGCCGCGGCCATCGTGGTGTTGATCTTGGCCGAGGTTTTAATGCCTTGCAGATTCAGAAACGTGAATAGCGCGACGAAAATCAAGACCCATGCAAAGTAAGGGACTTCGGGTGCAAAGTTAAGCGCAAATTTGCTGCACAAGATCGTACAGATCAGGGGATTCAGGATGTAGTCCATCACCATGCCCCATCCGGTGATGTACCCAAGCACGGGGTGGATCTCCTGCCCCACATAGGTAAACGCAGAGCCAGCGCTGGGATAGACTCTCGCCATTCTGCCGTAGCTCAGGGCCGTGAAGAGCATGGCCACCATGGCAATTAATACGGTAGTCACCGCGTGCCCATGGGCGCGCACACTCATCACGCCATAAACCGGCATCGGAGCGGTGGGCTGAATCACGATCAAGCCATACAGGATCAAGTCCCAAAGGCTCAGCGCCCGGCGTAAATGGGGAGCGTTTCCTGTCGCGGTGGGAGGTGTAGACATGCTGGCTGTTGTCCTTTCGGCGGCAATGGCAGTTCTTCGCTGTGTAAAAACGGACGCCACCGTCAGGCGGCGTCCAACTGTTGATGGAGGTCAGAGCTTGCTCACTGCGATCAAGAGGTGATCTTTGAAATCGATATTGTGGAGATGCGGATCACTGGCATCCACAACTCCGAGATCCTTGTTCTCAGCATAGTCCGTGACTTTGTATTTTCCCGGCGCAAGTCCCCTCAACTCGAGATCGCCTTTCCATTCGGTCTTCTCGTTCGCGGAAAAGAAGGCGTAATACATCACGCCGTCCTTCTCGATTGCATACGCTTCAGGAGAGTCGTAGCCATAGACGTAGAGATCTCTGAAAGTTCCGTCGGCAAGCTTTCTGGCGTTGTAGATGTCAATCCACTTGCGCCAAAGTGTTTCCTTCTCGGGGGTCAGTTCCACGAGCTTGAAGTGAGGGCCATTGTCGGGCCAAGTGAACTTGGTTCCCAGAACTGCGCCTGTACCGACGGTGGAGGCAAAATCCTTGCCTACGTCAATTTCCTCGCCGGTATTGGCGTGGCGAACGTCCGTGAGTTCGACGTGATCGCCATACACAGCGGACTTTGGTCCCAGAAGTGCCTTGTACATTTTTGTGCGCAGGCGAACCTGCCGCGACCCGACGGGATCGGCCGTCACCGCCTGATCGATATACGGCAGCCACGCGAAATTAGGAGGCGTACCGCACGGGCATGCTTGCGTTACGCTTTCAGGTTTCAAAGCGCGCGTAGTTTCGAAAATGATCTTGTAGATCTCTCCCATGGCATTCGTGGAATCAGCTGGCGATTTGTGATGATGCTTCGGGTTGTAGCAGCGCGGCACGGTGTAGGAGAAATCCAGTTTGTGGCCGTCGAAGTCCCAGTCCTTGATGAATCGGGTTGTGACTTGCTTGTAGTATTCCTGCACTTCGGGGAGTGCCGGGCAAAGCGCTCCAAGATCGGCGGTCGTACGTGCGGGTTTTCCGTCCTTATCGAGGATGAGCCAATCCGGATGCTCTTTTACAACCTCCGACAACTGATAGGCCCGATGATTGAGAATGTCCTTCCCGCCACCGTCCTCCACCGCAATCGGAATCCACCAGATCGTCATTTTCATGCCGGCTTTGTGATAGGCATCTACAACTTTCTTGACGGAGTCTGCGGGAAACGTCTTTTGGCGAGGTTGCCAGTCTCCGCGGTTGTTAAACCATCCCGCGTCTAACGTGGTCCACTTCAGACCGAGTTCTTTCAGCTTTGGAATCGTGTCGAGCATTTGCTTGGGAGTCACGTCCATCTCGTACCCCCAACCGCACCAGTTCGCTTCGTAGTCTGCCTGGTTGGGCTTTGCGAGGTTCCACCCTTCCCCTTGCAAGGCGGCTGAATAGAGCCGCAAAGCCTCGTAAAAATCGCCGCGAAAAACAGAGACAAAGCTCATGGGCATAGAGAAGGTTTCGCCGGGCGCGAGGCGTGCGGGCGCATCCATGGTGAGCCCCGCATTTACCTTTCCGTCTGCCGACGTTTTGACTGGAAGCGCCAATTGCAAGGGCAGGAGTTCCACATGTCCGATGGCTTGGCCGACATTCCTTGTCCAAAACGCGACGATAGGGAGACCACCGCCCGTCATGTTCTCGTCGTTGCGCATGATCTGCTGCATCGGATTGGCGCGCGAGAACTTTGCGGAGATCGGCATAACATCTTCTTTCCCCCATGCCTCGCTCGATCCATGGAAGGACCACATTTGATAGGGAGCGGTGCGAGCTTCGCTCAGGCTCGCATTCAGAACGTGCTGTTGTTCCGCGGCACGATCGATCTGCAGTTCCCCGCTGCCGGTGTTCTTGAAAGAGACCGAGCTAAACGCCATTGTGGGGAGGTCGTCGTAGACTTCGACGACCAGGGTCTCCTGCACGCCGGTGCTCGGACTGGTGGCCCCTACTTCTACCCGCTTGCCAAGTTTTCCGATCTTGCCGTGCGCGTCAGTCACGATGGCGTGCGTCAGATCGAGGACCAGGTCACTCACCTCCTGTCCGCGTATCGTGATCGAGGCTCCTCTTGTGGTCGGACTGGAATCGTCGAGGGTGAATTCTGCGCCAGGCGTCTTTAGGGCAGCACGGAGATACCCCACAGGGTCGAGCGCGAAGGTCGCGCCAGTAGTTGCGATGGTCAGAGCCTGCGGTGAAGTTGTGACGGAGACGGTGGAGGTGGCCGCGGGGGTGGCAGATGGCTTCTTCGCACACGCAGCGAGCATGCCAAGCGCAATGGCAACATGGATTGCGAGTGTGAATTGGCGAGATAGCTTACGGATGACGGTTCCCATGATTCCTGTGCCTTTCTTAACTGCCAGAAATTGCGCTGCTCGGTGACGCGACAGGGATGCACTCGCCCTTGGCACATGCCTGCAAGAAGCTTGTAGACAAGAAGTAGCCGCGGTCGGACGCGAACTTGACTAAGGCTGAGAGGTTCGCATCCGGGTGTATGGTGTGCGGCGACGTCACGCTGAAGCTGGCCAGCAAAATCCCGAGATCAATCGCCGACGAAAGTTCCCTTTCGCCTCCTTCACTCGAGCCGCTTCGAAGCGGGAGTCCTGCGGTCAAGCCGGCGATCGTTCCAGCCAGCAGGGCATCGCCAGCACCCGCGGTTGAAACTACCTCCACTGGGATCGCGTCATGCTTCGACCAACGGCCCTGGTCGAAGACGCATACGCCCCCGGAGCCAGCGCTCACGATCAAGCGCATACTGCGACTGGATGCAGAGAGCCCGGTTGCGCACGCCTCAAGCACTTGATCGATATTCCCATCAACACCAGCCACTGCGGCGGCCTCCTCGCGATTTATCGCCAATAAGTCGATGTTCGCGAACAATCCCTCCTTCTTCGCTGTTTCGAGTTCCCCGAAGGCAAAAGAAGCTACGCGATAGCTGCCGCACTCACTCGCAATGCGCAAGAATTCGCGTCGTGCATGGAGCGGCACCTCCGGGAGACAAAGCGCGATGCCGCGGTTTCCGGCCTCTTGTAAGAGGGGGCGACAAGCTGCCACCCGCGTTTGGTCGAGCGCCGACGCTGCCGAGTTCGAAGTAGTGATGTTGCCACCGGAACCATCGGGGTAGAGGAAGCAGACGCTAAAGAGCGTCGGGTATTCGGAGAGAATGCGGACGAATTCCGTGTTAATACCCACCGCATTCATCTGCTGGATCAAAGAAGCACCGATGCCATCGTCGCCGACGTCGCCCACCGCCACCACCCGGAACGAGGCTGGTGTCCTTCCCGCACCCATCAAACTCGCGATGTAGTGCTCCACGATGTGAAGCTTGCAATAGTCCCGCGCTTTCAGCATGGAACCCAGACGGCTCTCGTCGCGGCCAAGGGTGTGCTCGCCCTCAAGGGCGATGATCTTCCCCGACCCGATTCCACCAATACCGACGACCTGCGTAAATCCAGTCTTAAAGTTCGCCGTCAACCACTGCGCCGTATTCACAGAAGCTCCCAATCCGGGTTTTCGCTAATCGGGTGCCGCGCGGTTTCCAACGTGGCGGTGATACAGGCATCGGGGTGCAGTTGCAGCAATGTCATTGGATACTCGGCCACCGGTTCGCTAAATAGTGCAACTCGCAATGCCGTCTGTTTCCAGGACCCGGTATCGCTGTATACGCGCACCATCTTCGCCGACAGACATTCGCTCAAGCCCAATGTGATCGACATTGGAGGAACAAACTGATACGCAGCGCCGAAGCTGCGCTGTGCCAGAGCGACAATGGTGTCGAGATTGTTCTCCTGGATTCGAATGGTGCTGGTTGCCATATCTTGCAAGGTAGCGTGGTGGAACGGATGACGCCGCGCCTGGTTGTAGGCGATATGCCCGTCCTGCCCCCAGCCTCCTACCGTGATGTCGATCGGGGCCTCTGAAATTGCTCGCTTCACGTTATCCATCGTCGCGGGAGAGAGCCAGAACCGCTGCTTCTCTGGCACATTCAGTTCCGGACGAATATCCCCGTAGAAGTGCCGCATCATGAAAGTACGAAAGTTGTAAGGATGGTTCAGGGGAAGCAATCTTCCCTGCCAATCGAGGCATTCGTCCATGTGGAAGACATAAACGTTCCGCAACGAAACACCACGAGAGTTGACGAGCTTCGCAAAGGGCTCGTACCAGCACTTGGGCCCGCAGGGGATGATCGCTCGCGTGGGCAGATCGCGAAGGTTATTCTGTTCGATCACCCCGACAAGTTCCTCCGCCATAAGCGCGCCCATCGCCTCCGAATCGGCGACCTGGCGATATGGAACGCGTAGGTCCCGATGCTGGGGGAGTTGCTCTGCTGGAACCCTGCACCATTCCAGCAACCTACGGGAATCTACAAAGTCGGGACTTGGTTTTCTCAGGTCTTCTATATTCATTGTTCTAAACATCCATGTGAAGACATTGCTCGCATAGGAATGCTCCGGACTACTTATTCTGACCGTAGGTCGTGTGATAACGCTCGTACCACTTCTGAATTTCAGAGGCAGGCAGTGGGTTCGGTTTCCCGAGCAGCATGGCAAGGTGGCAGGTCTTGCTTACGTCTTCCAACATGACAGCCGCCTTGAAGGCATCGCGCGCAGTGGCTCCAAATGTGAACACTCCGTGATTGGCAAGGAGGACAGCCGGAGCTTTCGTTCTCGCGGCTACCATCGCTTTGCCGATGTTGTCGCCCTGGTTGTCGGTATAAGGCACGCACGGAATGTCGCCACCGAACTCATCTGCCATGGCAGTGAGATATGCCGGCAGCGGTTTGCCTAGCATTGCAAAGCTCGTCGCATAGTTGGAGTGGGTGTGAACGACACCGCCGACGTCGGGACAATGCCGGTACAGGTAAAGATGATGAGGAAGATCGACACTGGGCTTCAAACGATCGCCCTCGCTCCCGGTGACCACGGTATTTCCTTCCAGGTCAGTGGCCACCAGCATTTCGGGCGTCAACTTCTCGTAATCCATGCCACTGGGCTTGATCAGGACCACCTGGCGCAAGGCGTCGATGGCACTGACGTTTCCGCTGTGCATGGTGACCAGGCCGGCGCGGAAGATGCCGACGTTCGCGTCGTACACCTGGCGGCGAAGCTCAGAGAGTTCAGAGTCGTTTATAGTATTCACGATGTTCGCCCGAGTCCTTTCCGGGACCTCCAAATGAATTCGTATCTCATTTTGCTTTTGTCCGAGCCAACGGCGCCGATGCTGTGCTTTTCCGGACTATAAGGTGAGGCGTGACGCGCTCATGCGTGCTCTCACTTGAAGGCAGATTCGCAGCAAGCATTTGTTTGATCACTCCGGCAGCGAGCACACCTTGCGTCTCAAGATGCTGATCGACGGTCGTAAGCGGCGGATTGTAGTAAGCAGCCCCGGGTATATCGTCAAAGCCAATCACGGAACATCCCTCGGGAACTCTGATTCCGGAGTTGCTGAGCGCTCCGATAGCGGCGAAGGCCGTGAGATCGTCGAAAGCCAGCAAACCTGTGAACGGCTTTCCGCTGCGCAATAAACTCTCAGCCACCCGGAAACCCTCTTCGTAGCTGGAATTCTTCCGCTTGATTTCGAGCACCAGAGCGGGGTTGAACTGGATGCCAAGATTTCGCGCACAGTCGCGGATGCCCTCCCAGCGTGGGTTGCTGTCGACCATGGCTCGCGGCCCTTTGATCACCGCAATCTGCCGATGCCCAAGTTCCGCAAGGTATTTCATAGCCGCAGAGGTGCCCGCCATATTGTCGACAACCACCGACGAAAAGGCGCCTTCGGTCACTTCACTTCCTATGACGACAGCGGGGACTTTGAACTGCTGAATCATCGTCGAGAAGTCAGTACCCAGGTGCACTGGGTTGGCGATGGCAATCAGGCCTTCCACTCTTCTCTCAATCAACATTTGAGCGCATCGGCGCAAACGGTTCGGATCGTTCTGCAAATCGGTAAGTACCGGCATGTAGCCAGCTTCGTACAGTGAATTCTCGATGCCTCGCACGATCAGAGTGCAATAAGGATCGGTGATATCGAACACCAGTACTCCAATGCTCTGGGTCCGACGATTGCGCAGCGAACGGGCCTGCAAGTTTGGGGAGTACCCAAGGTCACGCGCGGTCCGTTCCACCAATCTCTGAGTCGAAGCGGGAATGCGCCTTCCCGCATGATTTAAGACCATGGAGACGGTGGCAAGGGAAAGGCCGGTTGCCTTTGCGATGTCCCGTATCGTGACCACGAAATACTCCCCCGGATTGGTTTAGCTGACTGCACTGCCCGCGTGCCGCTTATCCGCTCTCGTGCACTAGCGGCAGGTCGACCACGGATGATCAAAGAGATCTTGGTTTTTGAATTCGGTGTTGAAATCGTACGGCTTGGGCTGCTGCGAACAAACGCTTGCCGGATCGGCGAAGTATTCAATCTGTAAAACCGGCTTACCTGCCTTTGTCACAGGAAGCAGGTAGTCGCACTCGTTATAGTCGAAACACGACTCGTCGATATGGAAGTCCTCTTGCGCGACCAGATCTTTGATCTGCAAAAGGTCGTAATTGATTCCGGCCGCAAGATTGTGCATGTGTGCCATGTTTAACATGGCGACGTTGTACAGCAATTGGGTTTCATAGGAAATGTTCCACCCGGTAACGTCTTTGCCGACTTGCCACTCCCAAGTGACGTCGAAATATACGCCGTCGAACCCGGCAGCCGCGCATTTGTCGAGTCGTTTTTCCATCTCCGCCAGGACAAACGTGCGTTCTCCCTTCCTGTTGTTCAGGCTTAAAAACGGGTCGCCGCTGTCGTAGGTCTTTCCAAGAAGGCAGCCAGAGCACCTCTTGTCGAAGTCAACGAATTCCTGGTAATCCGGCCGATACGGTTCGGCGGAGCCGATGTCGACATAGCAGATCGCTTTCTTCCCGGCGGCATGGACGGCTCGGACAGCATCACGGTTCGGCGTGCCCGGCGCATACTGCGGACAAGCGCCATCATCGGCGTACAAGTCGATAAAGTATGCTTCAGGAGACACCCACGAACCATCGAACGCTTTGCCGTGTACCCGTGCGTTGTAGCCTCCGGTTTTGCAATGATCGGAAACGCCTTGGAGTTGGAATTGAGCGCGCAGATGCGTCGGCGGCTTCCATCGTCCGCTCTCCTCGCCCCCACGCTCAAGTTCACTTCCTGTCTGCGCGAAGGCCGAACCGCTCAGTAGCGCGGTCAACAGACTGGAAATGACGATTCGAGACGTTAAACCTCCCAAACAGCCTCTACGACGATTTAGCTGCATAGGCACTCCGTTCCGCCGACTCATGATTGTTCATCCGGGCGCGGAGCAGTTTCTCTCCACGCCCCCTTTGACGCCACCCAATTCTTCCTAGAAGCTGTACTTCAAGGTGAACTGGAGGATTCGTGGATCGCTCGCGCAGTCGATCCTGCCAAATTGATCGCCGCTGCCGACAGCATTGTTCGGGTTACAGAAGTTCGGGTGATTCAGAGCATTGAAGAACTCAGCTCGCACGTCGATCTTCTGACTATCGCGTAGAGGTCCCCAAGGCAGGCCGAACGACTTCGCGAGTGAGAAATCCAGATTCGCGTAACCGGGTCCACGCAGGAAGTTCCTGGGGGCCGTACCGTTAGAGCCATTCTGTGGATCTTGAAACGCCGCGGTGTTAAACCATTGCGCCAGCTTCGCTGCCTGCGAACGATTACTGGAGAGGCTCGGAGTTCCCGTCAGGCTCGCCCGGTCATAGTACGTTCCATCGAGGTTTACGTCCGTGCTGGCAAGGACGGAGAACGGAAAGCCATCCCGGTTCACCCAAATGCCGCTCAGCGTCCAGCCGCCAATCACATGACGCCCAACAAACCCAAGGCCCGCAATCGTCGGCGTTTTCCAAACAGCAGACATCTTGAATTGCGAGGCAACATCGGAATTGCAGAGGCCACGATCGAGCCCGATATTGTTCGCATCCGTAAATTCATTGAAGGCGAATGTAGAAGTTGAGCCGCCGATGTCCAGGCACTTCGCCCAACGGTAGCCTCCCAGGAAGGAGAAGTTGCCGGTCATGCGCTTCTCAGCAGAAACCTCGAGTGCGTTGTAGCTCGAAGTGATCCTGCTCTCGTTCACGATCACGGACCCGCCGTAATCCGGATACCAAGGGCGACGCTGCGCCGTATTGTCAACGGTCGACTGCCCGGGAATGAAAATCGCAGCATTCCTGTCGCGCGAATCGAACATGTGGTAACTCTCGGAGGCCTCGTAGCCCGTCCGAATGAGCACGCCTTTGCCGAGTTGCCGCTCCAGGGTGAGGTTCCACTGCATCGTCGCGGGCGGCTTGTAGTTCGTCGCAAAACCTACTGCATAGGTAAGCGGTAAAGGGAACACCGTGTTTCTGGGTAGCGGGCTTTCCAGCGGGGGGATCTGGCCATTGTAAGGAGAAGCGGCGTACGGATTATAGGCGGAGACCGTTGTGTCCTGAACCACGGCGCCTTGGGTGAACGGAACCGTGCTCATCATCTCGTTATACATGCGCCCAAAAGGTTGATCGTGGTAGATACCGAAGCCGGCACGAACGCTCGTCTTGCCGTCACCGAACACATCCCAAGCTAGACCAACACGGGGATCGAACAATTTCCAATCCGACGGAGCCAGGCCGTCAGGAACGCCGGGGTCACCACGCAGGAGAATTCCCGGAGGAAGGTTCGGATAGCGTCTGGAATGAATGCCTTGCGCATAAGCGGCGGGACTGATCACATCGCCGATTTGTTGCGAGCTGCTATCGGGCCATGGCAACCACGGCTCCCACCGCAGACCGAGATCGACGGTCAGGCGACGCGTTGCTCGCCAAGCATCGTTCACATAGAGACTCGGCGACTTGCCATGCGGCGCAACATAAGAAGGCGCGTACTGTTCGAAGTAGCAGTTCTCGCCAAGCATAAAATCGACCGGACTATAGCCCGATGAGGCGCACCACCAGCCTTCGTATCCGGAGGACGAATATGCCTGGTTGACGATGCTTTGCGAGAGAGTGAGTTCGCCCCCGAAGTCGAGCGTATGCTGGCCATGCACCCAGGTCCAATTGTTGTTGAAATCGTATTGGTTGCGCGTGATGTCATACTTGCCAAGCCATTGTGCATTGAACCAGCCGTCGATGTAAAAACCCGCCTCCTTCACACCTGATGGATCCCACACCGGATAATTGGCGCCGAGATCCGGAAGGCTCTTGAATGCCGTCGATCCGGTGTAGTTGATGAGGGCCCGGCTGTACGCTGCAGTGAGTGTGGTTAAGAGGTTGTTCGTCAGGCGGTACGCAGCATTGATTGCAACATGCTGGCTACGCCACTTTTTATCAGGACCACCCGTCAGAATATTCGAAGGGTCCGGCGTGTTCGGAAAGTCCAGCCCGTCCCACAGGTAACTGCCATACAGCGTGAGTTTGTCGCCGAAGTTCCGGTCGATGCGACCGACCCACTGATTGTCGTTTTGCAATTGGCGGCTGTTGTAAAGAATACGTCCGTCGTTTGCCGATCCTGTGGGCACAAGGGACAGTAACTTGAGCGAGATCGGATCGTAGGACGAAGTGGGAATTTGATTGTTGGCGTATGGAACGCCAGTAAAAGGGTTCGAGATCTGTTGGGGAATCGCCGACCAATCGCCGCTGAGTTCTGCCGGAGTCGGACCGTACGCGACATTCGAGGTGGTGCCATAGCGAAATGTGGTGCGTTGATATGCCAGGAAAGCGAAGGTCTTGTTCTTCTGGATGGGACCACCAACGCTGAAACCGAATTGATTACGCTTCAGCGTGTCGGGGCTGGTTGAAAAATAGTTGCTCGCGTTGAAGCTGCCGTTTCTTAGATATTCATATGCAGTGCCATGAAGTTGATTCGTCCCGCTGCGAGTGACGGCGTTCACGACACCGCCGCCACGGCCACCGTACTTCGCGCTGTAAGAATTCGTCTCGAACGTGAACTCCTGGATCGCATCTGGATTGGGAAAGACATTCGCAACGTTGGTGTAGGTATCTTCGTTGAGGCCCCCATCCAGAAAGAAGGCAGTCGAGTTCTCACGGGCTTCGCCGCTGGCGGTAACGAAACCGGCCCCGGACTCAGGTCGTGTCGCTTCCTGATTCGAGTAGTTGTCGCCTACGTGTTCGCTGGTGTCTGGCGCAAGCGCCATGAGTTGCAGAACATTGCGACCATTGAGCGGGATGTCCTCGGTGAACTGCGGGGTGATCGCGAAGCTTACCGTTTGGCTCGATGTGTCCACTAACGGAGGCGCACTCGATACGCTCACTTCCTGGCTGGAGGAGCCGAGCTTCAAGGTCACGTTCACGGTTGCAGCTTGGCCGACCTGGAGCGTGATTCCTGTTTGCTCGAACCCCTGAAATCCGTTGGCGTCAACGTGCAGCCGATAGGTGCCGGGTTTCAGATCGGAGATCAAGAAAAACCCGGACGCATTTGATTGCACGTTGACTGAACTCGATGTAGATAGTTCTGTCGCTGCCACGTGTGCGTTAGGAACCACCGCGCCGCTGGGGTCCGCGATGGTCCCGGCAACGCTCGCGGAAGTACGCTGCGCGAGAGGTGTACCCACCAGCGTCATCACCAATGAGAGCATCGCGAAGCCAAAGCGGAGAGCGTGAAACCTGCGGGTCCAACGCCGGCAGTTAGCGGGTGATGCAGTGATTTTCGAGGAACAACGCCTGCGTGTCATAGGCCTCTCCTTCGGGATTTTTGATTCAGAACACCGGTCGCGCCCAATACGGCCACGATGCCTTCGTTAGTGCTCGACTTCTTCATACCGCCGGTTTTGCTGCACCTCGAACGTGGTTCGTAACGCCCCCCCAACAGTGACAGACTTCTCCACCGTGGCATGGACGCCGTCCACCCCATCCACTTTCAAGACCACTTTGAAAGTTCCCTTCTGGGTATATGCATGTTTTACCGTTGGTCCATCGTCGGTCGTACCATCACCAAAATCCCAGCGATAAGCGACGGCTGGCACTCCGGCAGGATCAAGAACTACGGTGAACTCCGCGCTTTTAGCGATCTCAGCGGTACCATTGACCTTGGCGTCGACGGTCGGAGCTTTGGCCAGCACATCTTCATTCACCAACTTAATTACGCGAACAGACCGCGGACTCTGACCCGTTATCTCAATGGCGCCCTCTTTAACTCGCTGCGTATTCTCGGGATGAAGGATGTCGCTAGCGGTGATCTTTCCCTTCGCTTCCAGTCCGAAGTCTGTGAATGGGATCACGTGATCGCGAGGTGACTCCGTCCAATTGAAGACCACGAGCATTGATTGCCGCTCATCCTCGCGCAGCAGGAAGATGCTTGGCTGCCCGTCCTCGTCCCGGTAGGTCATCAAGTCAATGGGTTTTGCCGCGCGTTGTAGTCGCACCATGTTCAGTAGGTCCGCATTCTTCAGTAGCCGCAGGCGGTCGGGATGCGCACCCAGAGACGGTAGATCGTCGCCAATTTCGAACATCCCGCCGGCGATCGCGGCCAGCGAGATTGAAACCTCGGCTTCATTCAACGAGAGCGGATCTTTCTGCGTGTGCCAGGATTGATCGGTAATCAACTGCTCCGATACGGTGAAAGCATCGGGATCAGCCCTGTAGAAGTTGCCGTTCATGTAGTAACGAGCGGCGATTCCGGTCGCGTCTTCCTTCGTTCCCGCGTAGGAATGCCCGGTATCGGTCGAGGTTCGTCCCAGGTCCGTGTAGCCGACTGCGGCAAGCATCGGACATCCGTCCTTGTCGAGCAGGACGTCTGAGCCCACCGCTTCACGAATGATCTTCAGGCCGATTTGCAACGCTTCGATTGCTGACGTGTTCGGGCGATATCGATAGCCCTCGATGGCCGTATCATCCATGAAATCCATCTTGAAATACCGGGCACCCCATTCCCGCGCGAGGGTGTGATACGTGGCGCGCAAGTACTCCTGCGCCCCGGGATGCGTCGCGTCGAGAACGTACAGCGGATCTCGCCCATCTTGTACAAAGCCGATTTGAATCGGCTTGCCCTTCGCGGCGTGAACCAGCCAGTCAGGATGCTTCTCGTATACGTAGGACCGGTTCGAGACGCGAAAGGGGGCCACCCACATACCGAAGCGCAAACCCATCGAAGTCGCCTTCTGGCCGAGCCCGCGAACACCTTCCGGGTACAAATCTGCATTCGGAGTGGTGAATTCGCTGTCGGCGTAGGCATAGCCTTCGTCGATGTGAAACAGGTCGTAGCCGTAGCTCTTCAGGTTTTGAGCCAACCACTGCGCGTTGGTGAGCGCCGCTCCCCCGGTAAGACCGTAGTAGTAGGCCGTCCAACTCCACCATCCCCACGGGGCAGGTCTTGAGACCCTCGCATTTCGCAGTTGCCGGATCGCTGCGCCGTAAGATTCCAACTGGGAGTGATAGTCTTTGCCGACGGAGAACAGCACTTTTTCGGACGAGATACTTTCGCCTGGCTTGACCGACAGACTCAATTCGACCTGTTGATCGCTGGCGTCTTCGCGGATTGACTCCTTCTTCATCACCTCGGTCGTGCCGGTACAATCCACCGCGTAAGTCTTCGTGTGAATCTGCGATGTATTCTCCTTGTCAGTCGCAAGGTGGTAAACGGTCAGCCAACGCTCAGAGGTAAGGGCGGCCAGAAAGAGACTGAAATGGCTCGACCGGTTGAAGATCATCTGGCTGCCAACGCCAAAATGCACATTGGTCAACTTGTCGGAATACGAGTCTTCTCCCTGGTACTCGCGAGCTTTTCCCAGGTCGAAAATATGCAAGGGCGGACGATCTTCGCTGAAGCTGTCCGATAAGACGCGTTCTGCGCTCTCGTCATCGCCGAGGTTGACAACCGGCGTACCTGTTGCGTCCAGGACTCGGATGTCTTGCACCTCGAGCGGGGCCTGGCCACGGTTCGTTATCTCGACCTGAACGTCGCCAAACGGAAGCTCGTCGTAGAGGTCAAGCGTGTACTGGAGATCGGGACGCTTCGAATCCCCAGAGAACGTCACCTGGAGACGATGCCCTGCTCCCAGTTGGTCATGAAACTTAGAACTCGCAACGTGGGATGCCGGGTATTCCGTTGCCCATAGCCACTGATGATTGACGAGGGCTCCGACCCGGGCTTCCAGGACTGGCTGGGCAAGCCCTTTCGCTTTCAGCTCATAAACCGCGCCGTTATTTCGAAGGGAGACGCTCAGGTCTCGGTTCTCAATCCTCTTTGCCTCTGCAGGGACCTGCGAGAAGCAGTGAGCGCAGACGACGGCAGCGACAGCACAAGCGACGAGGGTTCGAAGTGCTTTTCCCGGCTTAACCATGGTTACAGACCTTTCACCCAGTGCTGTGCGTTCGTTCGATAGATCTTCTGGAGCACTTCCTTCGGCAGCTTCAACCCGCGCACCTTCCGGCCTTCAACCTGGAAGGTTTCGTCGGTCGCAAAAAACCGCCAATCGTTGACGTAGGTTTCCTTCCATTCCTTCACGGATTCGTCGATCTTGGCATCCGGGTTCATGTCCAGGTCGGTGCCGTACAGCACGCGATCCTGATACTTCATGAGAAAGGCTCGGACTTTCGCAGGATCCCCATACATGAGGTACTCCATGCGAGCCGCCGTATCGACCGCGAAGTTGGGATACTTGTCGAGGTGCCGCGCGATATCGTCGAGATCCATTTCCATGCTGCCCAGGTGTACCCCGACCATGCGCAGCTTCGGATTTTTTTCGAGAATGTGATCGCGCGCTTCGAGAATGGCTTTCTTGGAGGGCACGCCAGGCTTGTTGAGCATGTGCCACTGCGGATTATCGATGTAGTACTGCCCCAGTGGGTCCTTCTTCACATCGAGCGGCTGCCATGCCAGGTCCGGCTCGGCAAGGTGGGCCATCAAGGTCTTATCATGCTGGGCAATGTCCTCGAAAATCGGCTGCAGCTTCGGATCGTCCGGCAACACGTACTTGCCGGCGCTGTCTTTGATTTCCATGCCGAAGGTCTTCCAGATCTTCACCCCGATAGCGCCATCCTTGAAGTCGCGATCAATCTGCCGAATGCTGTCTTGCGTAAAGGTGGGAGAGTTGAATTTGTATCCGTCGAAAGTGGTGCAGAGAAATACGTGACCCTTGCTGGAATGAACTAGTTTCCAGGCGTCGTCGATCTGCGGCTGGAGCTGGTTACGAGGCGCCCACGTATCGTCGACGACCAAAATGTTGAGCAGGGTGAGCTGCTCTTCTTCCAGCATTGCTTGAAATCCAGGGCCGCTCCGGAAGACATGGACATGCACATCGATGGGGTGCATGGACGCGAACCCTTTCAGGGCATCCGCTTCACTGGTCTTATCCTGACTCGCAGCCGCCATGGAAATTGGATTCGAGACGGTCAGGGCGACGGCCAGCAGCAATAGTAGAAGTGACGGCGCTTTTCTTAGGAGCATCATTGCCGTGTGAGTGCAGTGGTTAAACGTTTTACCTATCGAAGTAGACATGTCATCGCTCCTTTTTGTCCCTGCTTCAAGAATGGCGATTTAGCGTACGGACGCGGTGCTGTTTTGCTGAGTTCGTTTCACTCGCGTGGCACTTCACACTCTAACCGCAGCAATTAGGTTCAAAACCGCGGCTCGCCCGATCGACTAAAAATCCAGACTCTCGTAAAACTCTACCCACGTGTCTTCCATGTATTGCTTCTGTTCGTCATAAAGCCTCGTATGGTCCGGGCTGTTCTCGAAATGGCGTAGTGCATCCTGCGCCGCTCCCATGTCGCGGAATTTTCCCTGCCAGATCAGCGTATTGCCGGGTTCACGACTGGACAGAGGAGTCATTCGCTCTCCTTTAAGCAGAACGCCCTGCTGCTCGAGTCCAGCAAACTGCTTCTCGAGCTCCATAAATTCCTTACGTTTACCCGTTTGAAACCGCTGAATGATTCGAACGATGATTGCCACCGTGCCTCCTTCACTTCGGAAATGACGTCCATGCACTCGCTGATTTAGCGAGCGCTAGAAAACAAATTTCAGAGCAAACTGGATTTGGCGAGGCGCGCGCGCTGCTTGCGGAAGCCCCATTTGCGCCGTCCCCAACTCGACGGCCACCGGCTCGACCTGCCCGTCCGAACCCGTGGGACCAACCAGGTAATTGGTGTGGTTCCACAGGTTGAAGAGGTCGGCTCGGAATTCGAAACGTTTCTCCTCGGTGATCGGAAAAGTCTTGAAGAACGTGACATCCCACTCCTGGTACCCGGGACCAAGAACAACATTCCTGCCCTCGTTGCCATAGGTTCCCGGGGTCAGGTTGCTAGCAAAGGCGCAGGTGTTGTAGAACGTGCCCGGTAGGCACGGTGTCGCATTGGGGTTACCGATCAAGTTCGGGCGCGAGCAGTTAAACGTGACCGTGCCTCCGCAATCGGTATTCGAACTGTTGACGAAGGGATCCGACACAGTGAACCAATTGCCTGTGGAAGCCGAGACGATGCCGGCCAGTTGCCAGTTGCCGATTACCTGGTTGAGGGCACCCGAAGCGTTTCGGGCGAGCATCTTCCCTGTTCCGAAGGGGAGTTCGTAGGTGAAACTCACAACGGCATGGTGCCGCACGTCGAAGTCCGAATTGCCATATTCCATGGAGGGATAGCGCTGGTCGCGGAAGTCTCCGTTGTTCAGCGATCCCAGACTGGCGCTCGAAGCGTCATCCAGAGAGTGGCTGTAGGTGTACGAGGCGTTGAACTCCAATCCATTCGAAGCGCGCTTCTCAACGTTCACCTGGAGCGCATGATAGTTGGAGATCGTATTCGATCGAAATGTGTCGATCGTTCCATCCACAGCAGGAAATGGTCGACGGGGCGCGAGCGGAGAGCCGGAATCCGCGCTCGGCGTTGCCTGATTTCCGTTATAGAAAGCATAAAGCCGCTCGCCATGCGATCCGGCGTAAGAGACTTTGAAGACTGTATCCGCCGGCAATTGATATTCGAAACCGAGGTGCCATTGGTGCATGAGCGGAGTTTTCAGGTGCGGATCGAGCGAATACAACAGCGGATTATTAGGATCCGACAAAGAGCCGTTCGCGAATCCCTGCGTCCAGAAGCTGTTAATCATTAAGTTGCCGCTGCCGATGGCGCAGTTTCCCGGAGTACTGGGATTCGCATTGGGCGCCGATGGAGAACCACAAGGCGAGTTGAAGGCTTGCTGCAACAAGAATGGCGGGTTGAACCCTGGACTCGGATTGGAAAATGGACCGTTTTCCTGGCCACCATAGAAGATCCCGTATCCGCCGCGCAGCACCAGTTTGTTCGTAATCTGAAAAGCAATGCCGATGCGTGGAGCCACGTCGCCGAGATCGGCGTTGATCAACCCTGGCGGGGCGGTTCGTTGCGTCGGCAGGAAGGATGCGAGCGTTGGGGTCAGAGGGGCGTTCTGGCCCTTGGGAAGAATCAGCGTGTCAGTTCGAAAATCAAAACTCGCCATCTGATTGTGAGCTTCGGTGACCGGCATAAACACTTCGTACCGCAGTCCGAGATTTAACGTCAGTCGCTTGCTGACCTGCCAGTCGTCCTGCGCGAACCCAGCAAAGGTGTTGCGCCAGTAGTAGACGGCATGCAGGCTCGAGAGGTTCGCGCTGTCGGGAATACCGAGCAGGAAGGAAGCAAAATCAGACCCTCCCGTAGTCGAACCATCCGCATTTAAGGGCAACGCTGGATTGTCGGTGAAGTCGGGTCCGAAGATGATATCGCCTCTGGGCTGCGAGGGCTGAAACATGGTGAATTGCTCGCGCCGGATCTCACCGCCGAATTTCATCGAGTGATGTCCGTGAACCCAGGTCACGTTGTCGTCGAACACATAGCTGTTCTGCTTCTCAACCGAAGGCAGGAAGTCCGAACCACCAATACACGAATAATTGCTGAAGCAGATGGAGGGTAATCCGCCAATACCCGGTGCATACGGCACTCCCGGAATTCCAATCTGCCCGGAAACATCCGTATTTGCGTTCTGCTCCAACCGGTGCGAGTTGATGCGGTTATAACCGAAGCGAAATTCGTTGAGAAGAGTAGGCGAAAAGCTATGAATTTCGCTGAGAGCCAGGCTGTGATAGGTGTTGTCCTGGTTGCCTGAAGTAAATCCTCCCCCATCCAGCGCGTTTGGAAATGGGCCAGGCGTGAAGATCGGCTGCTCCTCATAGCTGAAGCGAGCGAAGAAATTATCTTTGTCCGAGAAGCGGTGATCCACGCGAATGTCGTAGTTATTCTGGTCCGTGCTCTTCTTGGGGTCGCTGAGGTAGTTGTTGCCATTAAAGTTCGTATTGGGCGCGGGAAATAGCGCCGCCAGCTTCGCTGCGACCGGATTGATCGCGTTAGGACCGGTCGCCGGGAAAATGTTGTTGGGCAGCGAACCATTGGTGCCAATCGGGATTCCGCAAAGCCCGTTCGGATACGACCCACTTACAGGACGCGCCTGACTGAGGCGGGTGTTAAAAATTTCGCCTTGAAAGGTCGCATTGCCGCTGCAATCTAAAACCGGCGCCCCCGTCGTGGGATCAGTTACTGGCGCGCTCAAATCAAGGAAACTGGAGAAATCGCCAGACAAGATAGCAGGCGTGGGTATCAACAGCAATTGAGGAAGGGCCTGTCGCACGCGCAGTCCCTCGTAATCCACGAAGAAGAACGTATGATTTTTGACGATGGGCCCGCCGAGCGTGGCCCCGAACTGGTTCTGCTGGTAAATCTGCTTTCCGAACGTGTCGAACGCATTGCGCGCGTCCAAGTTGTCGTTTCGGAAAAATTCGTAAAGGTCCCCGTGGAATTTGTTGGTCCCGGACTTGATCACGGCGTTCATGATTGCGCCGTTCCCGCGACCGAACTCCGCGGAGTACGAGTTGGTTTCGACTTTAAACTCCGCGATCGCATCGACGGACGGTTGAATCACATAAGAGCTGCCATTTAGCACGTCGCCTAGATTCGCATTGTTATCGACACCATCCAGCAAGAAGTTGTTTTGCAGGGACCGCGCACCGTTCGAGCTGAAACCATAGCTTGTATCCGAACGCGATCCGGGCTCGCTGGGGGCCACGCCAGCCGCAAGCTGCGCCAACTGCGCGAAGTTGCGGCCATTCAGCGGAAGAGTTGTCGCCTGGCGGCTGTCCACCACCTGCCCGAGCTCGGACGTGGCTGTTTCGAGTTGCGCACCCTGCGACGTTACGACCACGGTCTGCGTGGTCTGGCCGATGCTCAACGTAGCATTTACTTTTGGCCTCGACTGCACATCGACCAGTACTGGGCCGATAACTGCGGTTTTGAAGCCCTGCATCTCTACTCTGACGTTGTACCGGCCCACCCTTAAGGGGGTGGCGGTGTATTCACCCGAAGTATTCGTGACGGTTTTGAAAGAGGTGCCTTGGTCCGCTTCGGTGACCGTTACAGTCGCTCCAGGAATCACCGCGCCCGACGAATCGGTGACTGAACCGACGATGCTGCCTGTGTCCTTCTGCGCCCAGCCCATGACCGCCAGCGAAAGGAACAGAAAAATTAGCTTCAGCGGAGCAAAACCCGGCCATCGGCTTCCACGGTTTAGAGTTGCTAACGAGAGCTGCTGGCAGACTTCGGCAGCGGGTTGTGGAGTAACGGATGGATGCTTCATAAGGCTCACCTCATCTCAAGCAGTTGCCGTGCCCCCGCTTGAGGAAGAATTTAGGTGAAACGTTTCACCAAAGCCAGAGTTAATATACCTCCGAATGGCCGCTGTCAAGATGAAAAGTGATTTCGAAGAATTTCGTGCCCTGAATGGGCCTCAGTAGCGACGGGCGTCGCATGCCTGCACAAGTTCCGGCAACTTCAGGAGCGAGGCGCGGGGCAGGTGGATTCTCGCACCACCAGACGCGGAGTCACTCTCCGTCGACGGGGCGGAATCGTCCGCTTCTCCGCCGAAGCACTGATCAACTCTTCAACGATTTCCGCCCCTAACGACCCTTGCATCTCGAGTTGCTGCTGGATGGTGGTGAGTGGAGGATTGTAGAACGCAGAGTTCGGAATGTCGTCAAAGCCAACCACAGAACAGTCTCGTGGCACGACCCGGCCCGCTCTCGTAAGCGCGCGAATTGCTGCACACGCCGTAAGGTCGTCGAATGCTACAAGCGCCGTGAAGCGACGTTTGCGCTGCAGAAGTTCTTCGACCAATTGGCAGGCTTCCCCATAGGTTGAGTTGCGGCCCTGGAGCTCAACCACGAGTTCCGGATCGATGACCAATCCGACTTCACGCGCGAATCTCTCGATCCCGTGCCAGCGCTGGGAGCTGTCGACCAGGCTCTTCGGGCCTTTGATGAATGCGAGCTTGCTGTGTCCCAGTTCGTACAAGTGTTGCAACGCCTGGCGCGCACCTGCCGCGTTGTCCACGACTACGGAACTGATTGGATCTTTCGTCAGCTCGCGCCCGATAATCACGGCGGGGAGGTCGCGCTTGGTGATCTCCTCTACGAGAAACTCTTCCAGATATGTCCAGTTCGCAATCGCGATGATGCCTTCCACCCGGCGCTCCAACACCATGTTGAGACACCGTTGAAAGTTCCCGCGATCGTTTTGAAGATCTGCCAGGACCGAAGTGTAGCCGGAGGGCTGTAGATGCGTTTCGATGGCACGCAGTATCTGAGAACAGTACGGGTCGGTGATGTCGAAAACGATGACCCCAACACTGCGACTGCGATTGGAGCGGAGTGAGCGTGCGAACACGTTCGGCCGGTAACCCAGCTTCTTCGCCGTCTTCCAAATGCGCTTGCGCGTCGCCTCGGAGATCCGTTGTGCCGAAGGCCCGTCGTTCAACACCATGGAGACAGTGGTGATGGAAGCTCCACTTTCCCGCGCCACATCCTTAATCGTGACCATTTATCTTCCCGGAGTCGTATTCAGTTGTACTAGGGGCCACTGACCCATTCCAAAGCAAGCTTTTCAGCGCACTATGATCGGGTACGATCCAATGTGCGTCGCCAAAGTCCTCTTCAGTTAGAGTCGTGCAGATCGCTATCACCCGGCAGCCAGCGGCCCTCGCAGATTGAACGCCGTAGGGTGCGTTCTCGATTACCAGGCAGTTCGCTGTGGGAACTTCGATCCGCTCCGAGGCAAGGGCGAACGGCTGCGGATGCGGCTTGGGACACTGGACGTCATCGGCGGTGATGATTGCATCGAAATGACTCTTGAGGTCAGGCGTGAAGCTGAGATCGATCGACTTCCGAGAAGATCCCGTGACCATGGCCACTCTGTATCCTGAGGTTCTGAGCCTTGCCAGCATTGACCAAGTTCCAGGGAAAAATTTGGAAACCCCCGCCGCGGCTTGATATTGTCGCCGAAGGTCCACCATCTCACGGACCCTGACGGAGGGAACCAGCTTTCCTCGCCCCGCCAGGACCGTCTCCAGAACCCGCAGCGTGGGCATCCCCTCGAGCCGGTAGATTTCACGCGGAGAAGTTGCGACCCCTTCCTCAGCCAATACTTTTTCATAGGCGGTATAGTACGGCTCACCTGAATCCAGCAACACTCCGTCGCAATCGAAAATCACGGCCCGAATCCCGTGGCTTTCGCAGAACCGCGAGCGGCTCTCTTCTCTGTGGCTTGTCATGTTTCCAACGCCGGTCACGTGCGCATTGTAACGTCTCCGCTGAGCGAATCAATCTTTTCGCGCTGCATCGACCGGTTGGCCGGCAGAATTCGACTCTTGGCGATCACTTTTCACTTGACCTTCTGCCGGCCACCAGCGTATCAACTTGTCATTTGGTAAAACGATTTACTAATCCGGATTAAATCTGCCTCCACTTTGAACCCGCATTTCCTTTGAGGGACGCTTGAGCGATTACGGTAAGAAACTTCGACTCCATCGCATTCTTGGAAAAACACGAAGCAAGGCGTTAGTGGTTGCTTTCGATCACGCACTCGTACTCGGTCCGATTGCCGGTACTGGCGATCCGGTTGGGCAGATCCGCCGCTTTGCGCAGTCCAACGTCGACGCGGTTTTGGTGAACCTTGGCCTAATCCGGCAGTTCGCGCAGTCACCCTTTGTGTCGGAAGCACCCACATTCATCGCCCGCATTGATTGGACCACCGTCTGGTCGGTGATGAGCTCTGGCGGCGAAGGCGAACTGCGCAGTGCCTTGTTGGCGAGCCCGGAAGATGCGCTACGCAGCGGTGCCGATGCCGTGATCACGTACATGGTGGTGGGCACGGGCGATGCCGACTTCGAAAGCAAAGAGATTAAACGCACTGCGGATGTGGCTCGTGAATGCGAGCAGGTTGGCATTCCCCTCATCGTCGAATCGCTGGCCCGCGGCCGGCAACTCGAAAATCCATACGATCCAACATGGCTCAAGCTGCACAGCCGAATGGCCGCAGAACTAGGAGCGGACGCGGTCAAGACCGACTACAGCGGCGACGCGCAGTCCATGCGCTCGGTCGTGCAAGATTGTCCGGTTCCGATCCTGGTGCTCGGCGGAAGCCGTCAAGCTTCCGATGAGGGTGCATTGGACGTCGTTCGCGGTGCAGTGCAGGCCGGAGCTGCAGGCGTCTTCTTCGGCAGAAACGTGTTTCAGGCGGACGACATGCATGGGTTTCTTCGTGCGGCACGCGCCGTTCTCGACGACACGGAAAGTACCCGGACATAGCGCTATCGGTAACGCGGCTAAGGTATGAAGCAACCAGCAGGCCCCCATGAGCTTACTCGCATTTGATATCGGATCCAGCGCGTGCAAGGCTGTGGCGTTCTCCTCCGACGGAACGGTACTTTCCCGGCATAGCCACAGCTATGACCCGGATTTTCCCGCGCCTTCGCACGCTGAGATGGATGCAAAGAACTTTTGGGAGGCGATGTGCATTTGCTCACGAGAAGCTGCGAAGGGCCTGACCGATCCGGTTCAGGCCATGTGCCTCAGTTCGCATGGTGAAAGCTTTGTCCCGGTGAATGCCCGAGGCGAGGCAGTGTCGCCCGCAATTCTTAACCAGGACAATCGGGCGGTCACCCAGACGGACTGGCTCGAACAGCAATTCGGGCGCAAGCATCTTTTTGAGATCACTGGCCTGGTTTCCCATCCCATGTATTCGCTCCCGAAGATCATGTGGCTGAAAGCGCACCAGCCGCAGGCGTTTTCTCCAGATACCCGGTTCGTGAGCGTTATCGGATACCTGCTGTTGCGCCTGGGACTTAGGCCCTATATTGATTTCTCCCTCGCATCCCGCTACCTGGTTTTCGATGTCCGCGAATGCCGTTGGCACGATGACATTTTGAAGGCGGCCGGTCTCTCTCCCGAACAACTACCCATTCCTGTACCGGCCGGCACGGTAGCAGGAGAACTGAACGCTGAATCTGCGGGCCATCTCGGTTTGCCGAGGGGAACGAAGGTTGTAGTGGGTGGTCACGACCAACCTTGTGGCGCATTAGGTTTGGGTGCGATTGAGCCCGGCCGGGTCGCTGACTCGATGGGGACATACGAGTGTCTTCTAGGCATGTCGAGCGCCCCGGTGCACACCGAAATCGCTCTTGCAAATTCTCTCAATTCCTATCGCCACGTAATTCCCGGTAAGTTTGCGACGATCGCATTCTTCCCTTCTGGAATCATGATGAAGTGGTTCCATGATTTTCTGTACGACACGGGGGGCCAACAAAGTTCCTCCGATCACTATGCTTCCATGGAGGCGAACGCTCCCGGCGGGCCCACCGGACTTTGCATCACACCGAACCTGGTCGGCACCTGCAACCCCGATTTCAATCCCCATGCGCGGGCGGTCATCTTCGGGCTGACCGCGGAGACTTCGCGGTCGCATGTTTACAAGGGCATTCTGGAAGGCATTGCTTGCGAGTTTTCTGCGATGACGAAGCTGTTAGGCAATGCCATTGGAGACTTCGGAGATGTCCACGTCACCGGGGGCGGAACCGTCTCGACTCTCGGTCTAAAGCTACGAGCCTCGATCGCCGGCAAGCGCTTACACCTGATGCGTTCACCCGACGCGGTGTGTGTTGGCGGAGCAATCCTCGCAGTACTCGCGATCGGTGAGCATGGGAGTGTTTCGGAAACTGTGGATCATTTCGTGCGCGAAGCGTCAGTCGTCGAACCTGATTCGGCGATGAGAGTCGCGTACACGCAACAGATAGTGCAGTACCAGCGACTTCATTCAGCTTTGCGTCCATTGCAGAGCTCATGACAGATGTCAGTAAAGGGAGAGAACAGTGATGCAACCAACCATCGGATTCATTGTCTACGGCGTTCACAAAGACGGATTAAAAGACCCCATGGGCGTGCCGTTCATCGACGACGCCATCGTTCGAAATGCTAAGCACGCACTCACGCAATCGGGAGTGAAAGTGCTGGAGTACGACGTCGTCATCGCGAGCAAGGAAGAAGCTCGCGCTGCCATGAAGAAAATGAAAAACAACGACGCGGTTGATGCGGTGGTTCTCTTCTCCGGCACCTGGGTTTGGGCGGCCCACCTGGTCGCCGCCATACGTGACTACGCTGCCACCGGGAAAGGCGTGCTCCTCTGGACCCACCCGGGTTCGCAAGGCTGGCGGCCGGTAGGTGGCCTGGTTTTGCATGGAGGGTTGCTGGAGATCGGAGTAGATCACAAATTCGTATACGGCGAGGCCGGTGCTCCCGACACGGTGGAACAGATCGTGAGCTATGCACGCGCCGCTCATCTCAAGAACTTTCTCAACTTTTCTACCCTCGGCACTTTTGGCGG
>PLWX01000303.1 GCA_003151155.1 Acidobacteriaceae bacterium
GACCTGCTGTTTGCGCTCCTTGGCCTGCGCGTCCGCCTGTTTCTGCTGCTCTACTTCGTAGAGGCGGGCACGCAACACGCGCATGCCTTTCTCGCGGTTCTTGATCTGCGATTTTTCGTCCTGGCAGCTGACAACGGTCCCCGTCGGAATGTGGGTGATGCGCACCGCCGAATACGTGGTGTTCACCGACTGGCCACCCGGACCGGAAGAGCAGAACGTATCGATGCGAAGATCTTTCGCTTCGATCTTTACGTCCACTTCTTCGGCTTCTGGGAGTACCGCGACCGTGACAGCGGAAGTGTGGACGCGGCCTTGCGTTTCCGTCTGCGGCACGCGTTGCACGCGATGCACGCCGCTTTCGTACTTCAGCTTTGAATACGCGCCTTTGCCCTCGAAGATGGCGATGACTTCCTTCAAACCGCCAACGCCCGACTCGGATGACGACAGCACTTCGACTTTCCAGCGCTGGGTTTCCGCGTAGCGCGTGTACATGCGGAAGAGCTCGGCGGCAAACAGCGATGCCTCGTCGCCACCGGTGCCGGCGCGGATTTCCACAATGATGTTCTTGTCGTCGTTCGGATCCTTAGGCAGCAAGAGAACTTTCATCTCTTCTTCGACCGCAGCCACGCGCTGTTCGAGTTCATGCAATTCCTGCTGCGCGTAGGCCTTCATTTCCGGATCGGTTTCTTCGGCCACCATCTGGCGGCTTTCCTTGATTCCGCGCGTCAGGTCTTTGTATGCGCGATACTTTTGCACCAACTGCGTCAGCTCAGCGTGGGCTTTCGCTGTTTTCTGGTACTTGGCCGAGTCATTTGCGATATCCGGCTCTGAAAGTGCGCGGTTCAACTCTTCGTACTTGGCTTCCATCAGTTCTAAACGTTCAAACATGGCGTTTTCGTCTGCCCGAGCAGGGCGCACAGGCCGCGGGTGCGGCGCTCATTTAATTTGATTTGAGATCGACAGGCAAACAACGGCATGGGCGGCGAGCGCCGCTAGCCAAGCACGTGATGCAGAGAAGAAGTCATGCCGTGATTATCTTACACAGAATGGTTCTGGATTTGGAGAGGAACTGCAACTTCCTTATCTCAACTAAGCGATCACCAGTTCCCCGCCGCGCTGCTTTTCAAGTTCCATCGCCTGGTCCAGGGCAGTGATGGCGCATTCTATCTGGCTGTCGTCCGGCGGTTGAGTGGTGATTCTCTGCAGCCACATGCCTGGCAATGTCAGCAGCGTGAACAGCGCCGAACGACGCTTGGCTGCAAAACGAATGACCTCGTAGGAACTGCCGGCAATGAACGGCAACAATGCCACGCGCATTGCAAAGCGTCCCCATAGCGGCCAGCTGACGGGAATGAAGAGATAGACAACCATGCTGATCAGCATGACGGTCATCAGGAACGAAGTCCCGCAGCGCGGGTGATAGGTGGAGTATTTCTGCACTTCCGCATTCGTCAGCGAGTCATGGTTCTCGAAGGCAAACACCGTCTTGTGTTCGGCGCCGTGATACTCGTAGACCCGGTGCAAATCCTTCAACAGTGATGTGCCCCAGATAAAGAGCAGGAAGATCGCGATGCGAATAACGCCGTCGGCGAGGTTGAAGGCCAATTGGTGTCCGAAGACTGGGCTCACATGCTTCAACTCGCGGGCGCCAAGCAGAGGAAGGAACTTGTACATGAAGATGAAGAAACCAAGTGAGATGATCACGTTGACTGCCGCGACCCATCCGCTGATCTCAAGCTTCTTCCCGGCCTCCGGAGTGCCTTCCGTTTTCTCTTCTTCCAACGCGATGTTGGCGGAATAGCGGAGCGCCTTAAAACCCAGCGCCATGGCTTGGCCGAGCGTCATAATGCCGCGCAGGAACGGCCACCCCATCCACTTATGTTTTTCCGAGAGGCGCTCAATTGGCTCGGTGTGATACACCACTTCTTTTTGTGGATTGCGAACGGCGATGCTGAAGGCGTGCGGCGAGCGCATCATGACGCCCTCGAGCACGGCTTGCCCGCCGACAAGGGTTTCCTCTCCGCCTTCGAGCGCGGGGAGCAGTTGCACCGCCGTCATGAACCGAAACCAATGTCGCCAATTACGCATGTTGATTAGACGCCTCAACGCCCGAGCCGGGCGCAATCTTGTATGTTCAGGATAAGTTGCAGTAACTAAAGCGTCAATTCCACCCGTCGGTCATTCGTCCCCATAGGCGTGATTGGCGATGATCATCCAACGCCTATAGTGGGTGTGATCTCCACATTTCGGACAGCAAGTTGGCTCCCAGTATGGGCTCCGCACCATTACGCATCAGCCGGATTTCCGAAAACTTGCGACTCATTCAGAACGAGATAGCGCTCCTCGCCAACGAGGAACTTGCCTCGAGGCGGCAAACCGGCCCCCTCGGTGACCCCGACTTAAGAGCGCTTCGCCAGATGAAGAGGTCGATCGATCAGTTGCGACGCTTGCTGCGCACCTGCATCGAGTTTGCCGACGCACGGATGGGGCAGTATGAATTCGACGAGTTTCAAGCCATACGCACTCAGCGAACAACCAAGTTCCTGCAGTATGCCTGCCAGGGGCTGGAACTTTGCGAAGGCAGTGGTCACGGCGTTCCCTCTCTGTTCGACCAACTGACACTTATGGCATTCGACGCCGTGGATCGCCATCGGCCGCTCCAGCCAGCCCCTGCCGAAATTGCCACACTTCAATCAGGGATCTCTTCGCTGGAAGAAGTCGGTTCACATCTCTAACCGCCAAATTATCGGCAACAGAATCCCGTCGCCCGAGCTTGCATCCAACGCAGGATGCAGGCCCTCGCCACAACTTGTGAGGCGGTCGCTTCCACGTCAAAAAAGTTGGGGAAGGTTGCGTTGGTAGCCGACTACCTGCGGTCACGTAGCGAGGCCGATGCGGCCTTGTCAGCGATTTACCTCTCGGGCCGGACCTTCGCGGCGCGCGAGGAACGCACTCTGCAAGTCGGCGGGGCAACCCTCTGGAAGATAATTGCCGACTTGTCAGGAGCCAGCGAAGCGAAGCTCACAGCGGCATACAAACGCCACGGTGACCTCGGGAATGCGACTCTCGAAATTTTAGGCGAAGCTGCTCCACAGGAGAGCACTCTCACCCTCGCCGAGGTAGCCTTTGCCTTCCAGGAGATCGCGGCCGCCAGTGGCGCGGGCCCAAAATCAAAGCTGGCTCTCGCCTTGCTCGTGCGTGCGACCGCACTCGAAGCCAAGTACCTGGTGAAAATTATTATCGGTGAACTTCGCATTGGATTGAAAGAAAGCCAAGTGGAGGAGGCGATTGCGAAGGCTTACGGGCGCAGCGTGTCTGAAGTGCGCCGCGCCAATATGCTAGTCGGCGATATCGGCGAGAGCCTGCTGCTCGCCGCGAACAACAAGCTCAGCGAGGCGCGCATGCGGCTTTTTCACCCCATCGGATTTATGCTCGCTACCCCTGCCGAAACTGCGGAAGATGCATTCGCTGAATTTGAGCACGCCCTCGTCGAGGATAAGTACGACGGCATCCGCGCCCAGGCGCACATATCTGGCGATAAAGTGCGACTATTTTCACGCACTTTTGACGACATCACCGAGTCGTTTCCGGAGCTCCTTCCTGCACTTGCTTCCATCGGGCACGAAATGATCCTGGATGGCGAGATCCTCGCGTGGCGCGACGGACAAGCACTCGCGTTCAGCGAATTACAAAAGCGTCTAGGCCGGAAGAGAGTGTCTGCTGCATTGCAACGCGATGTACCCGTCAGTTACGTGGCGTTCGACGTGCTGTATGCGAACGACGATCTCGCCATCGATCGGCCGCTAACAGACCGCATAAAGATGCTGGATGATATTTTCGAAGAGGCCGCGCCCCGGCTGATCGATCCAAGCCCGCACGCTCAAGGCTCGCTGCTCTTCCCGGAAAATTCGATCTCCTCGCGGGAACCAAGAGTCTTGCGCGCTCCGCAATCACGTGCCGACTCCGCGGAAGATCTCGATCGTCTTTTCGACGCTGCACAGGAGCGCGGCAACGAAGGACTCATGATTAAGGACGTGAACTCGACGTATGCCGTCGGGCGCCGAGGAAAATCGTGGCTGAAACTGAAACGTCAGCTGGCGACCCTCGACGTAGTTGTGACCGCCGCTGAACTTGGTCATGGAAAACGTGCCGGCGTTCTTAGTGACTACACCTTCGCGGTTCGCGACGGAGACGAGCTGCGCAATATCGGCAAAGCCTATTCCGGACTGACCGACAAGGAAATCGCCGAGCTGTCGGCGTGGTTCACCGCGCATACCCTGGTCGATCATGGATTCGTGCGCGAGGTGGAACCGAAGATCGTTCTGGAAGTGGCCTTCAACGCGGTCATGAAATCCGATCGTCACAACAGCGGCTTCGCCTTGCGTTTCCCGCGCATTCTGCGTATCCGGGAGGACAAGCCGGTAACAGAAATCGACACGCTGGAACGTGCGCAGGAAATTCACGACTCGCAATTTCACGTGCGCCCAGCGAAACGATCAGTGCTCGTGTGAGTGTGTATGGCTGACAGGAATTATGCAGCCATGTGCTACCTCGCACACTTCGTGCTCAAACTGAATCGTGGTGTGATGAATATGAAAGTTGTGCGCCAGGCACTCATTGACGGCCCTCAAGATCGATTCACTTTCTGACGCGCGAATATCTGCAATGCGAATGTGGCAGGAAAGCGCATGGGTTTCGCTTCCGATACTCCACACGTGGAGATCGTGCACATCGATGACGCCCTCAATTACGCGCACCGCTTCGGCAATTTTGTGCAGGCTGATCCCGCGGGGTGTCCCCTCGAGCAGGATGTTCAAGCTCTCACGGATGATTCCGAAGGAAGACCAGAGAACCAGGGCGCCGATTCCGAAAGACAGCGCAGAATCCACCCAGGTTTGTTTGGTCTCCAGGATGACCCACCCGCCTACGATCACAGCCGCTGTTGAAAGCGTGTCGCCGAGTTCATGCAGAAAAGCGCTGCGAATGTTGAGGTCTTTTCGTGTGCGCAGCAGCATCAGCGCGATCGCGCCGTTCATCACGACGCCACAGGCTGCGACCCACATCATGGTTTTAGGTTCGACATTTGACGGCGCGTACAACCGGTGTGCTGCTTCGTAGAGAATCAGGAATGCAATCAGCACCAGCGAAGCGGCGTTCACGAATGCGGCGAGAACGCCAGCGCGCTGATAGCCGAAAGTCTTGGTCGCGCTTGGCGGACGCGACTGTACGTAAACCGCTACCCACGTCAGCAGCAATGCCAGGAAATCCGAAAGGTTATGCCCCGCCTCTGAGAGGAGTGCCAGGCTATGCGAGCGAATGCCTGCCACCACGAGTAGCACGATGTAGAGCACGGTGACTACCAGTGAAATCCGGAGCACCCGCGCGGTTCTCTCGTCGTGCAGGTCCTCAGCATGGGCATGCATGTCTCCAGTCTAAAGGGCTAGGCAAGCCGGTTCAACTCTCCTCTTGCACGGGCCATCCAATCGTGAGTTGCACGAATTGGCTAAGCTCGTGAACCTCCCGTCGCGGCGAACGTGCATCCCTATAGAGCAGAACGCAGCGACTGCCTAACCGCCCTTCGCCACTCTTGGCAGCCGCACAAAGTACCCAGGACGACACAGGGAGAGAACCATGAAAAAGCATACGATGTTCGTGGTGTTGGCCCTCGCCATGATGTTCGCTTACGCGAGCGCCAAGGCCCAGATGGGCGGCAGCCAGGGCTCCATGGGCGGCCAGACCGGCACGCAGAATCCGAACAGTCCCAACAATCCGAACAATCCGGCGAATCGGCCTGATATGGGTCCGGACACCCAGCAACAGAGCCCCCAAGCGAGTCCAAACACCGCGAAGGTGAGCGATAGCGACTTACAAAGCGCAGTGAAGAGCAAACTGGCGACCGATCCGGCATTCGCCAACATCCAGGCCGCTGTTGAGAAGGGCAAGGTTACGCTGGATGGCACCGTGAACTCTAAAGAAGACATGAAGAAGGCGAAGAATGCGGTAAAGTCGATTTCGGGCGTACGTGGCGTAAAAGAGCATCTGACCGTGAGCGGCAAGGAAGGGGCAAACGCGCCGAAGGCGAGTTCAGCGTCGGGACCGGGAATGTCGTTCTTGAGTGCTCAGGACGCAGCCCAGGGAAATGCCTCGCAGAACACTGCTGGCAGCATCGCCGGCAATTCACAGACGTCTGCGAATCCCACAAGCTCTGCACCCGTGGCGAAACAGCCGGAAGCTGGCACTATGCAACAGAGTGGGGCCGCGCCGACGAGTGTCGGTGGCGATATGACCACCCTGCAGAAGCAGATCGAAACTTCCATAAAAAACGACCCTTCGCTGACGGATAGCACCGTAACTGTCAACGTCTCCGACAGCTCGATCGACCTGAATGGAACTGTGGGCAACAGCAGGGCGAAGATGAACGCCGAGCGCATTGCCCAGTCCTATGCGCAGAATCGCAAGGTGAACAACAATTTGCAGGTTACGGGTGCGGGTAACAGCGACCTGAATAACGGTCACTCGGCGATGAGCAATGGGTCGTCCACCACGCCGCACTAATTAGAACTCGTACAATTGTGAGGGCGCGCGCAGAGCGTGCCCTTTTTGCTGCCCACGAAACTTATAGGATCCATTAGAAATTCGACTGCGTCCGATTGCGTGGATTCGTAATCCAATCTTTGTGTCTGTTTCCCAGGTTCTGGAAATCCCGTCGTCTTCTGCTGCCCAGGAACGAAAATTGCGGGCCACCACTCTGCTGATGGCGGTCGGCGTTGGCGTCTCGGTCGCGAATATCTACTATTGCCAGCCTTTGTTGGGCATCATGGGCAGCAACCTGCACGTGAGCGAACACCACATCGGGTGGATCGCCACCCTCACGCAAATCGGTACCGCCCTCGGCATGCTGCTCTTCGTACCTCTCGGGGATATCGCTGAACGACGCGCACTGACTGTCCGCATGTGCCTGTTCGTCGCTTTTGCGGCGCTGCTGAACGCGGTGGCACCGAATTTCGCGCTGCTCGCCGTCTTCAGCTTTGTGCTTGGAATGGCAGGCGTCGTACCTCACTTGATTTTGCCATTCGCCGCCCATCTTGCCCCCGAAGGCTCGCGGGGGAAAGTCGTCGCGAAGGTGATCAGCGGGATGCTGGTTGGCATCCTGCTGGCTCGAACCGTCGCGGGGTTCGTGGGCGCACAATTTGGATGGCGCGCGATCTTTTGGATCTCTTCGGTTCTTATGCTGAGCATGGCTTTAACATTCTGGCGACTGCTGCCTCGAAGTGAACCTACGCTGCGTATGCACTACTTCGACCTGCTCCATTCTGTGGGTCGATTGGTTCGCGAACATCGAACTCTCCGCGAGTCTGCCGCGATCGGCGCTCTGCTGTTCGCTTCATTCAGTGCCTTCTGGACCACGCTCGTGTTCTTTCTCGCCCGCCCGCCGTATCACTATGGCGCACGCATGGCGGGATCGATGGGATTGCTCGCGGCGGGCAGCGCAGCCCTAGCCCCGCTTGTGGGTCGCATGATCGACCGGCGCTCGCCGAAGCTGGGGATCGCGATCGCTGTACTGCTGGCGTTGGCATCTTTCGTGTTGATGACATTTACCGGCCACTGGCTGATCGGTTTGTCGGTGGGCGTCATATTGCTCGACGTGGGCGTGCAGACCGGGCACATCAGCAATCAGACCCGCATCTACAACACCTTTCCGGAAGCGCGCAGCCGCGCCAACACTGTCTATATGGTGAGCTACTTCACTGGTGGTGCGCTGGGCTCCACGCTCGGCAATCTTGGGTGGAACCTCGGAGGATGGGCCGGCGTTTGCGCCGTCGGCATCGTTCTCCTAATCCCGGCACTGCTCATCCTTCGCAAGATGCGCAATGAACGCGTAGAAGCCCTGGATGAACTCGAGGCTTCGATAGCCTAGACGCTAGTCCATGTCGCGCCAGTTCGGCCCGACTCCGACTTCCACCTTGAGCGGTACGGTCAGCTCCGGATGCACATTCTCCATGCGATCCTGCACTAGGGCGCGCACCTCGTCGACTTCCGCATCCGGCACTTCGAAAACGAGCTCGTCGTGCACCTGCAGCAGCATCCGTGTCTTCAGTTTGCGATCGATGAGATCGCGATGAATGCGGATCATCGCCACCTTGATCAGGTCTGCAGCGGTGCCTTGCAGCGGCGTGTTGGTTGCGGTGCGCTCGGCAAACCCACGCAAGTTGGGATTTCGGCTGTGGATGTCGGGGATTGGCCGAATGCGTCCGTGCAGCGTGCTGACTTTCTCGTCACGTCGTGCCTGCTCAAGGGTGGCGTCGATCCACTCGCGCACTCCTCTATAGCGCTCGAAATAGTTTTCAATGTAGCGCTTCGCTTCCTTGGTATCGATTCCTAACTGTTGCGAGAGCCCAAAGGGCGAGATACCGTACACGATCCCGAAATTCACCGCCTTGGCACGACGGCGGTGTTCTGCATCGATCATCATGGGCGGCACACCGAATACCTCGCTGGCGGTGAGCTGATGGATGTCGCGATCGTGGCGATAGGCGTCGACCAAGAGTGGGTCGCGCGAGAAATGGGCAAGCAGGCGCAGCTCGATCTGCGAGTAATCCGCCGCGAGCAGCACGTTCCCCGGCTCCGCAACAAATGCGGCGCGAATCTCCCGGCCGACTTCCGTGCGGATCGGAATATTCTGCAGGTTCGGATTGATCGATGACAGCCGGCCAGTCGAGGTCGCCGCCTGTGCGAAGGTAGTGTGCAGACGCCCCGTGCCAACTCGGCAGAGAGAAGGTAGCGCGTCGACATACGTCGACTTCAGCTTCGTGAGCTGCCTGTACTCCAGCACAAGCTTAGGCGCCTCGTGCTCACTGGCCAAGCCCTCCAACACATCGACTGCTGTCGATATGGTCTTGCCCTTGCCATACTTCACCGGCTTGGGAAGATTCAGCTTGTTAAACAGCACATCGCCCAGTTGTTTCGGTGAGTTGATGTTGAACTCCATGCCCGACAGGTCGTAAATCTGCCGTGCCAGCGCGGCGGCATCGCGTTCCAGCCGCTTCGACATTTCCGCCAGCACGTTGCAATCGAGTTTCACTCCCGCTTCTTCCATCGCGCGAAGCACCGCCACCAGCGGCCGATCGATCTCTTCGTACACCTTCTTGAGACCTGCTTCTTCCACTGCCTTGTGGAGCTTCGCCGCGAGGCGCTGCGTCATGTCGGCGGCTTCGGGCAGCGTGCCGGCGAGTTTCAGGTTCAAGCGTCGTAGCGCAACATCTGGAAGTCTGTACGTCGTGTAGGTTGGATCGAGCAAGTACTCGTACAGCATCGTATCGTGCTCGACCGATTCAATCGGAAGTCCCGCGTGCATTGCGCTCTTCGCATCATGCACGGCCTTGGGCACGGTTGGATCAGACAGCGTCCTTCGCACCAATTCGCCAGCTTCGCCTTTCAGATTGACCGAGCGCGCGCTTCCCTCACGGGTCGAAAGCGCGATGCTCGCAACTTGCGGAAGTGATGCAGGCTCGGCCATGGCTAGCGCGAGTTGAGGCTGCTCATCTTCGGCCTCCACAACTTCTGCCTGTTCCTGGGTAGACGCGCCAGCACCATCAAAGGCCACTGCCAATGGATGATCGGCGTCTACCTCTTGCAAGAGGGCTTTCACTTCGGCCGAGGTCTTCGCTTCCGCGTAATCGGTCTCGCCGACTTCGGAGCCCTCGGTCAGGAACTGTCTGAGCAGGGTGTTGAACTCGAGTTCAGCAAACAATGCTTTGCACGCCTCGAAGTCCGGATCCTGCGCACGCATCTTTTCCGGCTCGAAGTCGACATCGACATCGCATCGGATCGTGACCATGCGCTTGCTGAAGATCACGGCGTCTCGATTTTGTTGTAACGACTCGCGATAGCGCTTGCTCTCAATCTCATCGGCATGATCGAGGGCCGCTTCCACCGATCCGAAGCGTTGGATGAGCTGCACGGAACCCTTGTCGCCGATTCCGGGCGCTCCGGGAACGTTATCGATGGAGTCTCCCCGCAACGCCATCACGTCTACGACACGCTCCGGCGGAACGCCTAAAATCTCTTCCACTTTTCTCGGGTCGCAGATGAGATTGTCTTTCGGTGGATTCAGTATGCACACCCGATTGGTCACGAGTTGCATCATGTCCTTATCGCTCGACACGATATATACGGGGAAACCGGCGTCGGCAGCCTTCTTCGAAAGCGTGCCGATCACGTCGTCCGCCTCGAATCCCTCGGCCGATATCATAGGGATGCGATACGCGTTTAATGCCCGCTCAATGTACGGAATCTGTTGCGCAAGGTCCTCGGGCATCTCAGCGCGATTCGCTTTGTATCCACCGTAAGCGATCTCCTGGAACGTCTGTGTCTTGCTATCGAACTTGCGGACTGCGGTAACTTCTTTCGCCTCCACATCGCGGAAAGTCGGACCACCTTCAAAGATCGCAGCGATGTATTCAGGACCAAAATCCTGTCGCAACTTGTTCAGCATGTTGACGAAGACATAGGTCGCGCTTGTCGGCAGACCGGTCTTGGTTGACATCGGACGCTGGCGCGCCATCGCGTGATAGGCGCGAAAAACGAAGCCGTAAGTGTCGATCAGAAAAATACGGCCGAGCTTCTTGTCGTCAGGTGGCACCGACGCCTTGTACTCGGGAACAGCGGGCGTGGGTTCCGCAGGACTGCTGGCGGATTTCTTCTTCGCAGGCACACAGAGATGCTATCGGAAGCGCCCGACTCGCGCAAAAAGCAGGGCGAGGAGTATCTTCTCGGCATGACCATGACTTTTGCCGGCGAGCGCCACGCCTCCCTACGAGCAGCCCTGAAGCAGTTGCCGACCGCTGACGGCAAACCTTTCAACGAGTTGTTCCGCCACGGCACGCTGACGGTAGAACTGTTTGCCCCGCGCGGCCGCGACACCCAGTCGCCTCATACTCGCGACGAGGTTTACATCGTGACACAGGGCAGCGGTGTGTTCGTGAA
Source organism: Acidobacteriaceae bacterium (assembly GCA_003151155.1). Taxonomy (GTDB): domain Bacteria; phylum Acidobacteriota; class Terriglobia; order Terriglobales; family Acidobacteriaceae; genus Korobacter. The sequence continues at coordinate 10,987 of PLWX01000303.1, forward strand.
TGGTGATCAGCGGATTGAATTTTCGGAAGGTGACTTTCTCTTTGCGGCGGCCGGCGAGGTGCACCGCTTCGAGGACTTCACCGATGACTTCTGCACCTGGGTTCTGTTCTATGGTCCGGAGGGCGGAGAGGCTGCCTCTGATCCGGAGTGGGCGACCGGGGATGATTAGTTCCAGTTCTTCAGATCGGGCCAGAACTCCTGCAGAGGCGGGCGCATGCCTTTGCACAACCAGATTGTGTAGCGCTCCTCTCCCATGCTCCACGGGTTATCGAGTGTCGGGCCCTCAACAAAGCTATTGCAATGTTTCTCTGCGCTACTCCGCCGCCAGTGCAGAAGGATCACCGATTCGCCGGTGTAATTGCGAGGCCCCCAGTACCAGTAATTCTGGTGTGCGCTAATGGATTTCGGTAGACCGTATTTCGCACCGAAGAAATCGATCGCGCCGGCGTCGCCATAACTCCCGCCGAGGATTGCCGTCTTCGCCTGCTCCTCGGGCGGCAGCGAGTGATACAGCTGCGCAGTTTTCTCGACCAATTCAGGCCAGCCAAATTCATCGGCGAAGTATTGCGGCCACTGCGCGTCCATGCCAACTTCCGTCTTTTGATTTCCGCCCGCAAATGCGCTCGCATACGCCGCCGCCTGCGGAGGCGACAAGACGGGTACGGTGATGGGAACGACGATGATGCCTGCGACTAGCGCGAATCCCGCCAACACTGGACGAATCCATTGGCGAAGCTCGGTCACGGTTTCCCATAGCACGCCTCCCGCCGCGAACAGCATCGGATAGATCGGAGCAACGTAATAATCCTTACCTTTCATGAGCATCAGTTCGGCGAAGAAGAAGACGAACGTCAATCCGAGGACGAGGTACTTGCGGCCATCACGGCGGAAAAATAAGTAGACCACTCCTGGCATCCAGAGCAGTGCATAGAGCGGGTTCAGCATCATGATCTGCTGCAATGTGAATGGCAGTGGAGGCAGTTCTACATTCTTGTGAGTCACCTTCACGTTGTGCAGGTCCACGTATGTCGGGTAGCCATGCTGCACCTGCCAGATCAGGTTGGGCAGCACGAGCAGCAGCGTGATTACAACTGCGGCCCAGAACCACTTGTTCGTAAAGAGCCGCCGCTGCGGCGTGAGTACCAAGGCCAGCAGTAAGGCGGCAATGAAAAAGATGGTCGAGTGTTTGTTCTCGATCCCAATACCACAAGCTATGCCGAGACCAAGCAGCAGTGGCGGATCGCCACCATTGATCACTCGCAACAGCAAGTAAATCGCGCTCATCCAGAACAGCGGCTCGAACGGATTCATCGAGTACCGTGTCGCATTGCACAGGATGACCGGAGCAAAAGCAACGCCGATGGCCGAGAGCGTCGCAGCGAAACGCTTCCCGCCAAGTTCGCGCGCGATCATGCCGGTAAGCACGACGGTGGCGGCGTGTGCCAGACCCGGCAGCCAGCGAAGCGCATAGAGTGAGTCGCCAAAAAATACGCGATTGGCCTTCAGAATCCACGCGGCGAGCGGCGCGAAGTCCACGTAGCCTGCGGCGAGGTGATCGCTGCAAGCGAGGAAGTACAACTCATCGCGAAAGTATCCATACGCGTTCGCCGTGACCAGATGCAGCAGAAAGATAAACGCGGCCACACAATATGTGGGAAACAAAACAGAGCGGGTAAACGAGAACCGCTCGACCGCAACAGCTTGCGCGCTTGACACCATGGGTGATCTCCAAGCGGAAGTAAAGTCAGTTACTCGACGAACATGCAGTCGCCGTACGAAAAGAAACGATAGTGTTCTGTTACTGCATGCTGATACGCGCGCAACACTTTTTCGGTTCCAGCGAACGCGCTCACCAGCATCAGCAAACTCGACTTTGGCAGGTGAAAATTGGTCAGCATCGCGTTGACCACACGAAAAGAAAATCCCGGATAGATAAAGAGATCGGCATCGCCGCCCTGCTCGCAAAACTCATTGTGTCGGGTTGCGGCGAACTCCAAGGTTCGTACTGTAGTTGTGCCTACCGCGACGATCCGCCGGCTCTGCGCCCGCGCCCGATTTAGCTTTTCAGCTGTCTCTGCCGAGATGCTGTAGCGTTCGAGGTGAAGGCGATTTTGTTCTACCTGCTCATGGCGCAGTGGCTGAAAAGTTCCTAGGCCAACGTGCAACGTCAACTCCGCGGTTTCAATACCTCGCTTTGCGATGCAATTGAAAATCTCTTTCGTAAAATGCAGCCCTGCCGTCGGTGCGGCCACCGATCCGAGTTCGCGGGCGAAGACGGTTTGATACGTCTTGCGATCTTCGGGAGTGTCGTCGCGGGCGATATAGGGGGGCAGGGGGATATGGCCGATGCGGTTCACGGTCCCCCAGAAGTCGCCGGTAAAGCGTAGCGTTCGCTCCCCGAATTCCCCTCGCGCGGTAATTTCGCCGACCAGATCCGGGTTCTCCGGATCGTCCCCGAAGAAGATCTGCTCGCCTACGCCGAGTTTGCGTCCAGGGCGGACGAGGGCCCGCCAGGTTGGCGGATCCGTCGATAACTGACGGGTCAGCAGCACCTCGACTTTGCCGGTCAGGAAGTCGCGGCTGGCGGGGTTCTGGGGGCTGAGAGCCTGGGCCCGGCTGCCGCTGCGCCGTCCAAACAAGCGTGCCGGCAAGACCCGGGTGTTGTTAAAGACGACAAGATCGTCCGGCCGGAGTAGATCGGGGAACTCGCGAAAGGATCGGTCCGCCAATTCCGGTGAGGCATTGCGCCGTAAATGCAGCATGCGCGTGGCGGCGCGGTCTGCCAGCGGGTATTGCGCGATCAGCTCCGGCGGCAACCGAAAGTCGAAATCAGAGACCAGCACAGATGGATTATAAGAGCCGGACGGAGCGCTTATGGTCCAGGTTTGCCAGGCGCGGCGCATCGACGACTGACAATCTTTCTCACCTCCTTTTGTGAGAGATGGCCTTTGAGGGAGCGAAAATCTGCGATAACATACGGCTTCGGATTAATGGCACTTAAGGGCCGTCGATGAAGAGTCTAGAAGCTCAACGGGCAGAGATCGTAAAACTCGGGCGATGGCTGCACGCCAAGGGATACGTGGCGGCCATGGATGGCAACATTTCCTGCCGCGTAAACGGCGGGATGATTCTCGCCACGCCCACCTGCATCAGCAAGGGCATGATGGAACCCGAAGACCTGGTGCTGGTGGATCTTATGGGTAACAAGCTCGAGGGAAACCGCGAAGTTTCCAGCGAGATCCAGATGCACGCGCTGATTTATCGCATGCGTCCGGAAATACGCGGCGTAGTGCATGCACATCCGCCGACCGCGACCGGTTTTGCCGCAGCAGGCATGGCTCTCGATCGCGCGTTGGTTTCTGAGATTGTCGTTGCACTCGGTTCGGTGCCGCTGGCAAATTACGGAACCCCGGGAACACCGGAACTTCTCGAAGCGCTCGAGCCTTTTATTCCGGGTCACGATGCGATCCTGATGGCAAATCACGGCGCGGTGACGTACGCCGAAGATGTTTTACATGCCTACATGCACATGGAGACGGTGGAACACTTCGCGAAGATCTCGCTGGTTGCTCACGTCCTGGGCCGTCAGGAACCGCTGAGTGGGGAAAACGTCGACAAGCTGCGCACCATGCGTCAGAAATACCTGGCCATGCAAATGGTCGATAACGGCGACTGAGCTGAGTTAGTCTCCTCCGAAATGAAAACGCAATCCTGCACGGAAGTTGAATCCTAACGAGGGATATCCAACGACCTCGTTGTAATAGTGGTTCAATAAATTCTCGAGATTCACGTAGGCCGTCACGTGACGGTCGATCGTGTAATAGCCCGAGGCATCGAAGCGCGCGTAACCCGCAGCGTATTTGATCGGAAAGGGCGCGATGCCGAAGTCATCATCGGCACGACGACCAACAGCGACGCCCCCGAACTGCGCTCCCCAACGAGCGTTCGCATAGTTCACCAAAACATTTCCAAAATGTCGTGGGCGATGGAGCAGGGGGCTGCCTGCCCCGAAAAGCGAGGGGTCGCACCCGGCGGCGGCTGAGCATGGCAGCGCGCTCAGGATTTGCGACGAGGTGTAGGTGTAGTTCGACGTGAGCGAAATATTTTTCGTCACACGCGCGCGCAGGTCGACCTCTGCACCGTGCGCCAAGGCGCGATTGATGTTGCGATACTGGCTGAGGAAGGTGGTGGGATCGAAATAGTACTGGATCTGGTCGCGATAGATGCTGTTGTAGTAGGCAGCATAGAGAGAAACGCGATCGCTCCAGAAGCCTTGCTCCACGCCAGCTTCCAGGGAACGCGCCTGCTCGGGCTTGAGAGCGGGATTGGGCAACGTGGGGAAGGTGCCAGTGATGCCGAATGATTCCTCGAAGCTTGGTTCGACGATACCGGTACTGTAGGAGCCGCGCAGGCGGGTGCCACTGAAAAGGCTGCTGCCGCGGAACGCGAGGAAAGTGAGCGCGCCGCGCGGGATGACTTTGTCGCCGAAGCTTTCGTTGTGCTCGAAGCGCAAACCGGCGAGCAGGCTGAAGCGCTTCCAGAGCAGCATCTGCTGGCCGAAGACGGCCTGGTTATCGCGGTGGCCTATGGTATCGCTGATCTCGGGAAATCCGAAAAATGAAGAGTTACTGGAGATGTTGCCGTTCTCTTTTTCGAAGTGATAGCCGACGGAGGTACGCGTCCAGGAGCGGGGGGCGTAGTCGGACTGCCAATCGAAGCCGGCGCGGTTGTAGAGGGCGAGGGAGTTGAAGGGCTGGTCGAAGTCGGCGGGGCGGCCGGGGTCCACTACCGAATCCACGTTGCGACGATCGTGATTGTACTCGAAACCGCTGAGGCGATGCGACCAGGCACCGGGTCCGGCGATGGTGAGGTCAAGATCGGCGAGGAGGTTGGTTTGGCGCGCGTACTGGTCGGAATCGGGTGGCAAAAGCGCGGAGCCGTTGAACCACCACTCGTTCGGCGTGCCGGCAAAGCTGTTGGCGTGACGCATGCGGAAGCGCAGCTGCACCCGAGGATCGAGCCGATAACCGAGGTTCAGACCCTCGAGAGTGTTGGAGTACTTGTTGTTCAGCCCCTGGCCGTTGGTGTTGAACTGATCTCCGAACAGGTTGTAGTCGAATCGTCGCCAGGTACCAGCGATCGATGCAAATCCGTGGGCAGTGCCGAAGTTGCCGCCATCAGCACCGAAGCGAAGTTCGGGAGTCGTGGTGGTGCCGTTGGCGCTCCACATCTGCACTACGCTGCTCATAGCGTCGGAACCGTAGACGGCACTATCGGCGCCGCGCACGACTTCGATGCGGTCGAGCTGGGCGGTGGGGACGACGCCGAAGTCGAACTGGCCTCCGGGTTCGGTGACGGGTACGCCGTCGAGGATGACGTGGTTGTAGCGCGATTCCCCGCCGCGGACGTTGATCGTCGTCAATGAGCCACGCTCACCGGTAGCGGTGACGAGGACACCGGGCATGAAGCGCAAGGCATCACTTACTGCCGTCGGCTGCTTGAGCTCAAGTGCGGTGGCGTCGAGGGTGGAGACGGCCGCGCCGGACTCCGCTTCAGTCACCGGGGTTGCGGTGGCGGAAACGACGACGGTCTCGGTGGTGTTTTCAACCGAGAGAGCGATGGTTAGCGGTTCGGACTGCGGAAGCTGAGCGGACGCCTTGCTGGCAGCGAAACCGGGCGCGAGCACCTGGATGCGATAGGTTCCGTCGTTGAGGTGATCGAAGTGAGCGGTGCCGTCGGCGGCGGTAGTGCGGACTGCGGACGTACTTTCGGCATAGGCGGCGACGTTAGCGTTGGCGACGGGACGCTGGTCGGGATCGACGACGCGGATGGTGAGATCGGCAGCGAACAGGGCTGCGGAAAAAACGAGGCAGCAGAAAAATAGCAGGGGGCGCAAGGCTCCTCCTTTGCACGCGAAAGGTTGACGAGACGGTTGGGGTCTCGAAAATGTTCGCGCCGGTCTCCTGGCTATGCGGGCTTCGACTTTGCGGTCGAATACAGCGAGGGTGCCTTCCCATCTTGCGACAGTGGCATGACCCTCAAGCTCGGCTAACAGTTGCGCGGCAGCGCAGGATTTGCACCTGCTTCCCTGTACTCACGAAAATGAATACGCGCGAACGTGAATTGGAAAAGAACATCCCGAGACTCTCCGGGAAAGTTTGAGACTACGTTTCCTATAGATCAGTGTCAATGAATTCGGTTTTCCTCAGAAGAAAACTGCACACACGAATCGATAACTTGATCGTCCGCGGCACGACGTCGGGGCCGCGTCCACCCATCCCCTCCCCAACTGTCATCCTGAGCGGAGAACGCGCACTGTCCGGGGCCCCGACAGCTCCCGCTGGCCAACGACCTCAGAGGATTGGCCTGGACGACGCGCGAGCCAATCGATGGGGTATGTTTCGCTTCGCCCTGCTGCGCCGGAGAGGTGCAGCAGGGCGAGGCGTCCGATCAGTGAATGTCGGAGGTGAGCCAGGGGGTGAAGCGGATGTTGGAGCCGCTGACCTGGGAGCAGCCGGCAGCGCCGGGACCGCCGGCACAGCCCCAGAAGTTATCGACGGCGTCAATACGTCCGGTGCAGATGGTGGCCTTGTCGAAGGCGCAGACATCGGCGATGCCGTAGTGGGTCCCGAGGAGGTCGTTGAAGTGAATTTCGACCTCGGCGGGGGTGTTGATGGCGATGTCGTCATACTCGTCGCGGATGACATTCTGGTCTATGACGGTGCCGCGCACGGGCGAGCCTCCATCGCCGCTGTTGATGTTGATGCCGACGGGACCGGGGGTGGCGGTGTCAGCGGTGTCCTGGAGGTTGCCGGAGATGTAGTTGCCGATGATCTGGTTGTTGGACATGTTGTCGGCCGGGAGACCGAAGGCCGGGCCAACGTGGGTGTGAAGGGAGACTCCACCGAGTCCGTTGCCGGTGAGTTTGTTGCGAAGGATGATGTTGCCGGAGACCGTGCCCGGACCGGCGCCGTCGGAAAACATGCCTACCCCGGAGCCGCCGACCTTCACCCCGTTGGCGGTGGAGACGTTCTCGGTGATGGTGTTGTGGTTCACGCCGTGATGGGGCGCGAAGGCGGGCGGCATTGCGCCAACCGGCGGATGCGAGGCCATGACGATACCGCACTCGAGCGGGTTGTTGATGAGCACGTTGTGGATCACCAGGTTGTCGCGGCTCTCGGCGGTTTCGTCGCTGATAAGGAGGCCGTCGGCGTTACCGGTCATGTAGTTTCCGGAGACTAGGGAGCGGCTGGTGCCGATGAGGTGGAGAGCGCCACCGCAGTCGCCGGTCTCGTCGGTTTCATAAGCAGGCTGGCCCTTGCAACCTTGGTTTGCGCCGGTAAAGACGGGGCCGATCTTGTCGTTGTCGAGGATGTGGTTGTCGGCGATGGTGACTTCGGCGGCGCTGACGACAAGGATGCCCTCGTAGAGAGCGTTCTTGACGGTGAAGCCGATGACGCTGACGTCGGTAAGACCGTGGTGGTGATAGCCGTCGACGAGAACGCCGTTGCCATGGCCGGTGGCGTCGATGATGGAGTGCCCGGCGCCCGCGCCGATGACTTCGAGACGCTTGCCGATGGTGACCTTTTCCTTATAGGTTCCGGCGGCGACGTGGATGACGGAGCCGGGCGTGGCGGCGTTCACCGCTAACTGGATCTTGCTGTAACAGCCGTGAGAGCCGGAGGGGTTGACGCAAAGCGTGGCGGCGGAAGCGATGGAGGCGAGGGCGAGAGT
>PLWX01000332.1 GCA_003151155.1 Acidobacteriaceae bacterium
AGCAGGAGAAGCGCGAGCGCGAGGCGAAAAAACATCAGCATGTCATCACCGTGAAGGAAGTCAAATTCCGCATCAACGTGGATGAACATGATTACCAGACCAAGAAGAACCACGTTCTCCGGTTCCTCGGCGAAGGCGATAAGGTGAAAGCCACTATCTTCTTCCGCGGACGCGAAATGACGCGCCAGAGTCTGGGTCGCGAGATTCTCGAGCGGTTAATCAAAGATCTGGGTGACAAAGCGATCGTGGAGTTCCGGGCCCGTCAGGAAGGCAACACGTTGCACCTGATCCTGGCTCCGCCGAAGGGACCGCAAGTGCAAAAGCCCGCAGCGCCGAAGCCGCAAGCGTCGGCCCCCGCGCCGCAGGCCAAGCCGCAACAGCCTCCGCAAGAACGCCAGGGTTAACCTTACCGTTCTCCGTTGGAATGATAGGTTTGAGGGTGACGCTCGCGTTAGGCGGGAAAGCTACTCTCGTGTTTAAATAGAAAGACGCGATCCCTTGGGATCGTCAGGGAATTATGCCGAAACTGAAGACACATAGCGGCGCTGCAAAGCGGTTCAAGAAGACAGCCAGTGGCAAAGTAAAGCGCAGTAAGGCTTACAAACGCCACATCCTGACTTCGAAAACCACCAAGAAAAAGCGCCATTTGGATATGGAAACGCTGGTGAGCAAGGCGGATACTCCGAAAATTAAGCGGATGATCCCTTACTAAACCTCTAGGCCAACGAAGCCATGAGGGCCCGAAACGGAAGTTCCTGAGAGCTGGCCTGTTTTCACTGTGATGCGTTCCGCGGCAACGATCCGGACGCAACCGTTCCGTATAGAACGGTTGCACTGCGATGACGTTGGACGTGGACACTGCCAGTGAAAACAGGATGTCACCACGGCCGGGAGTTGAGGGCTAACAGAGCGAGCGAAGAGGTAGCACTCTTTACCTCCAGCCGCACAAAGAAAGCAAAAAGGAGCCGAAATGCCTCGCGTAAAACGTGGAACCAAGCGGCGCGCTAAGCGGAAAAAGATATTAGAGCGCGCAAGTGGCTATTACCTCACAAAATCAAAGTTATACCGTTCAGCAAAAGAGTCGGTTGAGCGTGCGCTCAAGTTCGCCTACACCGGACGCAAGCAGAAGAAGCGCCAGTACCGCTCGATCTGGATTGTGCGCATCGGTGCAGCGGCCAAGTTGAATGGCCTGAGCTATAGCCGGTTTATCAGCGGCCTCAAAAAGGCTGGCGTGGAACTCGATCGCAAGATGTTGAGCGAAATCGCGATCCACGATCCGGCAGCGTTTACCATCCTGGCGGAGCAGGCGAAAGCCGCTTCCCCCAGCACGGCAGCCGCCTAGACGCCGCTCGTACAGAAACCCACATTTGTTTGCATGGGCGGCCGAAATGGCCGCCCATTGTCGTATCTGAACCACCCCAACGAGCGCGAAAGAAGCGCTCGCCGGGGGCCCGGCAAACCTTATGGCTGAGCTGTATTCCGTTCCCAAACTCGAAGACTATACTTCCGCGTCGATGGCCGCCGCCGTACGCGATCTGCTCACCGCTCTTGAGCAGGAGGCCGCGAAGATCTCCGGCGAAAGCGATTACAAGATATTCCGTGACCGCTGGATGAGCCGCAAAAGTGGCGTACTGACTCAGATCACCGAGTGGCTCAAGACTGCTCCGAAAGAGCAGAAGCGCGAAGTTGGCCAGCGCGTCAACGAGGTCAAAGGCAAGATCGAAGCCGCCGTCGATGCCGCCGAAGCCCGCGTGCAGAGCCAGGCCTCTTCGGCTCGACTCATCTCCGAACGCATTGACATCTCGCTCCCCGGCAATCGCCGCCCGCTTGGCGTGAAGCACCCGGTCTTGCGGGTGATGGACGAGATCGTTGCGGTCTTCAAGGCGATGGGCTACTCCATCGGCGAAGGTCCCGAGGTCGAGACCGATTACTACAACTTTGAGTCGTTGAATTTCCCGCCGAACCATCCAGCACGCGACACGCAAGACACATTGTTCATTGCCGGTCAGGACGGCAAAGCGCAGCGCGATCGCTTGCTGATGCGAACCCACACCTCGCCGGTACAGATCCGAACCATGGAAAAGGTGAAACCGCCGGTGCGCATCATCATCCCCGGCAAGGTGCACCGTAACGACGCGCTTGATGCCACGCATTCGCCGGTCTTTCACCAGGTAGAAGGGCTCTGCGTCGATACCAACATCACTTTTAGCGATCTGAAAGGCACGCTCGATCACGCCTTCAAGAGTTTGTTCGGCGCTTCGGTGAAGACGCGCTTTTATCCGTCGTTCTTCCCCTTCACCGAGCCCAGCGCCGACATGCAGGTGAGCTGCATCTTCTGCGGTGGCAAGGGATGCCGCACCTGCAAGTTCAGCGGCTGGATCGAACTGCTCGGTTGCGGCATGGTTGATCCCAACGTCTTCGAATTCGTGAAAGACAATGGATATGATCCCGAGAAGGTCAGCGGTTTCGCCTTCGGCATGGGCGTGGAGCGAATCGCAATTTTGAAGTACGGCGTAGATGAGATCGCCAAGTTTTACCTGGGCGATGTGAGGTTCCTGGAGCAATTCGCATAATGCGCATCCTTCCCAGCTGGATACGAGAATTCGTCGATGTGAAGGCCAACGACCACGACCTGGCGGAAGCGCTCACGCATGCAGGAATCGCGGTCGAATCCGAAGCCCAAGAACGCGGTCAGAGCATTTACGAGATGGACATCACCACCAACCGCGTCGACGCGATGAACCATTATGGCGTGGCCCGCGAAGCCTCGGCGATCTTCGACATCGACCTGAAGCCAGTGACGCCGAAATTGCCGAACACCGAAGGGCAGCCGACATTCGCCATCGAACTCCATGATGCAACAGGCTGCCCGCGTTACACCGCGCGAATTCTTCGCGGGGTGAAGGTTGCTACTTCGCCCAAGAAGATCAGTGAGCGCCTTGAACTCCTAGGCTCAAGAGCGATCAACAATATCGCCGACGCCAGCAATTACGCCCTCTTCGAGTTCGGGCATCCTACGCATGCCTTCGACCTCGATACCCTCGAAGGCGGCAAGATCGTCGTGCGCAAAGCGCGCGAAGGCGAGTCGCTGAAGACTCTCGACGGAGAAACCCGCAAGCTCACCCCCGACGATCTCGTCATCGCGGATGCTGTGAAGCCCGTGGCTCTCGCCGGCATCATGGGTGGCTTCGACACCATGATCACCGGGGAGACGACGAACGTCTTGATCGAGTCCGCGTGGTTCGACCCAACTACCATCCGCCAGACTGCTAAAAGGTTGGGCATGCACACCGACGCCTCCCATCGCTACGAACGCGGCGCGGACTACGGCATGACGCCGCTGGCCTGCAATCGCGTAGCAGAACTGATCCTGGAAGTTGCGGGCGGAGAACTCGAAGGCGAGGTAATCGATGCGGTGGTGCGCACGCCGAACCGACTGACGATCCAACTTCGCCGCAGCGAAGTAAAGCGCCATCTTGGTCTTGATCTTCCCGAGCAAGAGACCGAACACATCCTGCGGCGGCTGGGTTTTGCGGTGCAGGCTGAGGCCGTACAGGTTCCGACATGGCGGCTCGATGTCGAGCGTGAGATCGATGTCATCGAAGAACTCGCGCGGATTCATGGCTTCAACAATTTTCCCAATACGTTACCGTCATTCGCCGGCGGTGTGATCGAACTGCCGGACGAAGCCAAGCGAGCAGAGGTCCGCGATACCTTGCTGGCGCTCGGCTACAACGAAGCCATCTCGCTGACCTTCACGTCGAAAGAAGACGCTGCACAGTTCGGCGGTGGCGAGCCTCTGGGTATCGCTAACCCACTGAATGAAGAACAAGGCTATTTGCGCACTTCNNCTGGTTCCGGGAATGCTCGGCATGATTGCCTACAACCTGAACCGCGGCAACACCGGCGTGCGGCTCTTCGAGTCCGGCGATATCTTCGAGAAAATGGGCGAGCGCTTCGAAGAACGCCGCCGATTGTGCTTTGCCGCGACCGGGAACACCATCGAACCGACGGTGCACACGAAAGCCAAGGCCGTTGACTTCTTCGATCTTAAGGGTGATGTCGAAGACCTGCTCGAAGGCTTCACCCATCGGACGATCTATTTCGACCCCCACGTTCCCGAGTACTACCATCCCCGCCGCTCGGCTCGTATCGTGCTCGACGGCGGAAAGATTGGCTACGTTGGCCAACTGCATCCAGCGGTTGCTGAGGCTCGCAAGCTTAAGCAGGATGTTTACATCGCAGAGATTCAACTCGAGCGGCTCTTCGAGCACGCTCTGAAACAGCCGCGCTTTAAGACGATTTCGCGCTATCCAGCGGTTGAGCGCGACTTCTCGTTTGTCTTCGATGATGCCATCACCTTCGAACGCGTCCGCGATGCGGTCGAGTCGCTGAAGATCGGAGACCTGATCAGCTTCAATGCCGTTGAAATATTCCGCGGTGGTTCGGTCCCGGCGGGGAAGTATTCCTTCCTCGTGCGTGCCGCGTTCCAATCTTCGGAACGCACGTTGCGCGACGAAGAAGTGGCAGGCTGGTCGTCACAGATCATCAAAACGCTTGAAGGATTAGGCGGATCGCTGCGCGGCTAATCGCGGTTGCGTCGCGGTGAGCCTGCGTTACTGCGGGGATCACTACCGGCCTCTTGTTGTCATCCCGAGGAGCGTAGCGACGTGGGGATCTGCTGTTCTTTTCGACTCAAGAATCAGCGGATTGCCACGTCGGGCTGCCGCCCTCCTCGCAATGACAACCAGTGAAACGATTCGAGCAACGACAGTTTCCTAGGCTCTCCGCCGCCCCATTCGCAATCCGTCTTCCATCTACTCTCTATATCCACAGAAAATGTTGATTGAGAAGGAACGTGTGGTTGAACGCCGCGCGTTCTGCGCTATACTGCGCTCAAAGCACATTCATTCCCCCGAGGTAGATGCACTGATGTCGGCTAAAGTAGAAGAAGCTCCGCTCCCGACCACGAATGACAGCGACTTTCAATCGCTGGAAGAGAAGGTTTACCGCACGATTGAGCTGCTGAAGAGCGCTCGGGAAGCCAAGGCAGCCGTCGAACGCGACAATGCACGGTTACGGGAACAACTGGAAACCCGCGAGGAAGCGTTGGAGACGTCGCGGCAGGAAATGATCAACCTCCGCAAGGAGCGCGAAGAAGTTCGCGGCCGCGTTGAGAAAATGCTCAAGCAGATCGAGCAGATCGCGGCGGAAGAAGTCGAAGCATAAAGTTGCCATCGGATTTCTGATCCGGTGGTTGTTAGAAGTCGCGGTAGGCTAGCCGCGACGGGCTCGCAGTAGAAACAGACGCCCGCAACCTTGCTCTGGAGGCGGGTGGTTCGGTCTGGCGACCGCGAAATACGCATGGCAGATACGAGGGAGAACCAGTTGACTCAATCGAACGGAAGCGTCCGCGTTGAGATCTTCGATCAAGCCTACAATCTGCGAGGCTCCGACGCCGATTACATCCATCGGCTGGCGGAGTACGTAGATATGAAAATCAGACAAGTAGCTCAGCAGGCGTCCACCGTCGATTCGACGCGTCTGGCCATCCTGGCAGCGCTCAACATCGCCGATGAATTCCTGGTGATCAAACGGAAATACGATTCGGTTTCCGGCGATTACGTTCAGCGGGCCTCGCATCTTGCGGGCGCATTGGACGAGATTCTGGCCGAAACCCGTATAGCTGGCTAGACCGCGTCCAACGAGGACGCGGCAGNNCCCACTCCTGCCTTTCGAAGCCCCACCTTTCGGCTGCTCTGCCGGGATACACTGAGAGTCAGCATGAATATTGGCGAGGCCATTCGAATCTCGCTCGGATCGCTTTGGGCGAACAAGCTGCGGTCTGTCCTGACCCTGCTCGGCGTGGTGATCGCCGTCGCATCGCTGATTGCCGTCGTCACCTTTGTCAACGGTATCAATGGCTACGTGGCCGAGAAGATCTTCAATCTCGGCGCCGACGTTTTCATCATCAACAAGACCACCAACGCCATCACTAATGTCGACGAATACCTCGATGGCCTGAAACGCAAAGACATCAAGCTCGAGGACTATCAGGCCGTTTTGGACGGTTGTGTCGCCTGCAAGTACGTAGGTGCGTCGGCCCCGTTGACCAACGGCAATGT
>PLWX01000022.1 GCA_003151155.1 Acidobacteriaceae bacterium
GCGATTGCGTACTGGTTCGCAATTGCATCTCCCCGTAAGCTCCTGAGTGATTACACTTTTGAAACCACAATTGAACCAGCGTACAACTCGGATTACAAGAGTCTTGTTACTTCAGTGCAGGCGATTCGATAACTCAACGCTAAATTGCTGCGAAAGCGCAAGCAGCATGCGGCGGCAAGTCTAGGTCAATAGATACCGAGAAACGCCCAAGTGTCCTTGTGTTTACAAAATGGGATTATTTCCGAGTGGTCGGCAATCCGGCAATTGAGAAGCCGTTGGTTTTGCCTGGGAAGATGACCAAGGGACATTGGTTGGAAAGTCGGAGTCCGAGAAGGACGAGTAATGGACCGCGCCGTGCAGTCTCGGCACGCCGATTTCAAGCGTGGGCGGCAACCGCTCTCTCCATGCAACGCAAAATGCCGTTCGGCTCAGCGACTCCCATTGCTGCGATCGCGTCGGCGCGTGACTGCGTATCGGCTACGGCATAGATGCGCAGTTCATCAGCGTTCCCCGAAGGCCGCACGTGTGCCACATCGCCGTTATCGAAGAGGACGCGCACTCCGTCCGTGTAGTCCACGTGAGTGATCGTTCCGAATCCCATTTCCTTAGTGAAGAACTTCGCAAGGCGTTGTCGAAGTGTTTCGAGACTTGATTGTTCAGGATGGTCTCCACGATCATCAGCACTAGGTGAGAAGAACGCCACGAGTTCTAGCCCAAGCCGTTTGGGAAAGCTTTCCAACAGCGCAGCGCGGCTAAAGCGTTTCGGCAGCCGTTCAAACAGATCAACCACGGAAACTCCGGACTCATCCGCGGCGTAAAGCACACTGAGGATCGGCAACATGGCATCCCTGGTAAGGAGAGCAGGCAAAACCGAACCATCCCACGTAATGTCGGAGCCGGTCAAGAAGCCACCATTGGGTTCCCAGCCACAGACCCGCTTTTTTCCAGAGCGCCGTGCTTCCTCCATCCCGGCAATCACAAAGGGTGAGCCGATGCGCGTCTTTGCTTCGACTACGGATTTTAGATTCCCGCGATCAACAGCGTCATTGCAACTGATTGGAACCACCACGGCGTCGGCCCTTAGAAACTCAGCTACCACCATGCCCACCAGATCTCCGCCGAAAAAGTGCGCTTTGCCGGTTGTCGTATCCACGCCGAGAATCAGCGGCCGGTCGCTGTCGCCGTCCGTCGACACNNCCGATGTTCTCGGTGTCGATGGGAACGAAGGTAGCGCTGCGTCCAACCGCGATCACCTGCGCATGCAAGCGTTCAAGGATTTCCACGAGCAGATCGCGCCCCACTGCGGATTGTTGGTCGACCAGTATGCGCTTGCCGCGCAGAGATTTGTCCTTGAAGAAGCTGGTGAATCGTTGGATCCACGCCACGCGTGCTTCACTATCCTCCGCTGGAAGTTCCTGGTGGCCGGCTCGGAACATGCCACGGTCATCAAACAGAGACTCATTCTGATCTTGGCTATACAGCCTCTGGCGTTCCCTTTGGACCTGCTCGTTGATCGGCGCTTCCTGCTCCTTGCGCAACTCACCCTTGCTGCTATTGGTTTTGTATCCATTGCGGTCGAACGGAATGTGGCTGCCGGTAATCATCATGCTGCCTTTGCCGCGCGCCAGCGCATAACAGGTGAGCGCGGGAGTAGGTATCGTCCCAAGGTTGATCGCCTGCATGCCAGCGTCGCGGATCGCCGCCACGATCGCTTGGGCGATCTCTCCTCGGCCTTCCTGCTCTGGCACAAAACAGTCGGAACTGAGACGCAAGTCCCGGGCAAAGAAAAACTCCTCACCACGCAGGATTCCACCCTCGGAAGGGACGAGTGATTGCAAGAATTCGAGTTCCGCCAGAGCGTTGATGTAGACCTCCAACTGCGTAAGATCTACGACTTTGCCCCGCCGTCCGCTGGTACCGAACTCCAACTCTCGCGGTTCGTACTTCAGACTCGACCGAAGCGTATGGGTTTGTGTTGCAAGACTCATGGCGAAATTCTCCTATACCGATTACTTCTCGGTGTGCTCATGGACGCGATTCTTGTTGCAGAGCGGCTAGCAACTCATCCAACTGGACAGTCGCGAAGCGGGCAGCATAATCGGACACGCCGTAAGGAATAAACAGCTCACCGTCGTGCAGCAGTGCACCGCACGAATAAACGACGTTTGGAACGTTCCCTTCCCATTCGCTGGGAATTGGTCTCAGCAGAGGATCACGCAGCCGCCCGATCACTTTGGAAGGATCGTCAAGATCGAGAAGACATGCGCCCATCGAGTACACACGTCCTGGGCCAACGCCGTGGGTGAGGACCAACCAGCCCGCCTTGGTTTCGATGGGCGATCCGCAGTTGCCGATTTGAACCAGTTCCCATGGAAAAATCGGTTTGAGGAGAACTTTGGGCTCATACCAGAAACGGACCTGATCGGAGAACATGAGATAAACATTCTCCGAGTCCTGACGGGACAACATGGCATAGGAGCCATTGATCTTCCTGGGGAACAGAGCCATCCCTTTGTTCTTGACCGCTGGACCATTCAGAGTCATGAGCTGAAAAAGTAGGAAGTCGGACGTCTCCAACAGTTGCGGAATGCCGAGTTGCCCGTTAAAAGCTGTGAAGGTAGCATAGTAGACGTGGCTTCCGTCGTCGTTCTGAAATCGTACGAAGCGGGCATCCTCGATGCCGTTTCGCTGCGAGCGGGTCACGGGGAAAATAACTCGCTCGGACAGGCCCTGCTGCGGAGGGAATTGGACCGAGTAGTTGGACTTGGCCAGCATGGAGATTCGCTCCAACGTGTCTTGGCGGGCCTTTTCACCATCCGGCGTCGAACCTTCCTTTAATTCTGTGTCCACCGCGGCCAGCAACTCTTTCAAGTTGAACGAATCCGGCAGTCGTTGCATAACGCGGCGTGTGCGCTCGTTATCGAATCCAAGTTCGAGACACGTCCGTTCGAAGAGGGCCTTGTGATAGACGTTATGGGGGACCTGGTTGGGCTCAACAATGTCGCCAGTGGCGGCCATGACCTCGATCCGGTGGTTGGCGTGGATGATGCCTGTGCGGAAAACGATGGAGGAAACACTCCCGTCCCCGGTTGCGCGCAAGCTCAAAACAAAACGCAGTGCGCCAGGGGGCAGGCCTTGTTGATTGGAATCAGCCACAATGGACGGGTTGAATAGAGCTGCGGACTCAACCGCGAATTCGGACAGGAAATACGATCCGATCAACAGCTGTCGTTGCTCGGACAGCTTGTGTTCGATGGAAACAATCTCACGCAGGCGCTCAAATCGTCCGCGGAAAAGCTCTTTGATCTGCTGGTGGCGTGCGGAGAACTTCGAGGAAATCTCATCCAGCAGTGGACCGACAGCACTCTCGGAGATCGACAGGATCGAAGTGACAATCCTCTGCATTCGCTGGTGGTCCCCGGGAGTAAAGGGGCGCAGGAGAACCCGCGACGGATCGGGCTTTAGCGCCGCCTTCGTCCGTTTGACATGGATCGGATTGCGTTCATGGGCAGTTGTTCCTCGGTGACGAGACTGCGCGTGGCCATCGGTTTTCGACATCTGCCCTTCCGTGCGTCCGCAGCAACTGTT
The DNA here is from genome assembly GCA_003151155.1 of Acidobacteriaceae bacterium. GTDB lineage: Bacteria > Acidobacteriota > Terriglobia > Terriglobales > Acidobacteriaceae > Korobacter. The sequence goes on from PLWX01000022.1 coordinate 3,589, forward strand.
CGCGGTCCATCCAAGCCTAAGGAAAGGAAAGCTCGCAGACTGATCAATAACGCTCACCGGACCCTGTGGCGAACGTTCAGAGGTCACGCAATCTGGAATCGCCGGAAGACCGGTACTTTGATCAAATCCAATAGGAATGCAAAGAATAGAGAGGCCAGGCGCATAGAAGTCTTCACGCTCTGTGCCCTGACCAACCTTTTTCGGTCACGCCGCAGATTGCTGTGTACGCCGACGCCGTAGTATCGCCGCCCATCGCCGAACCCCGCTCGGAAAGCGCAACCAGCGGCCTTATTCCGTAAACAACCACGTGAATTCCCGCTTGTATTATGCGCTGCTCTCAAAGCGGCGTTTGTTCAGAGATTCCCTAGGTCGAGCTCTGCATCGCACCTTTGCTCTGGGCGACTGAATTGCTTCCCAATTCTTTCCGGCCCACCTCCACGCCGGTCATTGGGCTGGAGATTTCCGCTTGATGCATGACGCAACGCGGTTCCGGACCGGACTCCCATCGTAGTCACGTTGTCTCGGGTGTGGTAGCGCGCATCCCAGCTGTCAGCTTCCTGAAGCGTGATCCTGCGCTCGCCGGAACGATTGCAACAGTTCGGGGAACAAGGTGAAATACTCTTCCAGGTTCATCGGCTTCTTCCCGGTGAAACGGAAAACCGCGTTGC
>PLWX01000327.1:0-1948 GCA_003151155.1 Acidobacteriaceae bacterium
AGAACCAGTTTGGCGCCACCCTCGGCGGTCCTATCATCAAGGACCGCACTTTCTTCTTCCTCTCATATGAAGGTCGCCGCATTAAGCAAGGCACGCCGACCGATACGAGCTATATGCCCGATGCTACCCAGCGCACCGGCGACTTCAGTTCCACCATCGCAGCTCTCGGGGCCGGCGGCGCATTCCAGGGGACGCTCACCGACCCCTACTTTGCGCAGCAACTCGCCGCGCGCAACGGTGGCGCTTGCGGAGCCGCAATTACCGGCACCGCCCCCGCCGCGGGCGTGGCGTGGAGTTCGATCTTCCCCAATAACGTAATTCCTCAGGCCTGTCTCGATCCGACNNGCTCTAGCGCTTCTCAATCGTTTCGTTCCCGCTCCGAACCAGGGGGGAAGCTCAGCGCTCGGCGCATCGAATTACCAGAGCGCTCCGAACAACATCGTGCGTGGCGACCAAGGCACGCTCAAGTTCGATCACCGCCTCACCAACAATCAAAACCTCAACTTCTACTACTACGTGGACGATTCCAATCTCCTCCAGGCGCTTTCCTTCTTCCAGGCCGCCGGAGCCAACGTACCCGGGTTCGGCAGCGGCGTGCCCACTCGCGTGCAGCAATACAATCTTTCCCACACCTGGACGCTCAATCCCACCACGGTGAACGAAGCGCGCTTCACCTACATGCGAGAAGGCCAGCTCGGCTTCCAGCATCCGCAGACGACCAACCTCGTACAGAATTCCTGCGGATCAGCAGTCCCGGCGGCGAATTGTTTCAGCGACCCCACCAATCCGAAACTCGGAATCACGCCCAACCTGGGCGCATCGGTTGAAGGCGTCCCCTTCATCACCGTCGGCGGTTCCTTCAACATCGGCAACAATTTTGAAGGCCAATTGCCGCAGGTTGGCAATAGCTTCCAGTGGAGCGACAACATCAGCAAGGTGCGTGGCAATCACACCATGAAGTTCGGTGTGGATGTACGCCGCATGCGTTTCGACCAGACCCTTTATTACAACGTAAACGGCAGCTACACCTACGACGGCAGCAGTGAAAACTCTCTCTTGCTACCCGCCGGCAGCAATGGTTCCAACCTCGTGCCTGACTTCCTCATCGGCACTCCGACCAGTTTCTCGCAAGGCTCTGCCCAACGCGAAAACGTTCGCAGCACTGCCCTTTATCTATTCGCGCAGGATAGCTGGAAGATCAAACCCAACCTCACCCTCAACTACGGACTCCGATGGGAGTTGGATACGCCGCTCGCGGATCAACTCCATCACGTGCAAACCTTCCGCCCCGGCCAGGCGACCACCGTCTATCCTTGCCAATTGCCAGGCGGCGTGGATTGCGGACAAAACAGTGCAGACAATTCCCTTTTCCCGCTCGGACTCGTATTCCCAGGCGACAAAGGCGTGCCTGCCGGATTGACGCAAACTTATTACAAAGCCTTCGCACCACGTATCGGCATTGCGTGGAGCCCTGGCCATAGCGGTAAAACCAGCATTCGCGCCGGCTACGGCATGTTCTNNTCTACAACCCGATCGAACAGTTGGTTCTCGAACAATTCGGTGCGGAGCCGCCATTCGGTGGCAGCAACTTCATTACCAGCCCGATGTTCAATACGCCCTTCATCGATCAAACCGGCCTAACCTATCCGAACCCCTTCAATGGAATCCTGTCCCCACCACCCGGAACCGCCATCGACTGGTCTTCGTTCCGTCCGATCCTGCTATTCGGAGACCTCCAGCCGCATCTGCGTACCCAGTATTCCGAACAGTACAACCTGACGGTTCAGCAACAACTCACCAAAGACATGGTGCTGCAACTCAGCTACGTCGGATCGCAAGCGCACCGCCTGCTGGTCTCACACGATCTGAACTACGGAAACCCGCAGACCTGTCTCGATCTCAATACCGTACTCGGCACCGGTACCTGCACCCAGTATGGAGCGGATAG
>PLWX01000327.1:1959-3055 GCA_003151155.1 Acidobacteriaceae bacterium
CCAACATCTTCGCCGAAGACACCATCGGCAATTCCAATTACAACTCTTTCCAGGCAAGCCTCGAAAAGCGCTTCTCCCGTGGCCTCCAATTCCAGGCCGCTTATACCTGGAGTAAGTCTTTTGATGTCGGTTCCAGTTTCGAAGGTGAAGTGAATCCGATCAATCCGAAACTCAGCTATTCGCTTTCGGAATTCGATGCCCGGCATCGTCTCGTCCTCAGCTACGATTGGGAACTCCCGATTCGAAAGTTCGACGGATTTGCCGGCAAATTCCTCAACGGATGGGCGACGTCTGGTATCTACACCCTGCAAACCGGCTTCCCGATTCGCATCACCACCACTTCCGACAACGAGCTCTTCACCAGCTTCTTCTTCGAGTCCGCTGGCGAACCCGACATCGTTGCCCCGTTCCACACGCTGAAGCCGCAGAGTTCCCCGAACGCCCAATATTTCGATCCCAGCATCTTTAGTGAAGCCAACACTTTTGGCCGCGTCGGAAATTCCCCGCGAACCATCTGCTGCGGACCTGGCGTCAACAATTGGGATATGATTTTGCACAAGAATACGAAGATCAACGAACGCTGGAACACCGAGTTCCGTGCCGAGTTCTTCAACATCCTCAACCACACGCAGTTCTACAACCCGGACGGAAACATTTCGGACAGCACCTTCGGACAGGTCCGTACCGCTCGTGATCCGCGTCTTCTGCAGTTTGCTTTGAAACTTTCGTTTTAGCCCGTAAGCCTGCCGCCGGGATTGCTCTCCGCTGCCCGGCGGCAAAGCTACGGATGCACTCTTCGCGATAAGGACAAAGGAGTCCCGCACCATGCATGACGCATTGCGGAAAGAAATCGAAACCTTCGAAAAACGCACGCCTAAATCAGCCGAAGCACACCACAAAAACCTCAAGCGGCTTCCTCTCGGCGTCGCCAGCAATTACCGCGCCTACGATCCCTACCCCATCTTCGTAAAAGATGCCTCCGGATCGAAATTCCGCGACCTCGACGGTAACGAGTACATCGATCACAACCTCACCTTCGGCGCGCTCATGGCCGGACATTGCCACCCCGCTGTCATGAAGGCCGTCGAAAAGCGCC
>PLWX01000327.1:3064-3531 GCA_003151155.1 Acidobacteriaceae bacterium
ACAAGATCATCAAGTTCGAAGGCGGATACCACGGCTTACATGACGCTGCTCTCGTCAGTGTGAAGCCGAAGCTCTCCGAGATCGGAGACATCAAGGCACCCAATGCAATCCCCGGCGGCCTCGGCGTGCCCAAAGCCAGCATCGACAATGTCGCCATCGCTACCTTCAACGATCTTGAAAGTGTCGAGCACCGCTTCAAGCAGTTCCCCAACCAGATCGGCGCCATCATTCTCGAGCCCGTCATGATGAACGTCGGCATCTGCATGCCGGAGCCCGGTTTCCTCGAAGGTCTCCGCTCACTGTGCGATGAGTACGGCGCACTGCTCATCTTCGACGAAGTGAAGANNGCGTCAAGCCCGACATGATCTGCCTTGCGAAGTCCATCGGCGGCGGCTTGCCGCTCGCTGCCTTCGGTGCCTCGAAGAAAGTCATGTCGCTCATCTCCGACCACAAGGTCTTTCACGGCG
>PLWX01000063.1 GCA_003151155.1 Acidobacteriaceae bacterium
TCCGGATTCTCCGCTCAGCATGACAAAGGGATCGAGTGTCGTGACACTAGGGGATCACGATCCCCTATACGCCTTGTCATCCTGAGCGAAGAACGCGCAGACTAACGCGCGTTCGCAGCCGAAGGACCTTGCGGTTCGCTGATGTCACCTGCGCCGCTTTTCATTTCCAGACTCTCTCGCGGGCTCCGCGGACTTCTTCGGCGGAAGTGCGACAGGCGACTGCGCGGCTTCGCGATGGCTCTCCTGCTTCCGCTCTTCTTCTATTTCTTCGGCGATTTCTTCTTCCAGCGATTCTTGTTCGTCGTCGTTGTATTGGTCGTAGACCCGGTTCTCTTCGACGTCGTTGAACTCGACGTGGCGGACGTTGCCGGCTGCGGTCTGCAGGCCGTAGAGGACGAGTCCGGCGGTCTTGTGGTCGATCTGCCCGGCGAGCAGGGCATTAAGAACGTCGCCGATGGCGAGCTGGATGCTTTCGGCATCTTCAAGGATGGGAATCTCGAGTGGGGCGCGCAATCGCGCCTGACGACGCTGACGCTTGATCCGCTGGCGCGAAGCGGCGTGGAAGTAGCAGTAGTCGTTGTCGCGGAGAGCTGGTGATTCGCAGCAAGTTCCGTTGGCTTTGATGTGGTTGCAGAGATCCGTTGCCATTTCCCATCCTGTTTGCTCTTTGGTTAACCCCACCTCGGTACGCCGCTCGTGTTTTCAAGAGCTTAGGCCCACAAATCTCCGTAAAATATTGCAGCCGTGAGAGTTGCAGGCAAAATCTTGAAAACAGGGGAGTTGCTGGGTGCGAATGCGAAGGAATGGCCACGGCTGGTGCGCCTGCGGCGCGTCTTTTATAGACCCACCCTCGTGCGCCAGCAGCGGCGCACGAGAATGGGGCACCCGATTTCTCGAGGGTGAGGTTGTCAAAGAGCTGGGTCCAAAAGTTTCGGGCCAGTGGGCTCGGACCTTGGTCCGGGCCTACTGACCCTTATTTAGCAGGCTAGCAAGCGATCAGGAGTAGAGTCTGTGACCGAGAACACGGGAGTTCGTGAGGGTGGTCACGTTGACGAGAGACGTGGTTCGATCACCAGCGTGGTCAGACGGGATCAGCGTTTCGGGGGTGCACGCGGGCGGTCAGGCGACGCGAACGCGCGCTCGTCCTCGGGCGGGTTGCACGGTGATCTTGATGTCGTGACCGAGGAGGATCAGGAAGCGAAGCAGGCGCTCGATGGAGAAGCCGGAGAGCCTGCCTCGCGTGAGTGCCGATATTTTGGGTTGGTCGATACCTAGAAGTCGCGCCGCTTGTGCCTGAGTGAGGTTACGGTCACGAAACAAAGTGGCGATCTTGTGGGCGAGCTCTGCCTTGGCGAGAGCCTCTTCAGGCGCAGGCAGACCGAGGTCGGCAAAGACGTTTCCGGAACTGACAGTGAAATCTACTTTACGTTTCGGCATTATGATCCGTCCTCTTCCCGGTCAAGTTCGATCGCGCGTTGCAGACGCGCATGAATCAGTTCGATTACGTCCTTCGGAGTAGCAATTCCGCGCTTCGATTTCTTCTGAAACGCGTGCAGAACGTAAACCCCTCTGCTGAGTCGCACGGTATAAACAGCGCGGTAGGTGTCGCCGCGATGATCAGAAACGACTTCGAGCACTCCTGAACCGAAGCCTTTCAGCGGCTTCGCATCGATGTGTTTGCCACCCATCTGCGCCTGATAGAGAGCGAACCCTACGTGCTGCCGAACCGCCTGGGGAAATTCGAGCAAGTTGCGACGCGCATCGGCGACGAAGATGAGAGGTTTCACCGAATTGCATTATGCCAGATTTAGCATAATACAGCAAGCGAGTTCATCGCTTGTCCCAAACGTTATCTAATCGTCTACTGCCCGAACGTATTGCAGGCTGCGGGATCGCCGGTTTTCAGGCCTTGGTTGAACCACTTCTGGCGGTCGGCGGACGAGCCGTGGGTGAACGATTCCGGGCTGACGGCTTGGCCGGCGGATTTTTGCAGGCGGTCGTCGCCTACCGACGCGGCGGCGGCAAGGGCTTGCTGCACGTCCTGTTCGTGAACGATGTTGCGTTGTTCGGTGGTGTGGCCCCAGACGCCGGCATAACAGTCGGCTTGCAGTTCAAGCTTCACCGAGGTCGCATTGCGGGTGGCCTTATCGCCGCTCTGCAGAGCGCCTTCCACTTTGCGTTCCGTGCCGACGAGGTTCTGCACGTGATGTCCTAACTCGTGAGCGATGACGTAGGCCTGGGCGAATTCCCCGGGGGCGCCGAAGCGGCGTTTGAGTTCGTCAAAAAATCCCAGGTCGAGATAAACCTTCTGGTCCTCGGGACAATAAAACGGACCGGTCGAAGACTGCGCGTTACCGCATCCCGACTGGATGCGATCGCGGTAGAGCACCAGCTTGGCGTGTCGGTACGGAATATTCTTCTGCGCGAGGATGCCGGTCCAGGTCTTCTGCACGTCGTCGAGCACGAAGGAGACGAACTGCACTTCGCGTTCTTCTCCCGGATCGTTAACCGGTTGCGTCGTCGTAGTAGGCGTGGCGGCGGTAGATCCGCCGCTGAGAAGCGCGAAGAAGTTGCGATGAAAGACGAGGCTGAGGATGCCGACGATAATCAGTCCGCCGATGCCAAGGTGAGGGAGACCGAACCCCCCGCCGCCTCCGCGATCGTCTTCAATGTCACTGCTGCGTCCACCGGGTGTCCAATCCATGGCGGTTAGGATGCCACAGGGAAGTGAGCTGTTTGCAAAAATTTTCGCGTGGGGGAGAACAGTTTACGAGGCCGTGAGTGCGAGAGCTGTGGAGGGAACAGCAGATCCCCACGTCGCTATCGCTTCTCGGGATGACAACAAGAGAGAGTGAGGTGAAGCGTGACTTGCTTGTCTGACCGCAAGGTCCTTCGGCTGGGAATCCGCAATGGGTTGCGGATTCTTCGCTCAGGATGACAAGGCCTGAAGAGGGTCGTGGAAAGAGCGAGAGCAGGCAATACAAAAGCGGCGCCGAAGCGCCGCTCTGAATAGTTGCGGGATCTCTTTACGACGACAACGCAGGATCCATGACGCGCTGCATCTGTCCGCCTTCGGTAATCAGCTTGTCTTCGAAGGCCTTCACCACCGCTTGCTTGGCTTCTTCCAACGGCAGCGGCGGAATGATGGTCATGGTGCCGAGAATGCTTGCCAGCTGGTAATACCAGCGACGGCACTTGTGCATGAAGTCCACCGGGTATTCCGGCTTGCGGGCGCGCGCGGCTTCCACGTCGGCATCGAGCAAGTACGCGACATCGGGCGTGGGGACGACCCACTGCACGAAGCGGATGAACATCTGGGTTAGCTTATTGCCGAGCGGCAGGTTAGCGAGCTCGTCGTAGATGTAACGATCCATGATGACGACATCGACGCCGCTGCGGCGGGCGCGACGGATGACCATGCGCAGATGAATGGCGTCGAGCAAATAGAGGCCGTGACGCGCGAGGCTGAGATACCAGCGACGGACGTTCTTATCCTGGCGATTGACCGGCTTATCGGGCGCGCCAATGCCTTTCTCGCTCTTGTAGACCTTGTGGACGAAGCCTTCGCGGTAGCGGGTACCGACGACGACGTTGTCCCAAAAGGCGAGCAGCTCGGAGCTGAGACCGTTGGCGGTGAGCGTGGATCGAAGGTTATCGATCTGCGTGCTCTTGCCGGAGCCATCAAGGCCCGAGAAACTGACGAGAGCGGGTTTGTGACGAAGCTGTGCGGTCATGCGGATGACATCTCCCAAATCTTACCGGCAGTGAAAGCCGGGAACTCTGCTGCAAGTTGACGCCGGCGCAAACGCCCGGTTTACCTCTATCTGACTATCGTCCAGAGTTCGGGGGAACGGACGAGGTGCCACGGCTCAGCGCATAGACCGTGCCGAGCGCACCGCCGGCAGCGGCAATCAAGCCGAGCTTAATGAGTAACGAACGATACTGGCGCTGCTTGGCCGGAGCGATCGCGGTTCCGGCAGGCCTCGATGCGCCGCCACCAACCGTCGAGACGCCGGGAGCAGTCGCGGTGCCTAGTGGTTCCGTCTGATTCTGCTGCGGTGGTTTCGCGGGCGTCTGCTGATCGGGTGTGTTCGGTGCGGGCTGCTGAGCGTTCGGCGATTCCGGCAACTGGTTCTGATCCTGAGACGGCACGGGCTCCAGTGGGCCTTGCGCGGGGTTGACGGTCGTCCCGGACTGCTGCGGTTGGGCAGCGGCGTCCGCAGGCGTAGTCGTCGACTGCTGCGCTTCGGCAGCCAGGGGGGCCATGGCAAGCGCCGCCGCTAGAACTGCTGAAAGACCGTGCTGGATTGTCACTTTCATCTGGAACCTCAAAACTTTCTTACTTGGTGGTTTCGGAGTACGGCCCGCGCTGGCCAGCAGCAACTTTGCTTGCTGAGACACTTGGATGCAGGTTGGCGGACTGTTTGAGCAGCTCTTTTTCGACCCGTTCCACATCGGCATCTTTGTCGTACATGAAATTGCGGGCGCGGTTCTTGGCATAACGCCAAAGGTTCGGAAGGTTGGTCTGGTACCAACAGGATTCCGACATCCGCGGAGAGAATCCGCAGAAGATCTTGAAGCGCTCCTGCAACAATGCCGGAGATGCAAGCAAGGCTGCCGTAAGACGGTGATTGCCTTCCAGGATAGTCAGCGGATGGGCTTCATCGATGCCAATGAGCAGCACGGAGCTGTCGTCTTTGCTGACGCGCAGGCGGTAACTCAACGACTGAACCTTGGAGATGAAATCACGGGTGGCGCCGCGGAAGCGATGGGTCTTGATGCGGTGCACGATGTCGCCAAGCAGGAAACTGCCGTTGGAGACCTTGCGCCACTGGGCGCGCGGAAAGACGCGAACCTTGTTGAGGTCTTCGGCGGTGAGTTCGATCTGCCACCACTGGGTGTCGGAGGGCAATTCGCGCCACATGTGACCGCGACGCCGGAAGAGCAGGGCACGGCGAATGGCATTATCGCTCTCGTTGGTGGTGTCGGCGTCGAGAACGAGGGGCTCAAAGCGGTCACGATCGTGGTGGAACTCGCCTTGATAGAACTCGTTCTTCAGGAAATCGTTGATGACTTCAGCTTCGGTAATGCGCTGCAGCTTTTTCATGCTGCCCCCCGGATTGGAACAAGGCGCGTGCGAATAAAGGGCACGGCCACAGCTAGAAACAGGACCACCATGAGTACCTGCTGCACCACGATGACATCGCGGAGCGTGTTATGGAACATGGTTATACCGATGACAACGAAAGCGCTGATCACCAGCTGGAACCAGCCGGTGTTGGCGATGCGGCGCGACATTTCGTATGCCATCAGGACCACACTCAAGGCGTAACCGCCGGTAGCGGCGGCGTAGAGCACGAGCAAGTTATGGGTATCGACCCCGGAAACAAACTGGTGCCCGAAGAGAATGTGAAGAATGGGCCCAGGGAAGAAGCCGAGCACTAGCATGAAACCGAGACATAAGAGCGTGACGAGCACCAGGGGGATAGCGACAACCATCCAGCTCTCGTGTTGATCGGTTTCGGTAGGTCCTGCGGCAGCGATCGGAAACATAGCACTCACAACTTGCCAGGACGCAATGTAAAGAACGCGTCCGACAAGGGCAACAGCAGCGTACAAGCCAGCGACATCCGGGCGAAAGAAGTGCTTCACCATCAGGATGTCGATGTTGTTGATGATGACCTGACCAACAAAGAAAATGATTGCTTGTATGCCTTCTCTAAAAGATGCGGGCTGCCCCTCTATCGGCTGCTCGCGTAATTCCACCGGAGTGCCAGGAAAGAAGTAAGCCACTACCACGGAAATGGAGATCGCGGCTACCGCGCCAAGGATCCCGTATCCGGCTTTTACCAGGACGACGGCCGCGGTGAATTTAATGGAAGTTTCCAGGATGAAATTAAGGCTTAAACGGCGGAACCGATAGACGCCCTGCATGCCGCCGCGTCGTACTCCCAAAGGGATGTAAAAGGTCATTCCAAGGGCGAGAACGATCACCAGAAGGGGCGAGGGCATGCGCAACCAGTCGGCGACTTGGCGGCTAAAAATGCACAGTACGAGTCCTGCGGTGAGGCCGGCCATCCACGCACGACGCAGTAAAGAGCGATAAACGAATGCCTTGTTTGCGGGCGTGGGGTTCCTGGCTACAAACTTGGCGCAGACCATCTGGAAGGCCAAAGTGAGGCAGGAAATGAGCATCAGCAGCGTGACCGCTGCGGCTGCCTGACTGAACTCGGCCGCTCCGAGCATGCGAGCGACCGCGATGTTGTAGCCAAAATTCAGGAGGCTGACGAGGACGGTGCCTGCCAGCATTATCATGCTTCCGCCAACTAGCCTGGAATGAGCCGGTTTAAGGCGAAGAGACCGCACAAATCCGCGTAGCTCACGGGCCTGAAAGCCCGGCCACGTCTCAGGTTTGGAACTCATGCAGCCTGCTCGGAGCCATCCCCTTCAGGGCCAGTGCCCATGGGCAGTTGAACATTCGGGACCGGGAAACCCATGGCGGACGCCGGCGCAAAGCTGGCGTAAGAATGCGCGTACGAATGCTTGATGGCGTTGGGCAGGAAGCTGCTGTAGCTGCGAACGGCATCGGTGGAGTTCTGATAGACCTCGAAGAGGCGCTCAGTGCGCGTCATCTCGAGGACGATCGCAGCCTGGGGGGAAAGCGAGGCAAGCTTTACGTCGCCATCGCGCTTCATGGTCTGGTTGAGGCAATGCAGTAGCATATCGACACCAGCGGCGTCCATCTGCTTAACCTGCGAGAGGTCGAAGACCAATTGCGGCCGGTCCGAGCGGAGAAATGGCTCGACTTCGCCGAGGAATTTCTTGGCGGCCGGAGCATTCAGGCGTTCGGGCATGCGTTTCACAACTACAGGTCTACTCGTTTCCATATCGCCTCGCTACTACGAACTCGGAAGAGAACTCTGAGGAGCTCATACTTCCCTTAGGATTAGGTAATGCCTGTTCCTGCAAAGCGGGTGGGGGGGTGTTGACCGCATCCGGAATTTCTGTGGGCACCTTGCGTTCGGACCGATTCAGCAACCCACGAATGATTTGATGCGGTAAGTAGGTCGTGAGTGCAGTCATTTCTTTTAAGGCACGAAAAGGGGCACTGGTGGAAATTGTGGACAGCAGTTTCGGGTCTTTTATGCCAACTTCGACGTTTCGGCGCAGATTCGCAATCCGATTGTGGCCGACGATGGAATAGTTCACATCGAGCCCGGCACCCACATAGGTGTAGGGAGCGATGGATGAGTTTTCGATGACTGCCCCGCAATCGATAATAGCGTGGTGCTCGACGCTGGTAAAGCGTGTAATTACAGCAGATGCGCGAATTTTGGCGCGTTCGCCGATGTAGGCCGGGGCCACAAGGCGGGCGCGGGGATGAATGCGTGCCGACGGGCCTGCCCAGATCCCAGGGCGGACCTGCTTGCCGACCGGCTGCAACTGGTTCCGCTGCAGGAGAGCGTCAATGCTGAGCTGGCGAAGATCGCCGGGGTTCAGCAGGCGATTCAGGTAGCCGCGGAAGACGTATTGTTCGCAAGGCACCCGGAACTCTTCCATATTGTGACGGAAAAGATAGGAGGCATCATTGCGGCGAGACGGGCATAGGGCAACGGTCCCGGTGCGGTAGCCGCGCGAATCGACCACTACAGTGGCCCGTCCGTGCTGTTCGAGGTGAAACTGGATGAATTCTTCGTAGTCGATCTCGGCATAGCCACCGAGGCGGATCACGAGGACAAGTTCGGCGCCCTTGTGGACGTAATCGTTGAAAATGGCCTCGGCACAGCGCCACAAGCCACGCTCTTCGACCACAACGTTGCAGTCGGCGACGGCTTTAGAGTCAAGCGATGAGAAGGCCTTCTGGTCACAGACGCTCACGAACTCGGAGATCCCGTAATGACGCAATCGCTGAACTACCCGGGCGAGCACCGACTTGCCAAGAACGTCAGAGAGGACTAGAGGCAACTCGGCAAATGTTTCCGAGCCTAGGTCTTTCGCGCCGCTGGGCGCTTCCGAACTTCCAATCACGAGAATGGCCTTTACATCCATGGCACCCACCTTGGCGCGGCAGCGCGGAAGATGGCCGAGCGGGAGGGTACCCAGCCTGGTAAACGTCGGAACCGGGAGATCGGCTGCAGAGCGCGCGCGCGCTGATGCAGGTCAAACGACCGCAAGTACTGCCGCATAATCTGCGGCATCGTCTGTCGAAGTGCGGCAGAAAAATTTTGCTCTGACATTTCTTTCATCATCTCGGGAGACTGCAATAAACCGCAGATCTGGTCGGCCAGACTATTTTCACTGCCGGTTTGATAAAAGAGAATGCCGAGGCCTTCGTCTTCCGCCATCTCGTGGAAGTCGGGTATATCTGCACAGATTATAGGCAATCCGTACTCTGCCGCCAAGTGGGCAACTCCGCTCGACCCGGTAGCAGACGAATAAGGCATGACAAGCACGCTGGAATTCTTGAAAAGCTCCGGAATGGCTTCCTCGGCGACGTAGCCGACAAATTCGATACGCGGATCGCCCTTATAACGTTCCGCCATGCCCTCAACGTACCCCGGCGTCATCGGATGGTTGCTGCCAGCGATGACCAACTTAGCGTTGGGCATGCTTTTGGCGACCAGTTCGAAGGCTTCCATCAGGAGTTCAAGGCGTTTATAGGTTCCCCATTTGCCAAAAGCGAGAACACGGTGTTCGGGCACCCCACGCCTTGAATAATCAGGGGGTTCCGGGCGGGCGGACATGATTCCGTGGGCACGGAAGTGTACGTTATCGCCGCCATATTTCTGCATCAAGGTGCGCCGATAGGCTGGCAGCAGCACGCTGATCGAATTCGCGGAGAGCAGCATGCGGGTCGCTATGTTGCCCGCGGTGCGATAGGCACGGGGAAAGCGCACATTGGCATGCTTGAGGTCAATATTCTCCATGAGGTGGTGCAGTGTGACATGGGTATAGGTTCCCGACAAGCGGGTAAGTACCGGAATTGTTAGCCCGGAAAATGCTGCGAGAGGATTGTTTCCAAAAGTCGAGAAAAGCAGGTTGAACCACACAACGTCCGGCTTGGCGTCCCGCAAGGCCTTCCGTAAGCGCAGTGGATTGCTGAGGCTGTCGAAGCGCCACACACGCTGGACGTTATAGTCCTCCAGTTCGGTTTCAGGCGTATCCAACTCGTCTGCCAGCACGGTCACGCTGAGCAGAGGGTCGCGCTGCAACTCACGCGCGATGTGGAACCCGTATTCGTTCAGCCCTCGCCGACTTGGCGGAAAAGCTGTAACTAAACAAATCTTCATGTACCCCTTCTGGCTATCTAAAAGACCGTCAGGCGAATTACGGGACGAATCTGCGCCTGACCCTGGCCAGTGAAGTTAAAAAAGTTGTCGGTTTGAACCCCGACCGAGAATCGCAGGGGATACTCGACTGGGACTTCTCCAAAACCATCCGTCATCGAGCGGCGAATCGGCCTTACATAAGAGATGAAGAAACTGCTCTGCACGTTGTCATAATCGGCGAATCCTTCACCCTTACCATAGGCTAAGGAACCGTCGAGTTTCCAGCGCGTGTTGGGTTGATAGGTGACCTGTCCGGCGGGCTGCAATGCTTGCGCAATTGCGTAAGTGCTGTCTTGTACGCGCCAGGATCGGATGTACTCTCCGAGCGCAGCGACGGTTAATTTCCGCTGCCGCCCAAAGGTGTGTTGTAACCCGGCGTAAGTGCTGGTCGTAAAAAATTCCCGGATCGCCGGATTAAATTGAATGTCGCGTATGGTGTAGCCAGTGAGCATGGCGGTACGTCCCCACGGACGTCCGACAACAAATTCCAGGCGCGTACCCACATCGCGAGAACTGAGCGGACGGTCGGTGAACGGTCCGGATTCGTGATATGCCTGGCCGCGAACCTGTAACCAGTTGCCGATCGAATTCGATTCCACGTAGGCGAACTGGCGGAATAAATTCTGATTGATCAGGATCGGCGAGTCCTTGTCGCGGCGCACCGTGTACTGAATGCCGGTGTTGAAGTTCAGGGTCATGAACCCAAGGTGCAGCGACGGATTGATCGCAGTGTTGAAGTTGTAGTCGTAGGTGTCAATGGGAATGACCAGCGCATCGGTGGGCACGGAATATTGACCGCGCGCATTACGCAACTGGAAGAACCCGCTGATGAGCGGCAGGCCACCGACGTGAAGGCGATAGCCGCTGGTCCATAGCGATTCCAAAGTAGAGCGGGGAGGCGGAAGCGGCTGACCTTGGGTGATGCCGAAGATCTGACGATCGAGGTTATAAATCGTAGGATCGTCAAAAACGCCATGCATGTCGTAGTCGGTGAGAACGCCGACGCGACTGTTAACCTGCCAGCCCTCATTGCCTGCGACTTCATAGAGTGCGCGCTCGGCAACCGGATCGTCAGCGCCGCCTAACTGGTTGGCGCGAGCAAATGCGCTGAGGGCGCGGACCCCGTCGTGCTGCTGACGGTACAAACTGCCGAGCGCCATTTGGTATTCAAAGTTCTGGGCTTCGGCGGCAGGATCGCCGGCGGCAGCAAGTTGTACCTGCGCGTCACGCGTATTGCCGCGTGCGAGGTCAACGTTCGCGACGCCGATAGCTACGGCTTCATCCGCCGCCCCGGCATCTTTTGCCTTCAGGAAATAACGCTTCGCCAGATCGAAATCGTTGAGCGAAAGAAGAATGTTGGCTGCCTCGACGAGATCGTCGGGAGTAACGGGCGAAGCTTCGCCGATGCGGCTCTCGGCAAATGCAAGAGAGATTTGTTGGCGAGCATCGCTTTCCTTGCCATAGCGAACCATCAAGCGGGCGATGGCCAGACGAGCCTGGACGCGATCGGCATCGGGGGCATCGAGAGCGCGAGTGAAGCGCTGCATGGCGCCGTCGCGATCGCCAAGGCTGAGAAGGGCATCGCCGGTGTCGAGCAGAATGGCGGAACGTTCTCCGCCGGTCTTCTCGGCGAGGACCACGTAACGCAAGGTTTCGTCGCGATGCCGAAGTTCAGCGTGTGCATGCGCCATCTGCGCGTAGATCAAAGGATCGTTGGGATCGAGCGTGAGCGCATCAGCCAGGGTGGCGAGAGCCTGCGGATAGCGCCTCTCGTAGTACTGCGTGTCAGCAAGTGCGAGACGCAGTTTGTAATCGTCGGCCGCGAATTTGATCGCCGCCGTATACTCTTTTTCCGCCTGCGCCAGAAGACGTTGCTGGCGATAGGCAGTAGCCGCGGCGAGATGCGTGGCGCCCGACTCACCGAGAATTTTTTCGCCCAGCGCCGCTTCCGCGAGCGCGTCTTTTCCGTGGTGCAGTTGGAGATCGGAGAACGCGAGACCGAGGTGCGCGGTACCGTTATTCGGATTTACCTGCAACGCGGTTTTGAAGTCGATGGACGCCTGCTCGGCGTTCTGCATGTCATTCAACACGTAGCCGCGGTTCACGTACGCTTCCACCATCTTCGGATCACGCTGGAGGGCGTGAGTGTAATCGTCGACGGCTTCGTCGAGCAACTGCGACTGGCGGTGCACGTGGCCTTCGAGGAGCGGGAAGTTCGGCTCCTTGGGAAGAATGTTGTCGTACTTGTCGGCGAGCGCAAGTACGTCGTCATAGCGGCCGAGGTTGTAGTAGGTGTAAGCGAGATACACACTCGCATTACGATCTTTCGGAAGTTTATCGAGAGCGCGCTGTCCGGCGACGGCAGCATCCTGGTACTTGCCGGTGTGGAAGAGATAGCGTTCTTTTTCTACGAGGACGTGAGGCTCATCGGCCATAGCGCCGGTCGCCTGATCGAGCCAGTGGCCCGCAAGAGGCAGCTGTTTGGCTTCAATCGCCGCGTTCGCAGCGTTGGCAACGACGATCGCATTGGTGGGAGCAAGTTGATGCGCGCGATCGTAACTGGCAAGCGAACGGGTGTAGTCGTGGGTGGCGGTGTAAAGATCGCCTAACGCGAGATACGCAACGTAATCGTCGGGATAAGCCTGTGCGAGCCGGGTGAAGAACTGCTCGGCGCCTTTCGTATCGCCGCCATCGCGAGCAAGATAGCCGAGAGCCTCGAGAGCGAAGCGATTCTTGGGGTCACCCTGCAAAATGCCGAGATACATCTGTCGGGATTCGTCCTTGCGACCAGCTTTCCACAAAAGGTTCGCGTACTGAAGCGTAATTAACTGATTGTTCGGATCGAGTTTTTGCGCCTCTTTTAAATCTGCTTCCGCACCTTTGTAATCTTCGCCGGAAGCCTTGATCGACGCGCGTATGCGAAGGAACTCGGCCTTCGCAGGACCTTCGACGTTGATCTTTGCAATCTCTTGTTCCGCGATCGCAATCTGGCGACGCGCCTCATCGCCATTGCCAGCATCTTTTAATGCTTCCGAAAGATTCAAGCGAATCAGAACGGGATAGAGTTGGCCTTCGGGGACACCGTCTTTCGGCATAGCCGCGAGAGCAAGTTGATATTCCTTCACCGCATCGGCATTACGGTTTTCAGACTTGGCGAGACCGGCGCGAATGGCGTGCAAGCGATAGTGATTGGCATCGATCACCTCCGCACGTTTCAAAAAATCCTGCGCTTTTTGTTTGTCGCCGTTCTGAATGAGAGCCTGGGCGGCGCTGAGTTGATACTTGATTTCTTTGGGCGCGCCATTCGCGGCCTTCACGTAGGTTTCCGCCGAGTTGTTCTTGTCGCCGGCGAGCGAGTAGGTGAAACCGAGGTCAGCGAGAAGGCTTGGAGTCTTACGCGGCGCACTCTTCAAAACATCGATTGCGCCCTGGTAATCATGCTCGCCACGATAGAAAGTGGCCACGGCCTGGAAGATCTCGACGTTATTTGGAGCGCGGCGTTTTGCCGTTTCGAGGAGAGCCTTCGCTTTCTGCGGCTGCTTAAGTTTCATATAGCCCATGGCCATCAGTAATTCAGCATGGGCGGAGGGCTTTACAGCGTCGGCGCGCTGGAGGTAATTGATTCCACCATGCGGGTCGCCTGTCTTCAGATAAAGTTCGCCGGCAACGAGAAGGTCATTCTGACGTTTCGGATCGGCCGCAAGGACCTGCGCGAGGAGGCGCTTGGCTTCGTCGTTCTTGCCGGAGTGCATGTAGGTCTGCGCCAAGCCGGACTTCGCGTCAAGAGACTTCGGATCGAGTTTCAGCGCGTGATTGTAAGCGTCAATCGATTCCTGGGTATGGCCTGCCAAACGAGAGGTATAGCCGAACAGGAGCCAGAGCTTGCTGTTCTGCGGTGCGGCCGCAACAGCGCGCTGCGCGTAATTCGTTGCCGCCGTCGGATTATTGTGTTTGAGAGCGTCTTCCGCAGCGCGAGCGAGGCGACCGACTTCGATGCTAGTGCCCCAACCAAGGCCGTTTGCAGGGCCCGAGGTGGCGGATTTGCCCTTGGCAGGTTTCTGGCCGGACTTTTTCGCCGGCGCGGCCTGCTGTTGCTGCTGGCCACCATTGACTTCGAAGTCCTGCGCAGATGCGCCGGTAACGACGAATGCGACAACCAATGAACACGTCAGTAGAAAACTTTTCTTCACAGGACCGCTCGTTCAGGCTGGTGTGGCAAGGAACCCTAAGGCAAGCTCAGTACCAACTAGTTCCGATGCGTAAACCCTGCCAAACTGCTGCTCGGCAGCTCTGCTTCTGAGAACTTTCTACGCATGTTGGTACTTTGGTGCCACTTTTCGAATCAGAGTTGCTCAACTGTTCCTTTTTGTTACATTTAACACGACAGTGGTATTGGAATACCACAGAAAACCAACTGGAGCAGTAGGGAATCTAAACTGCTGCTAGTTCTTATCTGTTGGCTAGACCCCTGTAGGAGTGTTTCCTTGCAATCCAAGAGTTTAGATTTACCCGGGAGCCGGGCGATTCCGCTTTCTGTCATCGTGCTGTTGGCAATTGCGATTCATGGTCCCCTGCTCCTGATGCAGTTGCCCGCGTCGTCCTATGACGCCAATACCCACATGTTCTTCGCGTCCCATTACGCGAGCCACTGGTTCTCTCCGTGGAACGAGAAATGGTATGGCGGATTCTCGCAGACGACGTACCCGCCGTTGACGCACCAGTGGATTGCGCTGTTCTCGCACCTGGTGGGCATCACGATGGCGTACATGCTGGTACAGGGCATCGCAATCGTGCTGCTGGTGGTAGGCGTTTACCGCTATGCGCGGATCTGGGTGAGCGAGGTACAGGCAAGTTACGCAGCTTTGGGCTCGATATTCCTGGGATCGCTGGCGCTGCTGGTTTACCAGTCCGGACAATTACCGACGACTAGTGCGGCTGCGTTGATTTTGAATGCGCTGCCCTATTTTTATTTGTGGTGTCGCCGGGGAAGCGTGCTGTCGCTGGTGAAAGGACTGGCGCTCGCACTCGCAGCTGCCGCGGCTCACCACGTGACGTTGCTGTTCGGCATCGTGCTGTTCGCACTGCCGGTGTATTGGCTGGCGGTGATGGACCGCAATGAAGATGCCGAAGAGCGAAGCGCTGCAGCAGTGATCGTGCGCGGCGTGATCTTCGGCCTGATCATGGCTGCCGGCGCGGCTATCGTGCTGCTGCCTTACCTCATTCAGTTGCATTACAACCCGATCAACCAGATGCCGATTCCGCACGGCAGCCGCGACAACTACATCCTGAAGCCATTCAGCGGAATGAATTTCTGGGTAGTGCCGATGGGGGCGTTGATTCTCGCGCTTCCGTTCGCGATCGTGAAAGGTGCGTCGCAGCGCCGCTTGCGTCCGCTGCTGCTGGGTTGGTGGATCACGATGTTGCTTGGCTTAGGCGGCACGACGCCGGTTGGCAAGATGCTTCTAGGACGTGCGTACGAGATTCTGACTTTCGAGCGCTTCACGTTCTGGGCAACACTGATGCTGATGCCGATGGTCGGGATCGTGGTACAAGAACTGATCGACCGCTACTCGCGGAAGGCGGTGGTTGTTCTATGGCTTGCGGCGGTGCTGACGTTCGGCAGCGCGGTGTCATGGATGGTGTTCCATCCGATCAATGCCTCGCCGTTCAAGATCGACCAGGTGGTAGCGTTCCTGAATCGCGAAGGACACTCCAAGTTCCGCTATATCACGCTGGGATTCGGAGACGAATTTCCGGCTGTCGCGCGGCAAGTAAGCGCAGGCAGCGTGGATGGCGATTACAACTCCGCCCGCGTATTACCTGAGTTGACGCAGTACGGCGCCGGTCAGCTTAACAGCTCGAAGTACTTCGGCGCTTCGGGCATGGAAGCGTTGCGCGCTGTGCTGAAACACGCCAACCAATACGGATTGAAATACATCTTCGTGCGTGACCGCTACTATGAGCCGTTGCTCGCCTTCGCCGGATGGCGGCAGGCAGAAAGTTATGACAACGGGAACGTGACGCTGTGGTCGAAAGAAGATGTTCCGCCGGCAAAGCGTATTGATTTCGGTGTGCTCATGCCGTCCGCATTGCAGGGATTGATGTGGGGCATCCTGCCGGTGGGCGTGAGCCTCTTCGCGCTTTTCGCCATCCTGATGTTGCCGGAGAAGCGAGGATTTGGACAGCCGGCGATGGTCCCGGTAACCACTACTTCCAATGACGTGGTTTTTCGGGAGGTGAAGTAATGTACCGCATCATTCCGATCGCAATTTTGATTTTAACGGTGGCACTGGTAGCTGCCGGTACGGTTCATACCAACGACCTGGCTGCCGCGAAGACACCGGACGGTGCTGTCCGCTCTCTCTACGAGCATGCCAAGGGACGCGACTTCAAAGGCGCTTATCAATATGTCTCTCCGTCGAGCAACACCGACGAGCAGGCATTCGTGCGCGACATGGGCGGACGTGATGGCAGCTTGCGGACGTACTCCAACCTGCAAAATGTGGACACACGCATTCTGAACCAGACCGACAATTCCGCGATGGTCCGCGCGACGACCGAATGGTCCACGGCCGTGGGCGCGTTCTACGACACGCGAGATTTGAAAGTCGTGGACAATAACGGCACGTGGCAGGTGGAGTGGCCGGTAGAGAAGCAGGCGAAGGTTCCGCCGCAAGTGATCCCGGTGAACTACCTGCGCTGGGACATCGTGACCCGCGGCAGCGATGACGATTGGGGCGCGCAGAACGTCGAGGCTCCGCGTGTACGCATTATCAGCATGAATGCGATCGAGCGCGACGGCGCGACGATCGTGCTGGGTGAAATCGAGAACGAAGATACGGTTCCGGCATTCGTTTCAGTGAACGCGACGCTGATCGACAATAAGTCGAATGTGATAGGCGAAGAGAGCAGCTTCGACAAGGTCTCCCATACACTGCTTCCGAAGGAAATTTCGCCGTTCCGCATTGACTTCCCAAAATTGCGCTTGTCGCAGGTCAAGAGCGTGCGTATGCAGCCGAACTCAATGCTGATTGCGGCTTCGGCCGACCCGGTGATTGGCGTGTTGCACGAGCGCGTGGATAAGGATCTTCGTGGACGTCCGGTTCTGAAGGGCGAACTGCTCAACGAGAGCGGCGTCGCGGTCAACATTCCGCACGTGCTGGCGACCTA
>PLWX01000335.1 GCA_003151155.1 Acidobacteriaceae bacterium
GAGAGTTCCAGGGTCATCTCGCCCTTGCGCTTGATCTTCTGGTCCGAGCGCTGCTTCGCGGCATAGTCCGCAACCGCGGCGGTCTTAATCACGATGGAAGCTTCGGCAAAGTGTTTCATCACCGCAGTGCGCATCTCCTCCGCGGTTTCCACCTGCACCACTTCCGCAGCCGAAGGTGGTGTGAGCGCCGTGGGACCACTGATCAGAACGACTCTCGCTCCGCGCCGGACCGCCGCCTCCGCAATCGCGTATCCCATCTTTCCGCTCGAACGGTTCCCCAGGAATCGGACCGGATCGATCGGCTCGTAGGTCGGACCGGCGGTAACCAGCACCGTCTCGCCCGCCAGATCGTTTGCCATCCCCAGCACCGCAAGCGTCTCAGCAACGATCTGCTCTGGGGCCGCCAAGCGTCCTGCGCCAACCATCCCGCAAGCCAGGTACCCTGCTCCAGGCTCGATGACGTGCACTCCACGCAGTCGCAGGGTCTCCAGATTGCTGCGCGTGGCCGGATGCTCCCACATGTTCACATTCATCGCCGGAGCGACGAGAACGGGTGCCGTCGTCGCCAGGTAGAGCGTGGAAAGAAAATCGTTGGCGATACCCTGCGCAAATTTCGCGAGGGTGTCAGCGGTGGCGGGCACAACCAGCAGTGCGTCGATCCCCTGCGCGACGCCAATATGTTCGACCGCAGAATCGACGTTGGGTTCGGCGTTGCCTTCACCGAACATCTCGGTGATGACGTTCTGTCCTGAGAGCGCCGCAAAGGTCAGCGGACGGACGAACTCCTGCGCCGCACGGGTCATGATGACCTGCACGCTCACGCCTCGGTCCTGCAACAGTCGCAGAACTTCAGCGGCCTTGTAGGCGGCAATTCCGCCCGTGACTCCCAATGCGATCTTCATGATTTTGCCCAGCACACTTCGGCAAAGCTCTTTCAGTTTCGATGCCGCAGAGCAGGGAAAGCTTCAAACCAGGGTGCAGGTCTATGCGTCCGGAATCGCCTGGTCGAGCTGCTCTTTGGCAAGCTGAGCTGCGGACTTCTTTTCCGGGATGTACCAGGCGATGTTCCCCGCCTTGAGCTCTTCTTCCGCGATCCGGCAGGACTTCTTGGTCTGCGTGTCGACCGTCGGGTGCGCGCCGGATTGCAGTTGGCGAGCGCGGCGTGCGGCAACGAGGATGTAGCGGTAATTGCTGTCGAACCCTGTCATCAGTTTCATGGTGGTACTCCCTCAACGGCTCGAATCCGTCGTTTGTCGAAACGAATCCAGAATGGACTGCACTCGCGGAAGAGATCTCTCGCGTGTGCAGCCTTCAGCGGCCCTAAGTATAGCCTGATCTTCCCCGGTGTGCTGTGCGCCCTCGCGACGAATTCGCTCGGCGAGCACGATGGCCCGAAGCTGTTCTACGGCCGTCTCAAAGTTATCGTTAACCAGAATATAGTCATAGTGACTGAAATTCTCAATTTCCTTGCTCGCTTCTTTCAGCCTTCTGGCGATAATCGCCTTATCTACGTTGTCTGACAGGTTCCTTCGCTTCAGCCGTGTTTCCAGTTCGTTACGTGAGGGCGGCAGGATGAAAACACTTACGGCTTCAGGAATTTTTGCCTTAAGCTGTGCCGCACCCTGCACATCGATGTCCAGCACCAGGTCGCTGCCTCTCGCCAAAGCCTCGCTGACGAAGTGTTTTGCCGTGCCGTAGTACTTGCCGAAGACTTCCGCGTGCTCGAGAAATTCGTCGGCTGCAATCATTGCGTCGAACTTTTCCCGCGGAATGAAGAAGTACTCGCGGCCCGTCTGCTCGCTGCCTCGCGGATCGCGCGTGGTATACGAAATGGAAAATTCAAGACCGGGCACCACCTTGCGTAGCTCATTGGTGAGCGACGATTTTCCCGACCCGGATGGCGCGGAGATGATGAAGACGATGCCGCTCATTCGATGTTCTGCACCTGTTCGCGCGATTTCTCGATCTCGCTTTTCATCACCAGACCGAACTGCGTGATGCGTAGCGCTTCTCCGGCTACGCCCGATGTCTTCGACATCAGCGTATTCGATTCGCGATTCATCTCCTGCAGAAGGAAGTCGAGTTTCTTCCCTGCTTCCCCGGGCGCTTCCAGCACTGCAAGAAAATGCATCACATGGTTCTTCATGCGAACCAGTTCTTCCTGGATATCGCTGCGTTCCGCCAGCATAGCGGCTTCCTGCAGGATCCGGTCTTTGTCCGCCTGCATGCCAAGCAGTTCTTGCATCCGCGCATTGATCTTTTCCATGTGCGCGTGCAGCATCGCCGACCGCAGCTTCTCCACCTCGAGGGTGGCTTGCTCCAGGTGGTGCATCCGTTCCTTCAACTCCCGGACAATCGTCGCGCCTTCTTGCGCGCGCATCGCGTCCAGCTTCGCGATGGCATCATCAAGTTTCTTCAGGATTTCCGCTTCCAGTTCTTCGTCGTTCGGATCGATGTTAGAGCCACTCATCGCGCCCGGCAATTTCAGAATCGACATGAGATCCGGCTCGGCTTGAATCCCAAATTCCTTTGCCGCCTCGCGAAATGCATTCACGTAAGCCCCCACCAGTTGCCGATTCACAGCGAGCGACGAACCATCCGACCTCTCCATGGAGAGGGTTAACTCAACGTGTCCACGATGCAGCTTTTCTTTGAACACGCGACGGATCTTCATCTCCAGTGCATCGCTGTCCGCGGGCATGCGTAAATGAAGGTCCAGGAACCGGTGGTTCACAGACTTCAGCGTAATCGCGAAGGCAATCTGGTCGCTGAATTGACCCTTCACCTGCGCGAAACCAGTCATCGATCGTATAGCCATAATTTAGGGTCGCCGGTCGGCGGCAGGATGAGGAACCCGCGCGCCATTGCTCTCGCCGTTCGGAACCTCTCCCTCGACGAACTGCAAATCATACAACTTGCGGTAGGTGCCGACGTGCGACATCAGGTCTTCATGCGAGCCTGAATCCGCAATCACTCCCTTTTCAAGAACCAGGATGCGGTCGGCGCGGCGCACCGTCGAGAGTCGATGGGCGATCACAAACACTGTGCGGCCGGTCATCAGGTTCTGTAGGGCAGACGCGACCAGCGACTCGCTCTCGGTATCAAGCGCCGAAGTCGCTTCGTCGAGAATCAGGATAGGCGCGTTCTTCAGGATGGCACGTGCAATTGCCAGTCGCTGCCGCTCGCCGCCGCTGAGACGCACGCCGCGCTCGCCAATTACCGTGTTGTAGCCCTCGGGCAAATTCAGAATGAAATCGTGCGCCAACGCATTGCGGGCCGCAGCTTCCACCTGTTCCTGCGAGACGTGCGGCTGACCATAAGCGATGTTATTGCGCACCGTATCGTTAAACAGAACGGTCTCCTGGGTCACGATGCCGATCTGCTTGCGCAACGAGGCGACGGTGACGTCCCGGATGTCTTGCCCGTCGATGGTCACGCTCCCGCTGCTGACATCGAAGAACCGCGGTAGCAGGTGCACAAGCGTAGTCTTGCCCGCTCCACTTGAACCGACGATTGCCAGCACCTCTCCGCGATGAACCTCGAAATCGATGTCCCTCAAGATCTCGCGGCACTCGTCGTCACCACTGTAAGCAAAACTCACGTGATCGAATCGTATGTTTCCTTCGAAGGGCTTCAATTCGCGTGCGCCAGGCTTCTCGCGGACTTCGTCTTCGGCATGCATGAACGCCACGATCCCCGAAGATGCACCAATCGCCTGCTGGAAATTGTTATAGAAGCCGGCAAATTTCCTGACCGGGTCGTAGAGACTGAACACCGCCACGATGAAGGTCATGAACTGCGGCAAGTCCATGTAGCCGGTCTTGATCTGCTGGCGACCGACCAGCAACAGCAATGCGACCGCAATCGCCCCCAGCACGTCCATCAACGGCGAACTGATCGCCGTCGCACTCACCGAACGGAGATTGGCGCGGAACAGGCGTTTCGCGGCGCTGCGAAAGCGCAGCATCTCCCAGAGTTCCATCCCGAATGCCTTAACAATGCGAACCCCGGTGATCGTCTCGTGCAGGATATTCTGGATCTCCGCGAGCCGGTCCTGGCCTTTTCGCGTCGTGCTGCGAACACTGCGGCCCACCCTGCGGCTTGATCCGATGATGATGGGGAGGAAGATTAGCAGGATCCACGACAGCTTGCGGCCGTTGATAATCACCACCGCTGCTGTAAAGAAAAAGGTGAAGAACTGCTGCATCATCTCGGCGAGTACGCTCGACATCGCAAACTGCACCCGCTCGATGTCATTGACGATCGTCGATATCAGCGATCCCGTCGCATGTTTCTGAAAGAAGGCAGCAGAACGGCGGAGTACGGCGTTATAAACATCGTTCCGCAGATCTGTGACCATCCCAAAGCCACCGTAATTCACCAGGTAGGTACCGGTGTAATCGCAGATTCCCTTCAGCAACGTGGAAACCACGAGAGCGAAGGCGACTACCGTCCAGTCATTGTGAAGTTTGTCTGGAACGAGTGCCTGGAGATGAAAGACGTAATGCGTCCCCGGTATTCGAAAAAGCGCTATTCCCTGGTTAGATATGGAAGGATTTAAAACGCGCTGAAAGACCGGCCCGATCAGCAGAAGCCGGAAGGCCTGAAGCAGCCCGACCGCCGCCAGCAGCACCACAGAGATCCCCACCTGAAACCAGTACGGCCGCAAATAATGCAATAAAGGTTTCAGTTGGCGCATGAAACAGCGTCCTTAAAAGTACAAATCCCGAGCTGCTCCCATTTTAAAGGAGCTTACGTATAATGTCGTGCCCAACCGCGCTTACCTTAGGGAAACTCTGATTAAGTTC
>PLWX01000255.1 GCA_003151155.1 Acidobacteriaceae bacterium
GTTTCAGTTTGTGAATGGCTTCCTGGGTAAGGAGCGGCGTGGCGCTCGGGGTGAGGGAAATTCGCACACCGTGACTTGAGGCGTATTCAACCAATTCGAAGATGTCCGGGCGCTTCAGCGGGTCGCCACCGGTGAGCACGAAGACTGGGGCTTTCAGAGCGGAGACCTCGTCAATAAGGCGCTTGGCTTNNCAGATCACAATGAATGGGCGCTCATCGAAGTCCAGTTGTGGTTCCACGCTACCCTCCTGCCTGCGTCTTGTAGTCAAGCCTGCCAGAGTCGTCACCGGGCGCATATGACTGATGTCACA
Source organism: Acidobacteriaceae bacterium (assembly GCA_003151155.1). Classification (GTDB taxonomy): domain Bacteria; phylum Acidobacteriota; class Terriglobia; order Terriglobales; family Acidobacteriaceae; genus Korobacter. The sequence continues at coordinate 311 of PLWX01000255.1, forward strand.
GCTGGAACCTGCTCGGATACAATAACCACAGTGCCGGAAACAAAGATCAATCATGGTCAGACGCTGGCGAAGGTCCCGATCTTTTCCGGGCTGACCGAGGGCGAACTCGCTTTCCTCCTGCAGCGTGCCGTTCCGCGTCACTACGCGACAGGCGAGATAGTTTTTGGCGAAGGTGAACCATGTTTGGGCCTGTACGTGGTCGAATCCGGACACATCCGTATCTTTAAGAGTTCCTCTGGTGGGCGCGAGCATGTGCTTAGCGTTGATGGGCCGGGAAGCTCTGTGGCGGAGTTGCCGGTTTTTGACGGCGGCAACTATCCGGCATCAGTGGCCGCAATCGACGACGCCACACTGCTCTTCGTGAGCAAACAAGACTTCCACGCACTGTGTCTTACCCATCCACAGGTTGCGCTCAAGGTATTGCGGGTCGTGGGGGCACGCTTACGGAAACTGGTTGGAATTATCGAAGAGCTTTCGTTTACGACNNTCACAGATCGGGACCGTCCGCGAACTCGTCTCACGCAATCTCAGTCGGCTGCAGGCGGAGGGAGTGGTCCGGATCGATGGCCGGAGTGCATTCATCCGTGACCTCAAGAGCCTCGAAGCCGAGACTCAAGCTCCGGAATAGCTGCCCCAATCCTGCCGTTCATACAGCCGTCCCCGCCCGTCGCTCGATCGCCGATCATCACGAGGTCACTGTAGGATTTGGCAGACGATCCTGCAACCCTTCTTGTCCCAGTGAACGATCCTGGACCTCCGTGACAAAAGTCATCGCAATGAGATCCCAGCGGCACTATGTTGAGAACATAGAGGCGGCCTTGAGGCTTCTACCAAGGCTGGGGGAGAAATCAATGAGTCTAACTACTACGAAGACTGTGCGAGAACTTGCGCTGGAGTTCCCGAATGCAACCCGAGTGTTTGAGAAGCTGGGCATCGACTACTGCTGTGGCGGAAACAAATCGCTGGAAGAGGCCTGCGCCGCCGCCAATTTGTCGGCCGACGAAATACTGGACTCGCTGGAGTTGGCCGAAGAGGCATCCCGAGCGAACCAAAGCGAGCGCAACTGGCCGATAGAACCTTTAGCCGACGTGATCGACCACATCAAGAGCACACACCACAAGTACACGCGGGAGGAGATCGCCCGATTGGGCCCGCTGTTTGACAAGGTTTGCTCGGTGCACGGCAAGAACCATCCGGAACTGCAGCATGTGCGCGCCAGCTTTCGGGGACTCGCTCAGGAACTCACCACGCACATGATGAAGGAAGAAATGGTCCTGTTCCCCTACATCGTGAGGATGGAAGAGTCGGTCATCCAGAGGGAGCCAGTTCTGCCTCCACCTTTCGGCAGTGTGCAGAATCCCGTGACCATGATGATGCACGAACACGACTCCGCCGGCGATGCTTTGCGCGCGATGCGTCAGGCCAGCGCAGGGTATACGCCCCCCGGCGATGCCTGCATCAGCTACCAGACTTTGTACAAAGCTCTGGCAGATTTTGAAGCCGACCTCCATCAACACATTCACCTGGAGAACAACATCCTGTTCCCGCGCGCGATCGCGATGGAACCTGGGCACAGAGAGGAACGGAGAGAGAATGGCTGCACGTGCAACACGCATTGAGACCCAGGTCGGCCGGTCGCTCACCCCGGGGGAGATCTTCGAGATCACGCGCGCACGGGAGACGAGCCTCTCCCGCTTGCTCATGCTTTACATAGCGACCGGCCTGGTATTCATGCTTCTGCCTGGAACATTCCTCGGCGTCTGGAACTTACTGGCGATCAGCAGTCGCCATGCTGCGAATTCGGTCTCTGCTGGCTGGATCCAGGCGCACGGACATGCGCAGATATTCGGCTGGATCGGCACATTCATCCTGGGTATCGGTTTCTATTCCATTCCCAAGTTGCGGCGCATGGATCCGTTCGCGCTCCGGGCTGCTTGGGTGTGCTGGGTGCTTTGGACGTTGGGCGTGAGCCTGCGCTGGTTGACCGGTGTCTACCAGTGGCAATGGCGCGTCGTGCTTCCGGTATCCGCGGCGCTGGAACTACTTGCATTCGCAATTTTCTTTCATTCGGTTTCCGGTCACCGACCTCAGGACTCCGGCAAACGGAAGTTGGACGAATGGGTAGGCGTGGTGATTGTGGCCGCCGTAGGCCTGCTGCTCACGCTGCTTGTCAACTTGGGCGCAGCCTTGTTCCTCGCGTATCGCGGTGTTTCGCCAGATCTTCCAACCGAATTCGACCAGCGGTTCCTGGTGCTCGAGACCTGGGGTTTCCTTGTTCCCTTCGTCTGGGGATTCAGTGCCAAATGGCTGCCGGTTTTTCTGGGATTGCGCGCGGTACGCGGGACCGTGCTGCTCCTGGCAGTTGCTGTGAACTCTGTGGGCGTGGGTGCTGCCATGACGGGCTGGATGAGACCGGCCGTGCTGTTGCTGTTGGGCGGGATCATCGTCGCAGTTTGGGCCCTCCGCTTGTTCGAGCGTACACAGCAGCCCGCAAAGGTAAAGGGCGTACACGCGAGCTTTCCCGTATTCGTGCGCTTGGCGTATGGCTGGGCCATCATCGCGGCCGCACTGGGAATCTGGGCCAACGCGGTCGAGGATTCTCACGGTATCTGGGGTGCATCACGCCACGCGTTGACCGTGGGCTTTTTGGCCACCATGGTGTTCAGCGTGGGCCCGAGAATTCTGCCGGCTTTTTCCGG
>PLWX01000052.1 GCA_003151155.1 Acidobacteriaceae bacterium
CAGCGCGACGGCGACTTCTGGCGCCGCGCCTCCCTCTCCGCCGATTACCGCCGAATCCAGATTCCCGTCTTCCTCATTGGCGGCCTTCTCGATGGCTATCGCGACAGCGTCCCCCGCATGCTTGCCAATCTGAAAGCGCCGCGCACTGCCATCGTCGGCCCATGGCCGCATTCCTTTCCGCACGATGCTGAGCCGGGTCCGGATGTCGAGTGGCGCGACCTTGCCACCGCGTGGTGGGACCGCTGGTTGAAAGGTAAGTCTAACGACGTCGAGCACTGGCCCATGCTGCGCGTGTTCCTGCGTCAGTCGTACAAACCCGATCTCGCAATCAAGAACATTCCTGGCCAGTGGCGCGCGACGGAATGGCCTGCGCCGGGCGTTTACGACGCGCAGTATTACTTGCGCTCGGACCATCGGTTGGGCGAATTGGAAGTGGGAGAATCCGAGAACGAGTTGNNTCGAAGCCGGCTTCTGGTGGGGAGATCTGACCCCTGACCAGGACCCGGTCGACGAGAAGAGCCTCGTTTATGACACGGCCCCGTTGCGCGCGGATACGACGATCCTTGGGATCCCGGATGTCGAACTTTTCGCCAGGAACAGTGCTCCACTTGCCGACTGGTTTGTGCGCCTGGAAGATGTCGCGCCTGACAATACGAAGCAATTGGTCACCGGCGGTGGACTCAACGGCGCACAACGCGATTCGCGCAACCATCCAACGGATCTTGTACCCGGTAAATCCAGCCTGCTCGAAGTGCCAATGCACTTCACCTCGTGGACCTTCCCTGCCGGTCACCGCATTCGCCTATCGATCTCCAACGCACTCTGGCCGATGATTTGGCCTACGCCGTATGCGATGACGACATGGGTGGAGATCGGCAACGCCACTTCGTCCATGCTCATTCTGTCGATCATCGATCCCACCCTCATGCCGACAGTTCAATTCGCCAAACCCGTGGAGACCGAGCCGCTCCCCGGCTTTCGCTCGGAAGGCGAAATCCTCCCCGGAAAATGGACCGTCACATCCGATTCGGCTCGACATGTGACCACTCTCGACTGGCACGGTGAAGAACAAGACCTTTTCCCTTGGGGTGAAGAGGATACCGAGGAGCGTCTCGTGCACACCGTCCAAGACAACGATCCCGTCCACGCATCGGTGCGCGGCGCAGCGTCCATGCAGGTCAAGCTCAAAGACCGAACCCTGCTATGGAGCACGACGCTCGATCTTCACAGCGACGCAACAAACTTCTATTACGCCTACACGCGTGAACTGCGTAACAACGGCGCCCTCGTCCGCCGCCGAACATGGCGCGAGACGATTCCCCGCGATCACCAATAATTCCGCCTGCTAAAATGAGTTCTCCGCCACTGGCGCGGCCCTGTAGCTCAGATGGATAGNNGTTCGACTCTGCCCAGGGCCTCCACACCTAGTTTCTCTTAACGCTCCAATCCCGCTCTACAAGCGCGTGCCCTTCTTTCCAACCTGAAAAAACATTCGTGTTCCGTTCACAACGTATTTACAAATCACGGCCACAATCAGGCGAAATTGAATTCGGGTATTCCCATTTTTGTCGGCCCTAAACCGGCAGCTACTCTTGAGGAGATGTGTCGCGTATGAAAAATTCAATTGCTCGCCAAGTTCTATCTGCTCTGACGTGTATCTTCTTCATGATGTCCGCTGCTCACGGCCAGAGCAGCAAAGGCTCAATTCGCGGCCATGTCACCGATCAAACGAACTCCGTCCTGCAGGGCGCTCGCGTCACCATAGATCCCAACGCTCAGACGACGATCACAGACGCGAACGGAGATTTTTCTATCCTCGGCCTCGCGCCCGGCACGTACACCGTCTCGGTCTCCTATCTCGGCTTCAACACCTACACGCAAAAGGTCGACGTCTCTGTGGGCGCGCCCGCGACCCTCGCCGCGGCCTTGCAGGTCGCCAATGCCAAGCAGGAGGTCACGGTCTATGCCGGGCGAGAGAGCGGTGAAGTCGAGGCCCTCAACCGCGAGATGACCGCGGACAACATCTTGCAGGTCATGCCCTCCGAGGTAATCAACAGCCTGCCGAACACCAACATCGCCGATGCGGTAGGACGCATGCCGAGCGTTTCACTCGAGCGCGACGAAGGCGAAGGTAAGTACATCCAGATTCGCGGCACCGAGCCCCGCCTCAGCAACGTCACGGTCGATGGCATCCACCTGCCATCACCCGAGAATGTCCGCAACGTAAAGCTCGACGTGATCCCCGCCGACCTCGTCGAATCGATCGAGGTCAGTAAGACGCTCTCCGCCAACCAGGACGGTGATGCCATCGGCGGATCGGTCAACCTCGTCACCCGTTCCGCGACCGACCAGCCTTACATCAGCGCGATGGGGTTATTCGGTCACAACCCAATCGCCGGCGGCCGCGGCAGTGATCAGTACGAACTTACGGCCGGCCAGCGTTTTGGGCAGCACAAGCAGTTCGGCGCACTCTTCGGCACCAGCTTCGATTGGAATGGCCGAGGCATTAATGACATCGAACCCGTGCAGGGCGCAAATGACGCCGGCACCTACCTCGGACCTACCGGGATGGACATCCGCGATTATCTCTACGATCGCAAACGCTTCGGCTTCGGCGGCACGCTCGACTACAAACTCGGCGAAATGTCCTCCGTATACCTGCGCGGCATCTTCGCGCGTTTCCGTGATTCCGGTGAAGATTGGATCTATAGCCCCTCCGTCGATACCTCCACTTTGACGGCGAATGGCACCGGCCCGGGCAGCGTCAGTTTCACCAATGTCTATCGACGGCCGGTGCAGCAGCTCTTCAGCGCTCAACAAGGTGCCCGCATCGAACGAGGTGCGAATCTTTTCATTTACAACATCGCGCTCTCACAAGCGGGACAGAAGGGAGGCTACAATTACGCCGACTTCAGTAACAGCGCCACCATCCCATTCACCATCAACACCGCGGACCCGTTCACGCCGCATTTCAACACGCCTTATAACCTGTACGATCCGACCCAGTACGCCTTGAGCGATATCTACCTCGAAAACGACCACACATTCGAGCGCGACGTAGTCGGCGACATCTCATTCGCTCATCGCTATAGCACCAGTTCGGGTTCCAGGTTCGGTGCGATCGAAGTGGGCATGAAAGTCAGCGATGCCAACAAAAATCAGTTCTTCTTCGATCAAGGCTACAACTATAACGGCACCGCCACGATGGCCGATCTACAGGGATCCTTCACGGATCCGAATTACTACCTCGGCCGATACACCTACGGGCCCGTCACTCAATTTTCAAAGGCTCTGAACCTCTTCGCCCAGAACCCGGGTCAGTTCAGCGCATACAGCACGACCAGCTCCGATGTTCCCAACGATTACAACGTGGGCGAGCGCATCTACGCCGGATACGTGATGAACACCATCACCATCAGCCATTTCCGTCTGCAGACCGGCGTCCGCATCGAAGCCACCAGGGACGACGTTCTCGGCAATAACTATGACGTGGGCACCGGCGCAACTTCGGTACTGAGCACTAGCAACACTTACGTCAACGTGCTGCCCAGCGTGCAACTTTCCTACAACTTCAACGGATCGACTGCCCTTCGCTTCGGATACGGCATCGGCATTTCGCGCCCGAACTTTGGCGACCTGGCTCCGTATCGCATCGTCGACGCGACCAGCAGCCCCGCTTCCATCACTCTCGGAACGCCAGGCCTGAAGCCTACCCACGCGCAAAACTTCGACCTCGTGATTGAGAAATATCTGCAACCGGTCGGCATTCTGCAGTTGGGCGGCTTCTACAAGGAACTCGCCGATCCGATCTTCTTCGCTGCGTCCTCCCAAACCATCAGCGGAACTGCCTACCAGGTGCTGCAGCAGGTCAACGGTCCGAGCGCGAAGATCGGAGGCATCGAGGCCAGCTGGCAACAGCAGCTTCGCTTCCTGCCCGGCGCGCTCAACGGCATGGGCGTGCGCGCCAACTACAGCTACACCACTTCGACGGTCAGCTTCCCTGCCGGCTTTAACGGCGGACGCACCGATCATCCCCTGCTCAACCGCAACGCTCCGAATCANNATACTTTGACGCAACCTACGACAAATATAATTTCTCAGCCCGCATGGGACTCACCCATAACGATGCCAATATTTGGGCCTACAACTATTCCTCCGGCGCCACCGGCGGCATGAAGGGACCCAACGGCGATCTGTACCTCTATCCGCACACCCAGGTCGACGCCGAACTGAATTACGTCATTCCCCACGGCAAGGGCTTCCGGGTTGTCGCCTCGGTCCTCAACCTGAATAACGAAGTGTTCGGGTTCTATCAAGGCAGCGAGCAATATCCGATTCAGCGCGAATACTACAAGCCGACCTACGCCTTCGGCCTGCGCTGGATCATGCCCGTCAGCCGATAACATCCTCAATCGCAGCAGCCTCCTATGAAGCCGGCGCCTCTGCCGGCTTCATTTTTTGGCTCGCCGCCTTGCCGTTTTGGGATCGTGCTCCGTGTTTTGTGCGTTGGCAGCGGGCATACCTCTTACAATCACTCCCTTTAACGGAGGTATCTCTTGCCCTCGCATCCATATAGATTTCTTCTTCTCGCGCTACTTCTCGTTACCGCATCGCGCGCTCTAGCCCAAGCACCCGCTGCACCTGCGACTACTTGCTGCACCCTCACCATCGTCGTCGAGGGCATGAGTAGCGACGAGGGCAACCTGGGCGTCCTCATCTTCAACGGTCCGAAAGGTTGGGCGGAAGATCGCCAAGCCGCTCTCCGTGACATCTCCGTCCCGGCCGTGAAGGGTACGCAGACGCTCAACGTTCCTGGGCTGCCGCCGGGCAGATATGCCGTCGCCCTGATTCACGACGTCAACAAAAATCATAAGCTAGATAGGAATTTCATCGGCATGCCGAAAGAGCAATGGGGAATGTCCAACAACCCGCACGCCACTATCAAGGCGCCGTCCATCGAGAAGGCGATGTTCTCCCTGGACAAGGACACGGAGATTCATATCAAGTTGCAGTAGGATTTCGCGTGCGAGTTACCGGCGCGAACCGGCCCCGTGATCGGGCGCCGGAATCTGGCTCGCGCCACTTGTCGGAACCTTCGGCTTATCCACCGCGTCGGTCGCGAAAAGCATGAAGTGATCAAAGCTCTCACAGCGGTGAAAGCGGTGTTTCGCGAACTGAACATAGAGGTCTGCACTCTTCGGCAGCCAGAGATCGACGTTCGCCTTCTTGAATTGCACCGGGCCGTAGCTGACGCTGGTGTGCTCGCTCATCAAGCGAATCGCTGGCACTGCACTTACCAGGTCCGTCTCCAGGTGGATGATCTGGAGCGTGTCGGCAGCGATCCACGCCCGTCCCTTCAGCCGTATCGGATAGTTATTCCCATTCACCACATAGGTCCGTAAGTGGGCCGGCTTTTCCGCGCGCTGACGGAAGTGAACCAGCCATGCGGCTTGACCGTTGAAGTCGCCAAGGCCTTCGCAGGTCATTTCGAAATCGTCGCGGAACAACGGATGGAACGCGATCGCCAGCACTGCCAAACCGGTAGTCGAGATCTTCTCCGGCATATCGAGTATCCCCGCATTGCGATATTCCTGGACGATCAGCGCTCCCTGCGGTGGTTCAGTAATGGAAACCAGGTAGTTGAACTTGCGCGTTTCACGGTTTCTGGCGATTCCCTGCACGGAAAGGCTCTCGTGAGTCATCTCCTCGATTGCCGAGAACTGTGCTACGTCATCCACCAGTTCCTTCGATCGCGTAGCGGCCATGTCCAAGAGATTGGCCGGACATTGCACCGAGGGTACAACCGGTGGCTGTCGTTGATCCACGTCGGGGGGCATCCCGACACTTGATGTCAGCGAAGCATCTTCCGCGCCGTATGCTGGATCTGAAATTGCCGCATCGTCACTGGCGTCGTCGCCGCCCGGGCTTGCGCGGCGCTCGAGCTGGGTGATCAGTTCCTGCACCTTCGGTACCACGTCACTCGCCGGCTCACCGTCCAGGTACGACTTCAAGACCTGTATCGCTTCCGTGTTTTTCCGCAACCCTGCGAGTGCCTGCCCAAGAATCAGCTTCGCTGCAGCGCCCTCACTGCCGCCCTGATCCACCATCCACTGCGAAGCTGCGCGAGCTTTTTCGAACTGCTTCAACTTCAGGCATGAGTTCGCCAGCACCCGATGCGCGAGCGCAGACTCTGTATTACTCGCCACGACGACCTCTTCCGCTTCGGCGGCATGCGCATAATCTCCGCGCTGATAGTAAAGCTGTCCCAGCAGGCTTTGCGCTTGCACGCTGTGCGGATCCAGTTTCGTCGCGGTTGTCAGGTAACTCAACTCGCGGTCGGAGTCCTTCTGTTCAGAGGCTAGATAGCCCAGCAGGAAATTGATGGAAGCACTTGCGGGATACTCGTGATGAGCATTTTCAAGATGTTTGCGAGCCCCCCTGGAAATCCGAAAGCTCCAGCGCTTGCACCCCTTTTTCCGCTTCTTTACGTGCCTTCGATGAAAGTTGACCGGCGTCTTTCAACGTGAGATCGACGGCCGAGGGATCGCGATGCAGAATCACCGTTTCCTTGACGTCTTTGTTCACGTCGGGAATCACGATCTGCTCGTGCATGGCGAGGTATCCCGCAGCGCCCACTTCAATCAGGTATTTCGCAATGTGCAGCCCTGGGAAGTCCGCTTCCGAGTTGCGCGTGGACTGGAAGAGCACCGTCCCCGCATCCTGGCTGGTGACCCGGATCAGTGACTGCTGCTTCAACGGCCTCTTGTTTTCATCCAGAATCAGAACATGGATAGTCGCCCCCTCGCGCGTGGACGTAGGAGCTCCGGTGGGGCCCGGCCCCATGGTGATGTTTATCTGAGCGTGGGCAAAGGTCTGCCCTAGGCATAAGCCCGCGGCCATGAGGAGCGCGCGGGATAAGGACAAACTCAATTTGCACGGTTGATTGGGATTTACAGCGGGGCGCGACATCTGTATACTTTCCCACTTCTTGGGCCTGTGAAGGAGCACAGCTTCCAGAAGGTTCGCCGCTCAAAATATCTTTCGGCTGCGGGCGGACAAAATCGGAAGTTGCAGGAATTATGAGCCCTTGCGGGCTGTTCGTAAATAAGAGGTTGCACGGCGAGAATGGTCAATCCCGCGGTTTGGGCCAACTTTCCCCCGGATTTCTCTTTGCTACAGGGTATGGCTCGTCCCACTTTTCTAATCGCAGAACCGCAGCCCATCGAGGGCATTTCCGCGCACAAACTAGTGCTTGACGCTGTTCGCTACAACGTCATCACCGCATACCACTCGAAGGAGGCGCTCGAACTCCTGGCGAAGTTCCCGGCTGTGGATGGCGTAATCACCCACTCCGAAATGAACGACTACCGGCAGATTCTTGAGCGCAAGGCAAAGGAAAATCCGAATTGCCTCACGGTTCTACTGTCCCCCGGCGCCACCGCGCACCACCCGACCGCGAGGTTTCATCTTTCCAGCCACGATCCCAAGCAACTCCTCGACATGCTCGTGGATCGCTTCGGCCAACCCGATTAGCCTCCAAAAGGAAAAGCAGCCGGATTGCTCGCGGCTGCTTTCAGTGTTTCGGTTCTAACGAGAGGCCTAGAGCGGCTGAACGTTTTCTGCCTGCCAGCCTTTGGGGCCCTTCACCACGTTGAACTGCACCGCCTGCCCTTCTTGAAGGCTGCGGAAGCCTTGCGCCTGAATCGCGGTGTGATGAACGAAAACGTCTTCACCGTTCTGACGGCTGATGAAGC
>PLWX01000194.1 GCA_003151155.1 Acidobacteriaceae bacterium
ACCAGAACTTCCAGATCCAGGCGAATGATCAGCTGCTGAAGAGTTCCGACTTCAAGAACATCGTGGTGGCGTATCGCAATAGTGCACCGGTGGTGCTCTCCCAGGTCGCGAACGTAATCGATGGAGCCGAGAACAACCGGCAAGCCGCGTGGGTTAACGAGACGCCGGCGGTGTTGATGAATATCCAGCGCCAGCCGGGGGCGAACATCATCCAGGTGGTCGATCGGATTACCGCACTCCTGCCACAGTTAAAGACGAACCTGCCGGCGGCGGTGAAAGTGGACGTCGTGACAGATCGCACGACCACGATTCGCGCCTCGGTGAAAGATGTTGAGTTCGAGTTGATGCTCACCGTGGGTTTGGTCGTGATGGTGATCTTCCTCTTCCTGAGGAGCCTGTCGGCGACGATCATTCCCAGCGTCGCGGTACCACTGTCGTTAATCGGCACCTTCGGCGTGATGTATCTCGCGGGATACAGCCTGAACAACCTGACGCTGATGGCGCTGACGATCTCGACGGGGTTCGTGGTGGACGATGCCATCGTAATGATTGAAAACATCTCACGGTTCATCGAAGAAGGTGAGCCGCCACTACAGGCGGCGTTGAAGGGCGCGGAACAGATCGGATTCACAATCGTTTCGCTGACGATCTCGCTGATCGCGGTGCTGATTCCGCTGCTGTTCATGGGAGATATCGTCGGGCGACTGTTCCGTGAATTCGCGATCACTTTGAGCGTAACGATCCTCGTGTCGGCGGTAGTCTCCCTGACGCTGACGCCAATGATGGCGGCTCGCTTATTGAAGTACAAGCCAGAGTCGCAGCAGACGCGCTTCTACCGCGTCTCAGAACATGCGTTTGAAAAGACAATTGCGTTTTACGGGCGCACGCTGCAATGGGTACTGAAACACCAGACGATCACCTTACTGGTCGCTCTCGCTACCCTGGTGTTCACCGTGCTGCTCTTCCTCATCGTGCCCAAGGGATTCTTCCCGGTGCAGGATACGGGCGTGATCCAGGGAATTTCGGAGGGCCCGGAAAGTACATCGTTCGCGGCGATGTCGGAGCGTCAACAGAGACTGACGAAAGTAATTTTGCAAGATCCGGCGGTGGAGAGCCTGACATCGTTCATTGGCGTGGATGGTACGAACACGACGATGAATGCGGGGCGCATTCAAATCAACTTGAAGCCGCTCGACGTGCGTGGGATAAACGCGACCGAAGTTATCCGGCGCCTGCAACCGAAGCTGGATGAAGTGCAGGACATCACGCTCTACATGCAACCGGTGCAGGATTTGACGGTGGAAGATCGCGTGAGCCGCACGCAATACCAGTACACGCTGGAGGAACCTGACCAGAACGACTTGAACCAGTGGACCGCGAAGCTGGTGGACAAGATGCGTCGCCTGCCCGAGATTCGAGATGTGGCGACAGATCAGCAGACGGAAGGTATTGCCGAAATGCTGGTGATCGACCGCGTGACCGCTTCGCGCATGGGCATTTCGCCGCAGATGATCGACTCCACGCTGTATGACGCATTCGGACAGCGACTGGTGACGACGCTGTATACGCAACTGAACCAGTACCACGTAGTGCTGGAGACGCTGCCAGAGTTCCAGACGAATCCGAATAAGCTGCAGGACATTTATGTGCGAACGGCAGCAGCAGGGACGAGTTCGACTGCCAATCAAGCGAATTCGAACGGGTTGACCTTCCCCGGTGGCGGATCGTCGACGAACAACAGCGCTAATCCAACCTCGAGTGCGAGCACGTCGAGCGGATCGGCAAACCCTGCGGCGGTGACGACCTTTGGCGGAGGCGCGGTTCCATTGGGAACGTTTACCCACTTCGAACAGCACAACGCGCCGCTGTCGATCAATCACCAGGGACAGTTCCCTGTCGTAACGATTTCGTTCAATCTGGCGCCTGGGGCTTCCCTCGGGGCAGCGACGGATGCGATCGCCAAGGCACAAAAAGACTTGAACATGCCGCTGAGCATGCAGGCGGCTTTCCAGGGAGCTGCAGCGTCGTTCCGCGCATCACTGGCGAACGAGCCCATTCTCATTCTTGCCGCACTGGTCACCGTCTATATTGTTCTCGGCGTGCTCTATGAAAGTTACATTCACCCGATCACGATTCTTTCCACGCTTCCTTCGGCGGGTGTGGGTGCATTCCTCGCGCTGCTGATCTGCCATGCAGAACTAGACGTGGTGGCGCTGATCGGCATCATCCTGCTGATCGGTATCGTGAAAAAGAACGGCATCATGATGGTCGANNCATGATGGTGGACTTTGCCCTGGAAGCAGAACGCGAGGGGGGAAAGAGTTCGGAGGAGGCTATTTACCAAGCCTGCCTGCTACGCTTCCGTCCGATCATGATGACGACCATGGCTGCGCTGCTGGGCGGATTGCCGCTGGCCCTGGGCAGCGGCATCGGTTCGGAACTGCGGCGACCGCTGGGCATTGCGATGGTGGGCGGACTCCTGCTCAGCCAGGTGCTGACGCTCTACACCACGCCCGTTATCTACATCTTCTTCGATCGGCTTGGCCAACGGTTGTTGGGACGCCGCGCCTCCGAGCGTGGACCTTCCGGCGAATTGTCGCCGGCGCCGGGAGATTAGGCGCATGAATATCTCGCGACCGTTCATCTTCCGGCCTGTAGCCACCACGCTGATCACGGTTGCGATCGCGTTGGCGGGAGCGGTCGCGTTCAATTTCCTGCCGGTATCTCCGTTGCCGCAGGTAGATTTTCCGACGATCAACGTGCGTGCGAGTTTGCCGGGTGCGAGCCCTGAGATCATGGCTTCTTCGGTGGCAACGCCACTGGAGAGACAGTTCGGACATATCGCGAGCGTTACGGAGATGACGTCGTCGAGCAGCCTGGGATCGACTTCGATCACCTTGCAGTTCGAACTCACCCGGAATATCGATGGCGCAGCACGCGACGTCCAGGCAGCGATCAATGCAGCACGCAGTTACCTCCCGGCCAACCTGCCTTCCAACCCGAGTTATAACAAGGCGAACCCGGGCGATGCGCCAATCATCATCCTGGCGATGACATCGAAGGTTTACAACCGCGGCGCGATGTACGATGCCGCCTCGACAATCCTCGCGCAGCGCATTTCCCAGATGGAAGGTGTGGGACAAGTGGACGTGGGCGGCAGCTCCAAGCCCGCGGTGCGCGTGGAGCTTAACCCGACCCAACTGGATCACTATGGGCTGGGTATCGGCAATGTTGCGAGCCTGCTGCGATCACAGAACGCCAACCTAGCAAAAGGACAGATTGCCAACGGTTACCAGACCGCCGACATACTGGCAAATGACCAGATGTTGAAGGCCGAACAGTATCGGCCGCTGGTGGTGGGCTTCCACAACGGTTCGGCGATCAAACTCTCGGACGTTGCGGACGTCACCGACTCGGTGCAGGACCTTCGTCAGGCGGGATACGTCAACGGTGAACGGGGAATTCTGTTGATCGTGCGACGGCAACCGGCCGCCAACATTATTTCAACCGTCGATCATATTCGCGCTGCGATTCCGGAATTGCAGGCTTCCATCCCGAGCGGGATGAAATTGCAGGTAGTGCTCGACCGTACGACAACGATCCGCGCTTCCGTACGGGACGTGGAACGTACCCTGATCATTTCAATCTGCCTGGTCATTGTTGTGGTCTTCGTCTTCCTGCGCAATGGGCGGGCTACATTCATTCCCAGCGTCGTGGTGCCCGTGTCATTGATCGGCACATTCGGCATCATGTACCTGTTTGGATTCAGTCTCGATAATCTTTCGCTGATGGCATTGACCATCTCCACTGGATTCGTGGTCGACGACGCGATCGTGGTGATCGAGAACATCACGCGGTATATCGAAGAGGGCATGCCGCCCTTGGAGGCCTCGCTACGAGGGGCACGGGAGATTGGCTTCACCGTGCTCTCAATCAGTATCTCGCTGGTGGCAGTGTTTATTCCCATCCTGCTGATGGGCGGCATCGTGGGCCGCCTGTTCCGTGAGTTTGCGATCACGCTCTCAGCGGCGATTCTAGTTTCGCTGGTGGTTTCGCTAACCGCGACGCCGATGATGTGTTCGCGGCTGTTGAAACACGAGCGGGCGGAGGATCACGGACGGCTGTATCAGTGGAGTGAACGCTTCTTCAAGTGGATTGCGAGCATTTACGAGAGAAGTCTGGCTTGGGCCCTGAAGGCGCCGGCATTCATTCTCGCCATCCTGTTACTCACGATTGCGGTGAACATCTATTTGCTCGACATTATCCCCAAAGGTTTCTTCCCGCAGCAAGATAACGGAACGATTTTTGGTGGAGCAATGGGGGCACAAGACATCTCGTTCCAGCAGATGTCTACGCTCATGCAGGAGTTCGTGCGAAGGATCAAAGCGGACCCGGCGGTGGACAACGTGATGGCGTTCACTGGGGGGCAAGGGTCCACCAACGGTGGCTTTATCTTCATGGGACTGAAGCCGCTGAATGAGCGAAAGATCAGCGCCAGCGATGTGGTCGCCCGTCTGCGGCCCAAGCTGATGTCGCTGCCTGGGGCGAGCGTCTTCGTGCAAGCCGGGCAAGACCTGCGAATCGGCGGACGCATGAGTAATGCGCAGTATCAGTACACGCTACAAAGTGACAACCTAGCCGACCTTGTGAAGTGGGGACCGACGCTGCTGCAGCAGATGCGGAAATTACCGGGGTTCGCGGATGTTAATAGCGATCAGCAGAACTCTGGATTGCAGGTGACCCTCAACTACGACCGCGCGACGGCATCGCGCATGGGCATTACGCCGCAGATGATCGACAGCGCGCTCTACCAGTCGTTCGGGCAGGCACCGGTTTCTACCATGTACACGGCGCTGAACCAATACTACGTGGTGATGGAAGTTGCGCCTCAATACTGGCAAAACCCGGACGCATTGAAGAACGTCTATGTGCATCCGGCGAACGGTAAGCCAGTGCCGTTGAGCGCGATCGCCACCACGCAGTACACGACCGCCCCGCTGCAGGTGAATCACCAGGGACAGTTCCCTTCCGTGACCATCTCATTCAACCTCGCGGACGGCGTGGCGCTGAGCGATGCATCATCGCGGATTCTGCAACTCGAGCAAAAAATGGGGATGCCGGCGACGATCCATGGCATGTTCTCTGGAACGCTGCAGGCCTTCCAGGATTCGCTGGCGAGCGAGCCTTTCCTGATCGTGACCGCGCTGCTCGCGGTCTACATCGTGCTGGGGATTTTGTACGAAAGCTATATCCACCCCATCACCATTCTTTCGACGCTGCCTTCGGCGGGAGTTGGCGCGGTGCTGGCGCTGATGCTGTTTAAAACGGATCTCAACGTAATCGCCATTATCGGGATCATTTTGTTGATTGGCATCGTGAAGAAGAATGCCATTTTGATGATCGACTTCGCATTGCAGGCAGAGCGCGAACAGGGGATGAATTCGCGAGACGCTATTTTCCAGGCTTGCTTGCTGCGTTTCCGGCCCATCCTGATGACAACGATGGCAGCGATGCTGGGCGCCATGCCCCTGGCGCTTGGGACAGGAGCGGGTTCGGAGCTGCGCCGACCGCTGGGCATTACGATTGTGGGCGGATTGATCTTCAGCCAGATGCTGACGCTGTACACCACGCCGGTGGTTTATCTCTACATGGACCGCATGCGGTTGTGGTTTGAACGACGCAAGCATGCCACGACGGCGATCGTACCGCGCGAGAGCGAGTCATGAAAGTTGAAAACATGAGGATGTTTCATAAGTTCGCGACTGGGTCGCAATCTAAGTTTCGAAGTCTTGCAACCGCGCTGCCGTTGATGGCGACGATGTGCCTGGCGGGATGCGTGGTCGGCCCCAAGTATCACAAACCGGCGGTTGATGTTCCCCCTGCCTACAAAGAGACGGCGCCTTCGACGAACGCGCAAGCTGCGCCCGGTGCACCGGCACCGAATTGGCAACCAGCGAATCCGAACGACGCCATGCTCAAAGGCAAGTGGTGGGAGATCTATAACGATCC
>PLWX01000323.1 GCA_003151155.1 Acidobacteriaceae bacterium
TGGTGAATCGACGAGTGCTTCAGCGCATCGTACGTTGGCAGAATGGCGCCGCCCGGATAGCCGAAGACGACCTTCACGCCTTCGCGTTCCAGACACTCCCAAATAATCTGCGCGCCTGTCATCGTTTTCTTCATGGCTACTTCGCGCTCCCTGCTAAAGTCTTGCTTTCCACGGTCGCACTTGTGACCGCGCCGTAGGACGCCGACGAAACTGAATTGGCATACTTGGCGAAAACTCCGCGCTTAAACCGCGGCTCGGGCGCCTGCCAGTTGCGCAATCGCGCCTCAATCTCCGAATCCGACAACTGCAGCCGCAATTCACGACGCTCCACATCAATCGTGATCGTGTCGCCATCGCGCACCGCGGCAATCGCGCCGCCCGCCGCGGCCTCCGGCGCAACGTGTCCCACGCTCAGTCCGCGAGTCGCGCCAGAAAAACGTCCGTCGGTAATCAGCGCCACGGTCTCTGCTAACTCGGTTCCGGCAATCGCCGCCGTCACTCCAAGCATCTCGCGCATCCCCGGCCCGCCCTTCGGGCCTTCATATCGAATCACGACCACTTCGCCCGATTGGATCGTCCGGTCTTCCACGCCCGCAAATGCGGCTTCTTCGGAGTCAAACACCCGCGCCGGTCCCTGGAAGAACAGCTTCTTGTGTCCCGCCAGCTTCACCACGCAGCCCTCGGCCGCCAGGTTTCCCTTCAGGATCATCATCCCGCCCGTCGGCTTGATCGGGTCGCTCATCGGCCGCACCACTTCTTGCCCCGGAGTCTCCTTGGCCTTCGCCGCTTCCTCGCCAATCGTCTTCCCGGTTACCGTGAGCGCATCCGCGTGGATGAGGCTCTTCTCCGCCAACCGCTGCGCCACCAGCGGAATTCCGCCCGCCTCATGCAGATCGGTCGCAACGAACCGTCCACCTGGCTTCAGGTCGCAGAGCGTCGGGGTACGCGAGCTCACGTGGTCAAAGTCGTCGATCGATAGATCAACATCGATTTCGTGCGCGATCGCCAGCAGATGCAGTACTGCGTTGGTCGATCCGCCGCTCGCCGCTACGCTGGCGATCGCATTCTCCAGCGCCTTGCGCGTAATAATCTGGCTGGGCCGGAGGTCATTTTTCACCAGCTCCATCACCAGCCGCCCGCAGCGCCGCGCGACTTCCTGCTTCTCCACGGTCATCGCCGGTACGCTGTTCGCGCCCATCGGCGAGATGCCGAGGAACTCGCTGACCATCGACATGGTGTTCGCCGTGAACTGTCCACCACAGGCACCCGCTCCGGGACACGCATTGCCTTCCAACTCCTCGAGGTCCGCGTCGCTCATCTTTCCACGCGCATGAGTGCCCACCGCCTCGAACACGTCCTGGATGGTCACGTTCTGGGTGTGGAATTTCCCCGGCGCAATCGAGCCTCCGTAAAGCATCAGCCCCGGAATATCCAGCCGACTGAGCGCCATGATCGTCCCGGGAATCGTCTTGTCGCAGCCCGAGATGGCGATCAGCCCATCGAAAAGATTGCCGCGCGCCACCAGTTCGATGGAGTCGGCAATAATCTCGCGGCTTACGAGCGAGGCACGCATGCCTTCCGAGCCCATGGTGATGCCGTCGGAGATGGAAACGGTATTAAACTCCATCGGCGTGCCGCCGGCCTCGCGAACGCCCTGCTTAATGTGACTCGCAAGTTCGCGAAGATGCAGGTTGCAGGGACCGATTTCAATCCAGGTATTGGCAATGCCGATGATGGGTTTACGAAGATCCTCGCGGGTAAAACCAGCAGCCCGCAGCATTGCCCTGGCTGGGGCCCGGCTGGGCCCTTCGGTGATGGCATCACTGCGCTTGTGCTGTTTGGGCGATTTGTCGTTCATATGTCCCTGAAAAAAGTGCGCTCCCCTGGACAGCGAGAGCGCCGTGCAATCGTTAGCTTGAAAAAGACTGTACTCCCGGCGTCAGCATTAGGCAAATTTATTATTATTCTTATCAACATAAGACAAATTTATCCATAAGCGAAAACCATACTTCCTCAAATCTCCATAACTCCACCCGGCCATATTCTCCTGCTTGACGGATGCCCGCCCAATCGGGCATCATCCATCTACTCGAAGCCATGACGACCTTGACCTTTACGTCGTTTACCTGGCGCTCCTACCGATTTACGGGGAGCGGCCCGGCGGATTGTTGGCTTCGGACGAGTATCTAAAAGATCTGATCTAGAAATTGCCAAGAATCCAAGCGAGCCGCGACCTACGAGTCGCGGTTTTTGTTTGCGCAAAATAGCCAGGAGAACAACGTGATTATCAGCATGTCTGCCACAGCCACCGAAGCCGAAACCAACCATGTCATCGACCGCGTCCGCGAATTGGGATACCAGGCGCACGTAACCCGGGGGGTGGAACGTACCATCGTCGCCGCGGTGGGTGCCGGGCATCGCGAGGAACTTGCCGCCTTGGGGGCTGCACCGGGGGTCGAACAGATCGTCGCGATCGCCCATCCTTTCAAACTGGTGAGCATGCAGGTCAAGCAGAAGCGCACGGTCGTGGATGTCGGCGGTGTACCCGTCGGCGGGGAGGAGTGCGTGCTGATGGCTGGGCCCTGTTCGGTGGAGTCACGCGAGCAACTTATGACGGTGGCGCACGCCATCCGCGATGCAGGCGCTTCCATGTTGCGCGGCGGAGCTTATAAGCCACGAACCTCGCCTTACGAGTTCCAGGGCCTCGGGATTGAAGCCCTCAAGCTGTTGCGTGAAGCTTCGGATGCGACTGGCCTGCCGGTGGTGACCGAGGTGATGAGCACCGAGGATGTCGACGTCGTTTCGGAGTATGCCGACATGTTGCAGGTCGGGGCACGCAACATGCAGAACTTCTCGCTGTTGCGGCGGCTGGCGAAGTGTGAGCGCCCGATACTGCTCAAGCGTTCGCCGTCAGCCACGGTGAAGGACTGGCTGCTGGCGGCGGAATACATCCTCGCGGGTGGCAATAGCGAGGTCGTGTTGTGCGAGCGCGGCATTCGATCTTACGATCCTGACATGCGCAACACGTTCGACTTATCCGCGCTGGCGCTGGCAAGGCAGCTCTCGCATCTGCCAGTGGTCGCGGATCCGTCGCACGGAACAGGACGACGCGACCTGGTGCCCATCATGGCGCGGGCCGCGGTCGCGGTGGGTGCGGATGGCGTAATCGTGGAAGTTCATCCTTGCCCGGAGAAGGCGCTCTCGGACGGCCCGCAGTCGCTTACCATTCCTGAGTTCGCCGCGCTGGTGCAGCTCCTCGGTCAACCGTTGCGCAAGCATCTGCGACAACAACCGAAGGCGGCCACTGCTTAGGCTGATTCCGTGATGGCGTGATGGGAAGCAGAGATCGATCACCTGCTTCCCACTCTCCGAATGACACATCCTTCCGTGGTACCATCCTCCGCATTCACTTCCTATCTGAGGCTGGAATGGATTCCATCACCCTGCGTGTGAATGGCCGTGAACGTCAGGTCACGGTTGCACCCGACACACCTTTGCTGTGGGTGCTCCGCGACACTCTTGATCTCACTGGAACGAAGTTTGGATGCGGCGTCGGCATGTGCGGTGCTTGCACGGTGCATATCGATGGAGACGCGGTGCGATCTTGCACAACGCCAGTAACCGAAGCGGTCGGCAAAGCGATCACGACGATCGAAGGGCTTTCGCCTGATAGCTCGCACCCTTTGCAACTGGCGTGGATCGCCGAAGATGTACCGCAGTGCGGCTATTGCCAGTCCGGACAGATCATGCAGGCGGCAGCGCTGCTTGCCAAGAAGCCTCATCCATCCGAAGGCGAAGTGCTCGAAGCGATGAACGGAAATCTCTGCCGCTGCGGTACCTATCAGCGTATCCGTCGAGCGATTGAGCGCGCTGCAGGCGGCGCACGATGAGCACGATCTCGCGACGTGACTTCCTCGCAACCAGTGCGACTGCGGCTGCAGGATTAGTGGTGGCCTTTCATCTCCCGCTCGCGGGCGAACCGACTGATCCTGCGTTCGCGCCTAACGCTTATGTGCAGATCGCATCGAGCGGACTAGTGACGATTGTGGTCGCGCGCTCAGAGATGGGACAAGGCGTTCGAACTGCGTTGCCGATGATCCTCGCGGAGGAATTGGACTGCGACTTCTCCAAGATTGCGATCGAGCAGGCGGGCGCAAGCACGTTGTTCGGCGACCAGACGACCGGCGGAAGTGCGAGCGTTCACACGACTTGGGATCCAATGCGGAAAGCTGGCGCTCAGGCGCGTGCGATGCTGGTTGCGGCGGCTGCAACGCAGTGGAAAGTTGCGGCGTCTTCCTGCTCTACTGATAAGGGTCTCGTCATGCATGCAGCGTCGAATCGCAAAGCCAGCTATGGCTCGCTGGTGAACGCAGCCGCAAAGCTACCGGTTCCTGCTGAGCCGAAGTTGAAGACCGCTGCCGAGTTCAAACTTGTTGGTAAGCATCAGCCGCGCGTGGACACGAAGTCGAAGGTGAATGGTTCAGCGATCTTTGGTATCGACTTCAAATTGCCAGGAATGAAGTTCGCGTTGCTGGCGCGCGCTCCGAAAATCGGTGCCACGATTAAAACCATCGATGACTCTCGATGTAAAGCCGTTCCCGGTGTAACTCACGTTACGAAAATTTCGGATTCCGCTGTGGCCGTGGTCGGCGATTCGGTTTGGGCTGCCATGTCCGGCAGACGCGCTCTGAAGGTCACGTGGGAGAACGGGCCCAATGCAAGCCTCGATTCCGATGCGATCAGCAGTTCCCTGCATAGTGCGACGAACAACAAAGGTGTTGCGCTCTACAAGAGCGGCGATGTTTCAAACAGTACCGCTAAACGCATAGAAGCGGAATTTGAAACGCCGTTTCTCGCTCACGCTCCCATGGAGCCCGGAAACTGCACCGCTGAATTTCGCGGGACGGAGTGTGAGTTGTGGGCNNTAAAGCCGGAGAACGTGAAGGTCAATGTCACGTTGATGGGAGGTGGGTTTGGACGGCGACTGGAGCATGACTATGGAGTGGAAGCAGCACTGGTCGCGAAAGCCGTCCAAGTACCCGTCAAGGTGTTATGGACGCGCGAGGACGATATGCGGTTCTCGACCTACCGACCGGTGAGCCTGCATCAAGTGAGTGCCAGCGTTGGCGAGGATGGGTATCCGACGGCGATCACGCATCGCATCATCTCACCGTCGATCTCGCGACAGAAGGGCACGAAGCTGGATGACGGCATCGATCCCGACCTAAAGGACGAAGGGTCGTTCCTCTATCCGATTCCCAACGTGCTGCTGGAGTACGTGGATTGCGATACTCCTGTCCCACTTGGATGGATGCGGTCGGTGTATGCCTCGCAAGTGGCGTTTGCGAGCGAGTGTTTCCTGGACGAGTTGGCTGCCGCGGCTGGCAAGGATCCGCTGGAATATCGCTTGCATCTGCTTCGGGGCGATAAGCAGATCAAGTTCTGGGACACGACCTGGAGCACAGCACGGCTTCGAGGAGTGCTGAAGCTCGTCGCCGAGAAGGCGGAGTGGAATAAGCCTCTTCCACAAGGACGCTATCGCGGCATTGCAGCGCACGGGTGCTTTGGGACCTACGTCGCAGAGGTGGTGGAGATCTCGATGAAGGACGATGCGCCACAGATCCATCGCGTGGTGGTCGCGATCGATTGCGGACAGGTCGTCAATCCCAATACGCTCGAACAGCAGATGCAAGGCGGCGTGGTATTCGCCATGACGCAGGCGTTGCACGGGAAGGTCACCGTCGAAGACGGCGCGATTCAGCAGTCCAACTTTGGCGACTACGAACTGGTACGCATAGCTGACGCTCCCAAGGTCGAGAGCTACTTCGTGGAGAGCACGGAAGCACCGACGGGAGCGGGGGAACCGCCGGTTCCGCCGTTTGCTCCGGCACTCTGCAATGCGATGTTCGCGGCAACCAGGAAGCGCATTCGGACGATGCCGATCCTCACATAAGCCATGAAATACCAGGACCGAAACTACTGGCTCGATACGGTTGTCCTGCCGCGGGGCACCGCAACACCGTTGCCGGAAAGCGTGGATGTGGCGGTGATCGGTGCTGGGTTCACCGGACTATCAGCGGCGCGAACCTTGGCAAAGCGTGGTGCAATAGTCGCGGTGTTAGAGGCGGAGACGATTGGGTGGGGAGCCAGTTCACGTAACGGCGGAATGGTACTGACTGGGATGAAGCTAAGTCCCGAGGTGCTGACTAAGCGCTACGGGCTGGCGGCCACGAAGCGGATGTATTCTGCTTCTCTCGCGTCCATTGACTGCGTGGAGCAACTGGTGAACGAGGAGCGCATCGACTGCGACTTCTCACGTTGCGGTCACCTGGAGGTCGCCAGCAAACAGTCGCACTTCGATGCCTACGCGCGCAGCGTGGATTTGCTAGCCCGCGAGTTTAATCACCAGCTGCGCATCATCTCCCAGAACGAGTTGCCGGGGGAGATCGGCGCCGACATTTTCTACGGCGGCATTGTGGATGACGCGAGTGCTGGCCTGAATCCGGCGCGTTATGTCGCGGGACTGGCAGAAGCGGCCCTTCGCGTGGGCGTTTGTGTATATGAGCAGACGCGGGTGCAGAGCATCGAGCGCAGCGGCGGCGGGTTCACGCTGACCACGTCAAGGGGAGACGTCCTCGCCAAGGAAGTGCTGATCGCGACAAGCGGATACACCGGGAAACTCTCGCGACCTTTGCTGAAGCGGGTAATCCCGATCGGTTCCTTCATCATTGCTACCGAGCGGGTGTCGGATGCGCAAGCCGCCGAGCTGATTCCTCGCAATCGAATGGTGTATGACTCACTGAACTTCCTGCACTACTGGCGACGAACCGCGGACAATCGCATCCTCTTTGGCGGCCGCGCGGCATTTCTGCCGGAGACGACGAACACCATTCGTAAGAGCCAAGAGATCCTGCTGCGCGACCTCGTGGCGATTTATCCGCAGCTGAAGAACGTGAAGGTGGAATATGCGTGGGGTGGAACGCTGGACTTTACCTTCGACATCCTGCCACATGCTGGTGAGTTCGACGGAGTTCATTACGCGCTCGGTTACGCGGGGCATGGCGTGGCGATGGCAACTTATCTCGGCCAGATCATGGG
>PLWX01000281.1 GCA_003151155.1 Acidobacteriaceae bacterium
ATCCTAATCCCTTCTTCGGCACCAACAGTCAAGTAAATTCGCTGAAATGCGAATAGATATGAGCCCCGCAATGACTTGCGGGGCTTCAGTGTTTTAGGCTCCTGTCTCACCCGTCTCTCTTGCTCCGCGCGGTGGACATGCCCGCAAGCTACTGCATCGCTATGACTTCGGAATTTTTTCCGCAAAATTGGCCGAATTTGTCCGGCTCGCAAACTTTGCTAAAGCATCGCTAAATTGTTTCCTGTTAGTTTTCTTTCCGGCCGCAACGCGAGCCCAATATCCACGACCGGGCAGCGGAGTTTTCAATTTGCGACAGGCTTTCGCGATTGCAACGTCTGACATGTTGTATCGCTTCGCAACGGGCGTGAGGGGCTCAGCCCAGACTTCCTTGTACAGCTTTTCACGATTCCAAGCTTCGTTGTTGTACATAACAGCCGCTCCAAGATGCCATTAAGCATACGCGGCTAAAATCCCGGTTGGCAGCGGATCGGAAATCGGTAGACCCAAGATATTCCAACCACCATTCTCCCCGACCATGTCGTGGCTCACCTCGGATGATCTTGACCTCCAGAGCGACTGGACAACCGCAGCCCCGACTGTCAGACTTCCGGCCTCAGGTGCTCACCATGCGCATCCGCGCTTTGCTTCTCGCTCTCTTAATCTCGATCACCCCAGCCTTCGCGACCCGAAGCAGTAGCTCCCACTCTTACAGCACCCGCTCGCACAGCAGTCATTCTTACAGCGCCCGGTCTTCCGATTCTCATCGAACCCACTCCTCCACGCGCCGGAGCCACCGAACAGGCTCCGCATACAGCAGCCACCGCAGCTACAACACGAGATCGCCTCGCGCTTCCACCTACGGAGTTCAACGCGACAGCCACGTCAGGATCAAACGCAGTGCCGCCGCGAAAGACGTTTTCAAGCGGTAGCATCCGTGCCCGTCCACCGGGAAGAGTAGCGGAGCATGTCCCGGCTACGTCATCGATCACGTTCGGGCGTTGGAATGCGGTGGGCCGGACAGCTCATCGAACATGCAATGGCAGACCGTAGCAGATGGGAAGGCGAAGGATAAGACCGAGCGGAATTGTAGGTGACATCCTCCAATTCGGTATAGCCACGCCCTATGTCATATACCACCCGCCATTCACCGAGATCGTCTGCCCCGTCATGTAGTCATTCATAGCGAGCATGACCGCGACGGATGCCACGTCGTCCACCGAACCGAAATGGCCCATCGGAATCAAGCTTGGCTTAGCATTCATGTTGCTCGTAACCATCTCGGTTTCGATTAATGCTGGGGCGATTGCGTTCACCGTGATCCCGTCACGAACGTAGTTCAACGCACAAGAATGTGTGAGCCCGATCATCCCTGCCTTGGACGCCGCGTAGTGTGGCCCAACAGCACCGCCCGTCTGGGCAGCTACCGACGAAATGTTGATGATCCGTCCCCATCCGCGCTTCCGCATGCCTCCGATCACCGCTTGAGTCACTAAGAAAACGGACTTCAAATTCACGGTCAGCGCCTCATCCCATTCGGCCTCCGTGATCTCCTCCAGTTTCCGGGGCTGCGCGATGCCAGCATTGTTGATGAGAATATCGACCGGGCCGAGGTTCGCCTCGACTTCCGCAACCATTCTCTTTACCTCAGTGGCGACGGACACGTCGGCCTTCACAGCCATCGCCCTTCGCCCTAGCACGTTGATCTGGGCGCAAATGGCATGGGCGGCGTCACTTCTCTTGCGATAGTTAACAGCGACGTCAGCACCAGCCGTAGCCAGCGCCACGGCGATCCCG
The DNA here is from genome assembly GCA_003151155.1 of Acidobacteriaceae bacterium. Taxonomy (GTDB): domain Bacteria; phylum Acidobacteriota; class Terriglobia; order Terriglobales; family Acidobacteriaceae; genus Korobacter. The sequence goes on from PLWX01000281.1 coordinate 1,795, forward strand.
GCTCCGATCCCCCTACTGCCGCCCGTCACAAGCGCAACTCGATTCTTGAGTTCTGTCATAACGCGATCATACGACCGATGTTCGTTTTCAAGACCCGCTTAGCGAAGTTCTAGCCGTGTAGCCGAACTGAGTGCGAATAAAACAAAATCCCGAGCATGGCGGAGAATGCGAGATGGAACGGTGTTGGGACGTGTGCAACTTTGACCGGACGTGAGTTCCCGAACATGTCACTATCCCTATCCGATATCCCAATCTTTCTTCAGGAACCACACGAGCCTCCAATGCCGGAGGTTCATATTGGGGGCAGACATGAGTGCAGATAATGCGGCTACCAAGGGAATCTTTGCATACCGTCAGCATTCAGACGGAAGCATCGCGGCGATATGCTTGCGTTGTTACGCCAACGCAGCAATCGCAAACACATTGTCAGAACTAGCCTTGCTGGAAGCCCACCATCGTTGTGAAAAAGCCAGCGGCGTGAAGCTTCTTAATCGCGCAGGAACGCAAAAGCCGTACACGATGATGTCGCAGAAGTGATCCCGTGCGGTTGGTAAGGCAAAGGACAAGACTGAGCGAAATTGTCGATAACAAAACGAAACGCCCCAGACTCGAAAGTCATGAAGCGTTACGTCGAACAGCCCTTCCCCAAGGTCTGCTCAACTTGAACTTATCTTCGAGCCGAATCTCAGTCAATCATTACGGCATTCGCAGTGAGTACGCTTGTACCGTTACTTCGGTCTGCCGTGGTTCCCGTGCATTAACATCACCTTGCCGCTTTCGGGCTTTGAACCTGCATTCGAGTCACCAAGCAAATCTCGAGGGTTAAAGTTTTCGATCTCGTCGTTCTTTCTGTACGAACGCGAGTCCCCGTTTCAACTCCGCACCAAGATCGGTCTCTGCGATCCACAATAAGCGATGGGAACAGCTAGGGCGAGGCGATGGGGTGGGCGAATCGGCTCCACCGATCACCCCGGATGCGAACAGCAAGGAATGATTCACAGCGTCGGATCATGACGAGTTCCTGCGGGAGCGAACTTCGCAAGCTCTATAATTCAATCGCTCGAAGGGTGGTACTATCCCTCCGAATCTCAACTCGTTTTCACGTGCCGCTCGACAAGAACGTGGCGCTGAGTAGTACGTGAATAGCTCCGCCTCGGCCAACCGGAGCGGGGTTTTTCGTTTTCCGCCTCCGAGACATGCAGGTTACGTCGAGTCGCTGTAAATTGTCATTGCATTCAGGCGGAGTAGCGGGATATTGTCTTCGCCACGATTGGAATAAATCGTAATGGTATCGAGGCAACATGTCCTCAGAAAATAGCAATCCGCACTTTTCGCGTGTTTTGACCTCCACCGAAGGATTCGCTCGATTTGAACTCCGGCCCGGCTTGTATGAAACAGTCTGTCTCGTGTGTTATTCATCGCTTGGAGCCGCGCCCACCAACGACATTGTTGATATTTTGGAAAAGTCCCACAGATGTCCGAACCCCGAGAAGAAGAAGCCGCCCTCCAGCGCCCGTTAAGAGGAGTGAGGTTCTCTCTCCGGATTCTGCCTAGCGTTTCGGTTAGAGCAGCACGCGTCAGCTCTCAATTGGACATTCACCGCTGGATCGGACTAGCGTTGGAGATGAGGTGGTTTCCACCTTCTCCTCTTCAGGTTCCCTGAATATAAGTCAGCCCATCTGAAATCTTCTTCTCTTATGCGGCACAACCTTAGGAGGTTGAACATGTTCGCACGCAATGTCTCTTTTCGCCTGAAATCCAACATGCAGTCTGATTACACCCGCACATTCGAGAACCAGATTCTTCCGCTGCTTCAAAAACAGAAGGGCTTCAAGGACGAAATCACACTTTGCAATCCCGGCAGCGCGGATGCGATTTCAATCAGTCTGTGGGAGAACAAGAGCAATGCAGACGATTACAATACCAACACCTATCCAGAAGTGTTGAAGACCTTGGCGAAGGTGGTCGATGGAACGCCGCAGGTTCACACGTATGAGACGGTCATCTCGACCTTCCATCACGTCGCCGTGACCGTGTAGGACGGAGAACATGCCGGACGAGAGGGCGGCAAACGCTGCCTTCCCGTCCGGCAATCGGTCATTAGGCTCTCAAGGAGGAACCCACCATGAAAGTTAGCAATAATTCATCAGCCTCTATGCACATACCAGTTCAGGGCGAGATTATTCTTGATCTGCAAAATGCAATCAGGCTCCGTGCGTTAGAGCTGTACGAGCACCGCGGACGAAAAAATGGGCACCATTTGGACGACTGGCTCCAAGCTGAAGCAGAACTGACGCAGAGGCGAACGAAAATGGTTGCCGCATAACGTGCGTCTTGCTGCTTCGTGCCTTTTGAACGGCGACCGCCTGCGAAGGCGCGAAGCGCATCACGTTTCGGGGGGATCGGCTCAGGTTCGAAATCGGAACAACAATGAGATGGTGGCAATCGCGCCGAGACCAACGATGACGAGGTGCGCAGACTTTATTTTCGGCGAGATACGGTCGCTTAGGGCCACGAGTAACCCAATCACCGCAGCCACTGCGACTAGCGGGATTCCGAAAAACATCCCAATCGCCACGGGCATAGCAGAAGCTCTTCCCCAGTCTTCCAACGGTCGGTGAA
>PLWX01000028.1:0-371 GCA_003151155.1 Acidobacteriaceae bacterium
CCTCGGATGATCTTGACCTCCAGAGCGACTGGACAACCGCAGCCCCGAGTGTCAGACTTCCGGCCTCAGGTACTCACGAATGCGGATCGGCATTCCGCTGCTCGCTCTCTTAATCTCGATCACCCCAGCCTTCGCGACCCGAAGCAGTAGCTCCCACTCTTACAGCACCCGCTCGCATAGCAGTCATTCTTACAGCGCCCGGTCTTCCGGTTCTCATCGAACCCGGTCCTCCACCGGAAGCAGACACAGATCAGGCTCCGCGCACCGCAGCCATCGCAGCTACGGAACGAGATCGCCTCGTGCTTCCGCTTACGGAGTTCAACGCGACAGCCACGGCAGGATCAAGCGCAGTGCCGCCGCGAAAGACGTTT
>PLWX01000028.1:450-3128 GCA_003151155.1 Acidobacteriaceae bacterium
CGACGGATGCCACGTCGTCCACCGACCCGAAATGGCCCATCGGGATCAAGCTTGGCTTTGCATTCATGTTGCTCGTAACCATCTCGGTCTCGATTAATGCTGGGGCGATTGCGTTCACCGTGATCCCGTCACGAACGTAGTTCAACGCACAAGAGTGCGTCAGCCCGATCATCCCTGCCTTCGACGCCGCGTAATGCGGCCCCACAGCACCGCCCGTCTGAGCAGCGACCGAAGAAATGTTGATGATGCGCCCCCATCTGCGCTCCCGCATCCCGGCGATCACCGTCCGCGTGACCAAGAAAGCCGACTTAAGGTTTACCGCAAGCACCTCGTCCCACTCCGCCTCTGTGATCTCTTCCAGCTTCCGGGGCTGTGCGATCCCGGCATTGTTCACGAGGATATCGACATAGCCGAGGTTCGCCTCAACCTCCGCGACCATTCTCTTTACCTCAGCAGCGACGGACACGTCGGCCTTTACACCCATCGCCCTTCGCCCCAGCACGTTGATCTCAGCGCAAATGGCATGGGCGGCGTCACTTCTCTCGCGATAGTTGACAGCGACGTCAGCACCAGCACGAGCGAGCGCCACCGCGATTCCGGCACCGATCCCGCGACTACCGCCCGTCACGAGGGCGACTCGATTTTTCAGTTCTGTCATGAGGAGATCATACGACTGACGAGAGTCGCAGCGGTTATTCGGTGACCGGGCAATTTTCCACCGACCCTAGTGATACCCTTCAGCCCTGCGCGTGGTTTCAACGTCACAGAGGGTGAAGGAATGTGCGCAATGAACATCCAGATGCAATCACCGACGCCTCATCTTTGTTCCGCCCCCACCGACCCCGAACTCCGCGAATGGCTCGATTACCAATCGGCTCACGGCTCCATCTTCCTGAAGGCGATCTCGGACGCGGCATTCTGTGCTTGTGCACCCGATTACGTTACGCTCCGGCCAGTCTTGATCGAGTTGCGCAAGCGATATCCGACTTCGTAAATCTCGCCGCTGGCCAACGATCGTGACAGTTCGACCGTCGTAGTAGATCGGGAGCCCGATCAGGATAAAAGCACTGACGCTAGCTGCCCTCGCGTTCGGTGCCCTCTCTGCGGCTGGTCACCGGGTAAGCACGATCTGTGGCGTTGTACCTGTGGCCACTCATGGAATACGTTCGATACGGGCGGGGTATGCCCTTCGTGTCTGACCCAATGGGCTTCTACCCAGTGTCGCTCGAATAAGAAGTGGTCAGCGCACTCGGATAGGTACACGGGCTGACATTCTCGGAGCATCCGTTTAGAATGAGTATTCAACACGGAAACAGCATTGCCGTGACTCCCGACACCATCACAATCTCACCGGGTTCGCGCTTTCGTATCGCCATGATGCTGGCCATCATGGCGGACACACTCCAAGTTGTCGTGTTTCCCTTGTTCGTCGAAGGCGCTTTGTCGCCCGCTGATGACATACTCGATTTCGGTATCGCAGCCGTGCTGGTTCACCTTCTTGGCTGGCACTGGGAATTTCTGCCATCTTTTCTTGCCAAGCTCGTGCCCGGAGTCGATTTGGTTCCTTTCTGGACGATTGCGGTCGCAAACGTCTATAGGAAGGCGAAGCGGAACGCGGTCGCCGCAGACGAGAGTCGCGAGCAGCGCCCGGCGCTGAGAGACCCACGGAGTTCGTAATGCTGCTTTATGCGGTTGCAGATCGCGTTGAATAAAGCTATCGAGAAAGAGACAAAACCTCTAGATGGAATTTGTTCCTCGCAATTTCAGCATGTGACTCTCAAGCTCCGCGACCGGATACAACACCATTTTCCCAATGACCCTTACGAAAAACGCTTAACGCTGCGCAGCCGTAGGCCATTCTCACGCTTTACGTCGTCGAAAAGGTTTTGTGAATGGCCACTAAATCCCTCTTGTTGTGCCATCGCCATTACCGTTCCGGCTTCTCTCAGACACAGGGTCATCCTCGCCGAGCAACGCTGGCATAACCAGAAATACTCGGGTGTGCGGGTCTTGGACACCGCTGAAGTGGCTTTGCCCTCCAGCCAGAATAGCTCCCCTCCTTCGGCGAGATCACGGAACAGAGTGGAACACGAAGAATTGGTGCAGTTCTCTAGCATCGCTTTCTCCTCCATCAATCGGGTGAATGCTCACGAGGCACATTCCTCGTATCCACGTTGGAATACGTCAGGCTGCTGGGGAGAAAGATCGTAAAACACCGCTCCCGCGAAACATTGTTGTCATCGTTCAGGTCAGAACGTTTCAGTGCTGCTCGATGAAGACGGATTCTTGCAGCAAAGAACGGGGACTGCTTTCACCAGTCCCAAGAGATACAGGAGCTCCGTTCAAAAGGCACGAAGCAGCAAGACGCACGTTATGCGGCAACCATTTTCGTTCGCCTCTGCGTCAGTTCTGCTTCAGCTTGGAGCCAGTCGTCCAAATGGTGCCCATTTTTTCGTCCGCGGTGCTCGAACAGTTCTAACGCCCGGAGCCTGATTGCATTTTGCAGATCAAGAATAATCTCGCCCTGAACTGGTGTGTGCATAGAGGAAGGTAGGTTACGGTTAGGTTTAATGATGGTTCCTCCTTGAGAGCCTAATGACCGATTGCAGTTAGGGAAGGCGGGGATTAGCCGGCCTTCCCATCTGACATGGTTGCAGTCGTTACACGGCTGCGGGGAC
>PLWX01000009.1 GCA_003151155.1 Acidobacteriaceae bacterium
CGACATCGGTGAAGTAAGCAAGTGGGTTGTGGCGTTTCAAGTAATCGCCACTGCCGAGCCCAAGATAGCCGGTGTATGGCAGACTCTCTGCGTACGATTTCCAGGTCTTGCCCAGTGGCAGCAGTTCACGCACCACGTTATCGGCGGAAACGGTCCCGCCGTACGAGTCATTGTTGGTGATGATCTGGCCAGTGGTCATCTCAAAGTAATTACCGAGAGATGGGTGAGTGTTTGCGTAGTAATTCGTCAGCAAAGAATAGGACTTTGCCAACGAGTTCAGGTACGGCATTGCGGGATTGTTAATTACGCTGGAATAACTGTGATTTTCCTCCACCAGAATTACCACGTGGTTGGAAGGTGGAACTGCAGCCAACAAAGGTAGCGAGCAAGCACAGAGCAAAACTGCAATACGAAACACTTTCACGAACATGGTTCACCTCGATGGGGAGTTCGAGGTGGCGCGTATCTGGCAGTATGCGGATGCATCTACTCACATGGAATAGGACAAGGGTGCCAGGATCGGGCCGCCCGTGCCCCGAAATATCCGAAGGAACCATGCAACGGCGAGTGGGAGACACAGGAATTATCCAGGTGCAGCAAAGGAACCTGCGCTAGGATATATGTGTGAGACGACCGTTTACGTCTCTCTCCCCCGATCGTCGGGAAAGTGGTCGTCGTAGAAGTGGCTCACTACGTGTATCCATATCTTTGTCAGCGCCAAGGCGGATCCGATAAGGCAGGCGGCTTTTAACAACCGCCACGAAGATTCGACGAAAACGTCGGTGGGATGAAAAACAAGGGGGTCGGAGAGTTCGCCCAACTCTTCGTTTGCGAGCACCTCCTCTCCGCGGTTCTCGTGCTCATTGAATCCCTGCTGGCGTGTGTCGGCCTACAATGAGACACCTATGGGGAATAGCGGCCATCGCAGTCGGCTTACTAGTCCGCGGCACACTGTCATTCCGGCGAAGGCGGCCTCTGTCGATCGCGAATGGCGATTATGCGACCGATTTCCTTCTGTCGTTGTGCGCATCGAACCGATTGTCGTCCTCGTTGTCGGTAAGGATGCGCGCGGCGTGCTCCAATATGGCAACGTCCTTTTGCAGTTTTGCAATTTGTGCGCGCAACGCCTCGACCCGACATTCCTTCTCTTGAATTTTCTCCAATATTGTCATCGAAACCTCGTGAGGGGTAAGTGTGAGCAGTCCTTGGAGTATAAAACCGCGCGAATCTGATCAGAGGAATATTTGCTTATGCGGTCCCGGTCGATGGGCTAGATTGGGCTCGCTTCGCGGGCCATCCATTAGCTGTCCTCCATAATCAGTTCCCGATTTTCTGTGAATGGAGGCGGAGCGGGCCTCAGCGATATACTAACCGCCGCCTCTGAGGAACGTAGTAATCCGGTAGTGAGTCCTTCGAATGAGTTGTGATATCTGCCTCCGGTATTGGAAAGATGTTCAGGAGACCAAGCGCCTGCTAAGAAACGCCCAATTTGATCGTGACCGAAAGCGCCGGATTCATTTGGTCACAGAAGAGACAACTCGATTAGCAGAGGCAGTCACGCATGCCGAGGAGCTCCACGAACTAGCCTTGGACCGTTGGCATGCCCACTGGGCGACGCATTAGGGTTAAATATGGCTCACCTCGCCTTGGCGTCCTACCTAAGCTGCCTTCTTCCGCTCCGCCCATTTCTTCTTCATGGCTAGTCCGATTCGATGTCCATGCGCCGAATTGTACAGCAGGTATATCCTATTGCAATGGAACACTCAACACACCGTTACGGACACGGTATGAGGCTGCAGAACTACGCACACCCCAAAGAGAGAATTGGTATTGTAAAGCTGCTTGTGTGGGACAAAGATACCAAGGAAGCCCGGTACGAGGTTGACCTTGTAGACGGGAATAAGGCCAACTGGAGAGATGCCGACGTTTACCCCGTCAGCGAATCCGCTGAATGATACCAACCTGCTCGGCAAACTCAGTCTGGGAGCAGCAGGCAGCCAATTAACGTTCCTCTGTTGCGTCTTTTACAATCCGCGCGGCCGCTTGGCTAAAATCCTCGGGCTCGTCGCGCTTCTCGGCGAGTTGCCCAATGCCGTCATAGACGTCCTTGGTCTTGCGGCGTTGCATTTTCTCAGCGTTACGCGTGACGCGATTCTCTTTGCGACGGGCTTTTTTTGCTTCCTTTTTATTTGCCATGGATCAAGTTTACGCCCGTTCGAGGGGTGCGCAAGGCGTCCGAATTTCAAACTGCACCACTACCGGACGGCTGGGTGGCTGGCTGCATCTGCTACATCTCTGACACCAAGCGCTCCCTGGCGGGAGCACTGCGCGCGTATCGATCAGCGAGCTGTCTTCACGGCTTTAAGAGTTCCTTTCGCGATCTTACTTTCCAGCTCTCTTACCCACTTCAGGAAGTCTGGCTCCTCGAGGAAGTGATCGTCGTACATGTGGCAAACCACGTCCAGCACGTTGAGGTTCTTGGGCGGGAGTCCGTGTTGGCAGTCGGCGATTGGTCCCCGCCAGGGTACCTTCAGCCACGGCCAGCGCTCGGTTAGTTCGTGTAGTGGGGTGGGAGGGTAATCGATTGAGACTTGCTTGCTTTCGAGGGCTTGGGCTAAAGTTCGATCTACACGTTCAGGCGAGGCACTCTGACGGGGTGAGCAGCCCGAAACAGAATGGCGACTCATCTGAGGCCCACGCAATCTAGTTACTCTTATCAGGATCAGTACCAGGTTTCGGGAGCGGATACCCCGCGGTTTTCAGGGATTCAAGTGTTCCGGGCAGGACGTGCACGGTCACTTGCGAGCCTCCCGAAATCGGAACGCGACACAGTTGACAACTCAGGGGCTGACGATTAATCACATCATGGAGCACTGCTTGTTCCTGTGTTGTTGAGCTGAGCACCGCGTGTTCCGCGCTCACGCGGGTGCAAGAGAAGCACCTAAACGTCCAGGTGATCCCGTACCAAAATGACTGTGACATGCCGAGATCATACGCTGCCGATAGCTCCGGGTGTCCCTTAGTCACGAGCGCCGGCCGGCGCGAGCATCAATCTAACTTCTTGTTTGAGTTCTGCCAAAGGGCCGCCAATACTCGCTCATTGTGCGGGCAGTCTGTCAATTTGCCTAGTTGATCGGCGCATCGCGCGCCCGGTTTAGCTCCACAGATCGGACAGGCGCAGCTGAGCATCTCTTTCTCGTCCATACGGAGCCGATCCTATTCTTTGCCCTATCAGGTCGCTGCCAATTCGCGCCAAGTGGCAAGCGTTGGCTCTATCTAAGCCATCGGTGGGATGGACACGGATCGTTGGCGGGTGTTTAATTTTGCAACATGTCCGACGGCGCCAGCTCGGATCAGATGAGAGAACTAGAAATGCTGCGCCACGAGTACAAGGCCGCCATGAGTGTAGCGACCGATCCTGACGAAAAATGGCGTCTGTACCGGATTTTGCAGGAACTCAACTTATGTATTGAACGGCTTGTCCAGCAGCGGGACCAAGGCAAGCTAGGGCCCGACCAAAGCTCACCAGCGAGGAGTTGTTTTGATGCCAAAGCCCAAGCCGACCTTAAGCGAAGATGCTGAGCGCATTTATCGCGACATGACGAACGGGGCAAGACTTGTTACTCGTACCCGTGCATTGGATCGATTTGGCTCGCACGCCCTCATCCGCGAAGGAAAAGCCTTCAGAGCAGTGACTGGCAGCCAACTCCAGGAACTTCGCAGCGCAAAGAGAATTGAGGTCATCGAGCCCTCTGAGTCCAAATATCTGCTCTGTTATGAGCTTGTGAGTCCACGTCCACTTACTTAGTCGCTCTTGAGACCACGGGAGCGCCTTTGATCTTATCCTGTAGTTCGCGAACGTCATCCTTCTTGCTTGCCATCACAATCCTCGCAGGGTGAAGCTTGTTCCTAGGGGCCCCGTCGGCACACACGCAGGAGGATGCCGGCCTCGCTCCACAAGTCGGACATTCGTAATCGAGAGACGTTTTATACATCGCGTCGGCTGACCTCGAAA
>PLWX01000106.1 GCA_003151155.1 Acidobacteriaceae bacterium
TCACGCTTGCTGCAGGATTTCCGTTTTGTATTTCGGCGCGAGCGCGAGTGCTTTCTTCATGAACGCTTGCTGCGCTTCTTGATCGAGTTTGGGTGGCGCGGTGGTGCGGGTTGCGACAGGAACTCCGATCTCTTTGAAGAAATCTTCCTGGCCCGCAGGTGAGCAAATGCAGAGCATTCGGACCGGCTTCTCCGAAAAATTATGGAATTGATGAGGCGCATTGGCGGGCACATTGACCGTATCGCCAGCCCGCACGCCTCGCTTTCTTCCACGAAATGTGGCGTCCAGATTCCCCTTCGAGAATTACGAACGTTTCCTCGAAGTCGTGACGATGTGGAGGCGGCCCTCCTCCCGGCGGAACGTGCATATCGATCACACAGCAATGCCCAGCCGTGTCCCTACCCGATAGCAAGATTGTGTAGGTATCGCCGACCACGCCGAGATGTGTCGCGTTCTCGGCTTCGACGCCTTGCACGATGAGATCGCGCTTTGGGTCGTCAGGAGGGATGGACGAAATAATGGGTTCAAGGAGCTTGTGTTTCATTTGACATCGATACTCCTTGTCGTTGGTGTGACCTACGCAGATCAGGGCTGCGGCGAGCGGTACTAAAGTCGTGAGCTCATGGGCCCCAGGGCGATTCGCAGAACCCGGATCGGACGCTAGTGCTCAATAGATGCTGAGCAGCAAGGCGAGGTGGTTTGCCGACAGGCAAGCGAGGGTGGGTCTAATAAAGATGCTCCGCAGGCGCACCAGGTATTCTCCCCGGATTTCCCCTTGCGTTGTCGGACGAAGCCCTGCCATCATGGCTGCCGCTCGGCGCTGTCCTAAGTTCCCAGAGGAGAAAATCGATGCGAATTGTGCTACTGACGGCGATCGCCGCCGTGTTCTGTGGAGGTGCGTTTGCCCAAGCTCCTCCGATCAAGATGGGTCTGTGGGAGAAAAACATGACCACCGACAACGGGGACGGAAGCCCCGCGATATTGAAGTCGAAAAGCTGCGTTACTCCGGCGGAGTGGCAGGAGATGGAGAAGATCTTCACTAAGCAGCGCGAGGGGTGCTCGATTCAGACGTCGAAGACGGCAAAGGGGTACACGTTCAACGGCACCTGCAACATCGGGGAGACGCAGCTGGTGATCAACGGATCGACGTCGATTCCAGACGCGGAACATATTGTTTCGGAGTCGCATTCGGTGTCGACGAGGAACGGGCAGAAGCGGCAGACGGTCTCGAAGTCGACGAGCCGATGGGTGAGCGCAGACTGTGGCAAAGTAAAGCCCGGCGATCCCGAGATCGAGGACTAGTCGTAGCGAGTTTTTTCCAGTAAGAATTGTCATCCTGAGCCGGGTGCCCCATCCTAGTTTGCCGCCAGGCAAGCTAGGGTGGGTCTACGCATCCGCGCCGCAGGCGCAACCTCGTTTTCGCAGGTGTTGCCGTCGGCCTTGATGTGCGCACAGTGCTTCATAGTCGCTCCTTGAGGTACCCCCTCCCCGCCCCTTTGGTTCTGAGTGTTTTCAGCAGCTTAGGCTGTGGAAAACCCGCAAATTCTTGGGGCCGTAGGGGTTAGATGGAAATTCTTGAAAACAATAGAGTTGTGCAGTAAAGAACAGCAGATCCCCACGGCGCAAAAGCGGCGCCTCGGGATGACAACAAGAGGGAGAGTTGTTGGGGATAGAGCAATGTGGGCTGAGAAGGGGACGGGCAGCAGGGGCGATGCGGGGGGAGCGCTGGGCAGAAGACACGAGAGCGGAAGCGGCCGATTGGCCGCCGCCGAACGGGGGAGGACTGTCGTCTTCATGTCAGGAAGCCACAAGGTAAAGAGATGGATCGTAGAAAGATGTGATGAGAGATACGGACGCAGGTGACCCAGCGCACGGGTTGCACGTTCGGTGGGGGTTGACAGAAACACGCACGTAGAAAAGCTTGGGAAACGCGAGGTTCTTAGCCTGCCGTGCCGAAATGGAAAGTATCCTGATTTCGCGTTCTCGCGTTTGAAGCACATGAGCGGACGCATTGTCGGCGGTGAGGTGTTGTTGTCCTGACATACGGCAAGTACTGCGAAGGGCGAGAGTTGAGAGGGAGGGTGCCCCACTCTAGGTTGCCGAAGGCAAGCTAGGGTGGGTCTAAGAATCCGCGCCGCAGGCGCAACCTGGTTCTTCGCTGCCATCACATCAACGCCACTCCTCCATCACATCGCACCGCATTGTTTACCGATAAACTCGCTCCATGCCTTGGGGACTCGAACGCCACCAGGACTCCGGCGATCTCCACTTCGTGACCTTCAGTTGTTATCGACGGCTCCCGTACCTGAATTCAGGAAGAGCGAAGCGACGCGTGGAAGCGGCGTTGGAGTCGGCGCGCTGTCAGTACGGGATGCCAGTTTTCGGTTATGTGGTCATGCCCGAGCATGTGCACCTGCTGGTGGCCGAACCGCTGCGCGGAGAGTTGGCGACGGCGATCCAGTCGCTAAAACAATCGGTGGCGCGACGCCTTATCAGCGGCGGCGCCCACTTCTGGCAGCGACGCTATTACGATTTCAACGTGTGCAGCGAAACGAAACGAGTCGAGAAGCTGCGGTACATGCATCGCAATCCGGTGAAACGTGGTTTTGTCGAGAAGCCGGAAGACTGGGAGTGGAGCAGCTTCTGTCACTACGCGACTGGATGCGTGTCGCCCGTCGAGTTGGAATCCCCATGGACGGAGATGAAGCGACGGCGGGCGGGTATTCGGTTTCTGATGAAGAGGATTTCGGGGCAGACGTTTGGAGTTCTCTCAGCGGACGTCGAAAGGCATTGAGCGCCTTCGGCGCGTCTTATTAGACCCACCCTAACTCGCCAAAAGAGGCGAGCTAGGATGGGGCACCCCGCGAGTCGGTAGGGTGGGCCACCCGCCCAACCATCCCAGGTAGTCGCCTGATTCAGCTTTGCCTCCACCCAGGGTAGGAACTTCTTCCGCATCGAGTCCAAGGCTGCTTCGTCGTTGTATCCCATGTCGCGGAACATCGCATAGCGATGGCCCGCAATCGTCGCCGCGTCTGCGACGCCGGCTCGACGCAATGCGATTCCGTACGCTTTGGGCATCTCGGCATTCATGGTCGTTCATTGTAAGGGCATCTTGCATTACCCCTCACCATCCCGGGGGAAACGAGGCGGACCCCGACCTCACTTCAAAGTCAAAAGCGAACGCAAGGTCCTTCGACTGCGGACGGGGAAGGTCGTCCCGTCCTTCGCTCAGGATGACAGAGGCGGAGGGAGTGTTGGTCGCGACAGGGGTCCTTCGACTTCGCGCCTTCGGCGCGGCGCTCAGGATGACAGATCGTGATTCGCCAGCTGAAGCCGGAGCGCCTCACTTCCAAGTCAAAAGCAAACGCAAGGTCCTTCGACTGCGGACGGGAAAGGTCTTCCCGTCCTTCGCTCAGGATGACAGAGGCGGAGAGAGTGTTGGTCGCGAAAGAGGTCCTTCGACTTCGCGCCTCGCGGCGCTTCGCTCAGGATGACAGGAGCGTGGGGAGTGTTGGCAGCCGTAGGGGTCCTTCGACTTCGCGCCTTCGGCGCTGCGCTCAGGATGACAGGGGCATGGAGGAGTATGGGTGGCCCTAGGGGTCTAAACGAGAGTGAAACTCTCGCCGAGATACACGCGTTTTACTTCGGGATCGTTGCCCAACTCTTCCGGTGTTCCCGCGCGGAAGATTCGCCCTTCATTAATAATGTAGGCGCGATCGGTCACCGACAGCGTTTCGCGGACGTTGTGATCGGTGATGAGAACCCCGATGCCGCTGGCTTTGAGATCGAAGATGATCTTCTGAATGTCGAGCACCGCGATCGGATCGATGCCCGAGAACGGCTCGTCGAGCAGAATGAAACTCGGAGAGATGCATAAACAGCGGGCGATCTCCACCCTGCGCCGTTCACCACCGGAGAGCGAATAGCCTTTGCTCTTGCGGATATGTCCCAGCCCAAGCTGGTCCATCAACCGCTCCATGCGCTCGCGACGCTCGTGCCACGAGATGGGCTGCGCTTCCAGCACCGCGAGAATGTTCTCTTCGACCGTGAGTTTGCGGAAGACCGAAGGTTCCTGCGGCAGGTAGCTGATGCCGTAATTGCGGGCCCGCAGGTACATGGGAACGTCAGTGATTTCTTTGTCGTCGATGCAGACGCGGCCCGAGTCGAGCGGAATCAGCCCGACAATCATGTAGAAGCTGGTGGTTTTTCCCGCCCCGTTCGGTCCGAGCAGACCGACGACTTCGCCCTGGTCAACACTGATGTTGACGCCGTGTACCACACGCCGGCTGCGATAGGTTTTCCCTAGATCTTCGGCTGACAGGGTACTCATTATCTGCTGACTCGGGTGTGAGTTACGGAGGGAGCGGCGTTCGAGCCTTCCACCAGAACCCTATCATCCTTACTAAAGAAGGTCAACGTAGCCCCGCGCACCGTACCGTGTTGCGCATCCGAGATCATCGGCGCGCCACCGGTGAGCACGTAACGGTTGTCGTCCTGGTAGTACGTGAGCTTGTCGCCGCTTCCGCGCCTTCCGGGCTGGGTGACCACCACGTTCCCTTCCGAGACGATGCGATCCAGTTGGCTGGGGGTGGCCTGCGGCACAGTAGCGGCCGCTCCCGACTGCTTCAGGAAGATGTCGATATGATCGGCCGTGAGCAGGCCATCGGTACTGCGAGCCGTCACCCCGCCCTCGTACCGCGCACGACGCTCCTCATCAACGTAGGTGAGTTTGCGAGCGGTGATGTTCACCGGCGTCAGCTTGCCTGTCTTGTCCTTCTGTACGAAGACGCTCGACACCGGCGACCCCGCCTGCGGACTTCCCTGCGCGACCAGGCTGCGTTTATCGCGGTTGAACTCGATGCTCGGCGCTTCCACGATGTTCGCTCCCTGCCACAATCGCGAGCCGCCGGTGTAGAGCGCAATCCCGGTATCCTGGTGCGCCACCATCTTCTTCGCCGTGACGTGAATCGGATCGCTCGCCGCGAGCATGGCGCCGTTCGGCTGCGGCTTGAGGTCACTGTAAGTGGACTTCACGTTCCCCTCTGCAGTCGCCTCCCCGCTGTGGCGATTGATGTGCACGACGTCGGAGGTCATGCTCATGCCGCCTTCCGTCATCCGCGGCGATCCCGTGAGGTGCAGCATGTCCTCGGTCGGTATGTAGCGCGCGGTGTCGGCGTAGGCAATGCGGTTTCCCTGCTTGTCCGCGAGCGCCTCGTGATAGGAGAAGTGCCCCTGCTGCACTACGTTCGCCAGCTGCCCCTGCGGGTTGTAGAGGACCTCGAGCTTGTCGCTGGCCGAGATCTTGTCAGGCTGGCCCGCAGCACTGGAAACGACGTGTACTTCCGGTAATCCGAGGATGTGGTTGATGTGCCCTTCGCGGTTGAAGTCCGCGAAGAAGCGTCCGGCATTTACGACCGTAGTTGTCGCTGGCTGGTTCCCACTGGCAGGCTGATCGAGGTTGATGTGCGCCGCTCCGGTCGTCGTCGCCTTCGACGGCAGTTTGCCGTCGCGCACATCGATGTCAAGCACATCCGCAACCACTTCGGTGCGCTGCTGCCCGCGAGCCGGACCACTTCCCGAAAGATCCTGGATGACGTGCGCGTTGTCGGCGAGGCGAATCGACTTCGGTTCGGTCAGTGCTCCGAACGTGACCAGGATGCGACCGGCGAAGCCATGCATCGGACGTTCCCCGCTGGAGCGGAACTGTGTACCGTCAGAAAGCACCGCCTGTTGCAAGTCATTGGCGACGCCGAACTGCAGGTTGGCTTTGTCTGCCTGCACCTGGTAGCTGCTCACACCGTTGTTGTCGGCTTCCACGTGACCGGCTCCCAGAATCCGCTCGATACTATTGTCCTCACGAAAGAGGATGGTGACGCGATCGGATACGACGTTGCTATCGGGTTGCGTGACTTTAACCGAATCGAGAACGGCACGACGCGGTTCCTTGGTGACCACGGCGTGGCGAGCCGCCAGCGTCCGCGACCCCGGCCCGGCCGTAACGACATGAACGTCTGACCCCAGCGTGAGTTGGTTGGATTTGGAATCGTACTCGACTCCCCGGGCGGTACCGTCCGCTTGCGGAATGTGGAATTCAATCACTTCATCGGTTCGCGCCAAGCCGGTTTTCTGGTTAAAGATGAGGCCGCTGGTTTTCAGATGAATCGGATTCTTTAATTCCGCAGGGGCGGCCTGGTCGGGACGTTTTGGTCCTGCCGCATTGGCCTCAAGGTCAATATCGACCTCGCCGCGGGCGACAACATTCCCAGTTTTGCTGTCATATTCGAAATTGGAACCGTAAATCTGGTCAAAACGGGAAGCATCACGTCCATACACGATGATGTTGACGTCTTCGAGCGCCGCTTTGCCAGTGTTTTTGAACTGTGTTGCCTTCTTCGCGCTGATCTTGAAGATCGTTCTGCCGCCTTCCGATTTCGAAAGCGAGAACCCTTCCGTGCTCTGCTGAATTTCGACTCCAAGCTTTTTCGCGGCGATGTGCGCCATGATGCGCATTTGGTAGCGGCGCACAAGATAGATCCCGCTGACAATAAGCAGGAGCACGACGCCACACACGGCGAACCATATTCGGAGGCGTCGAATCGAGATGGGCATCTAGCAGAGATTTTACGCGATGTACGGCTCCCTTCCTAACCTCCTGGTCCGACCGGAATGTGAGGGTGCTTCAGCCGTCTCATTAGACGAACCTCATACGTTCGCTTCAGCAATGGCGAAGAAATTGCAAAAGTCTTATGCGAAGGCGAGAGCGGCCAAGCACAGGCGCTTCGGAAAACGCGATGGTTACACGGAGAAGTGAGCATATTGCAGTCTGATCAGCAAACAACGAGCGAGATCTACGCGGCTTGGAAATTTGAGCCGCAGTGGCTTTTCGAGCAGGCGCCGGAAGCGATCCTCATTTTCAATGGCGCCCAGGAGTACCGGGAAGCGAAGATCGAGGCGCACACCTTCCTCTGACGCCTGCAAGGACAGCGCTACCGATCTGGTCAACAGTTCTTGCCCCAGAACCCCGATCTCGTCCAGCCAATGGTGATCTACGAAAAAACCGCCGGGCATTTCAGCCCGCTGCAATTCCAGCGTGAGAACTACGCAACAACTTGCCGGATATCGCTTCGATCTTCGTAGTAAGCGGAGACATAGACCCGGGCTGAGGGCCGCGTGAGCCCACTCACGGCTAGACCCATTTGTTGAAGAAATGCTTCCGTGTCCTCCTCCAGGAGCAACGGAGGAAGATACTCGGGAAATTTTAGAATCAGCGCATCGGAGGGAACTTCTTGGAAAGCGCAACTCTGGATCCACTCAAATACTTCGTGCACTTGCAGAACGCTCGCTTCGACCCTCACCGGAGACCCTCCAGCCAAAGCAATCTGCAAGAAGTTTGCCAAACCATCCTCCGTATTTCCCGCGGCTTCCGAAGGCTTCCCTTGCGTGAACACCGAATCGGGCACCGAAAAGGGAGCAAGTTCCAAAAGCGGCCCACTCCGATGTTAAGAACCAATCCCTCGCTTCAGGTATCATTCCTTGTTTTTCCTTTTCGTTGGAGGCTTGTTCTTGAGATCACCCTCGTCGTTGGTTTGTGCCCCGGCTTTACTCTGCGCCGCTCTCCTCTCTCCTTGCTCTTCAACCTTCGCTGCGGAACACGCGAACACCGATGTTGACCTCGAAATGGTGACGC
Organism: Acidobacteriaceae bacterium; assembly: GCA_003151155.1. Taxonomy (GTDB): domain Bacteria; phylum Acidobacteriota; class Terriglobia; order Terriglobales; family Acidobacteriaceae; genus Korobacter. Next base: position 7,688 of record PLWX01000106.1, read on the forward strand.
AGATCCGCCAGGAAGGCTTTCATAACTCCCAAGTCATGCAAAGTGCGAGTTCAATCATCGACGGCATCGGGGAACGTCTGACCGGTTCCCCCAATGTGAAGAAGGCCAACGAGTGGACCCGCGATCAGTTCACCCGTTGGGGATTACAAAACTCTCATCTTGAGGCCTACCACTTCGGGCGCGGATGGCAGAACGAATTCACTTCGGTGCGAATGGTCTCTCCCGATTTCATGGAACTCATCGCGTATCCGAAAGCCTGGACGGAAAGCACCAATGGCGTCATCAAGAGCCAGGCCGTGCGCGTATTGGCCAAGAGTTCCGCTGATCTTGAGAAATATAAAGGTCAACTCGCCGGAAAGATCGTCATTTTCGGCGACATGCCTGAAGTGAAGCCGCAGTCGGAAGCAGCCCTCTCGCGTTACGACGAGAAGAAACTGGCTGACATCTCGCACTACGAAATACCCAGCGAGAAACCGCGCTTCAGTCCGGAAGAGATCAAACAACGCATCGCCCTCCGCAAGGCCGTCGATCAATTCCTCCGCGAAGAACAAGCCGTGGCCGTGATCGACGCCAGCCATGGTGATGGGGGCACCGTTTTCGTGCAGTCCGCCGGCTCTTATAAAGAAGCTGAGCCAGAACCCATCCCGTCGCTCTCCATGGCGGTCGAGCATTTCGGGCGCATTTCGCGCTTGCTGGAACACGGCTCAGCCGTGGAACTCGAACTGGATGTTCGCAACAAGTTCTACGACACTGACCCGAGCGCATGGGACACGGTCGCCGAAATTCCTGGCACCGATAAGAAAGACGAATTCGTCATGGTCGGCGCGCATCTCGATTCGTGGCACGCCGGAACCGGCGCCACGGATAACGCAGCCGGATGCGCCGTCACCATGGAGGCCTTGCGCATTCTCCAGGCTCTCGGCGTAAAACCTCGGCGCACCATACGCATCGCTTTATGGACTGGCGAAGAACAAGGCTTGCTCGGCTCTCGCGCCTATGTCGCGGAGCACTTCGGCGCTCGGCCCGAAAGCACCGACCCAGCGGAAAAGGATCTGCCTTCCTACTTGCGCAAACCCGGAACGCCGCTCGCTCTGAAGCCTGACCAGAAAAAGGTCTCGGCTTACTTCAACATCGATAATGGTACGGGAAAGATTCGCGGTATCTACCTGCAGGAAAACGCAGCGGTTGCTCCTCTATTCACTGCGTGGCTTACTCCCTTCCACGACCTCGGTGCCGACACCATCGCGTATCGCAACACCGGTGGCACCGATCACCTGTCGTTCGACGCCGTCGGCATTCCCGGCTTCCAATTCATCCAGGATCCGATCGAGTACGAAACCCGCACTCATCACTCGAATATGGATGTGTATGAACGTCTGCAGCGCGATGATCTAATGCAAGCCTCGGTGATCCTCGCATCTTTCCTCTACGATGCCGCAATGCGCGACGAAATGTTACCGCGCAAACCTCTCCCCAAAGATGCAGTCCTGCCTGAGGAGAAGCCCGCGCCGAAATCGTCGAAGAAAAAATGATTTCCTGAATGCAAAAGTAAGGCGGACCCATGGGTCCGCCTTTATTCACGGGCAGAATACTTATTGTCCGCCGCGCACCGTCAACACTGGGCAGCGTGCGTGGGCAAGTACATGGCTTGCCACCGTCCACGGCAAATGCGAACTGGCATGATGTCCAGCGTGCACGCCCATCACTAACAGATCCGCTTCCAACTCCGAAGCTTTGCGCACGATGTCTGGCCCTGGAGATCCGTACTCTGCAACAAACTCCAACGATTCACTGTCGAGGCCTTCACCCACCATTTCTTTCATGCGGGCGATACTTTCTTTCACCAATTCGTCTCCGGTGTCGGCAGGCAGCGTGCCCGGATGCCCGATCACGTGCAGGAAGGTGACTTTCGAACGGTTTTCCTTTGCGAACATTAGCGCATACGGCAAGGCATGCAGTGATCCCTCGGAAAAGTCGGTGGCAAACACAATTCGCCACATCTTCTGACGGGGGACAGCAGGAGCGATCACTTCTGGCCCGATCGTCAACACCGGGCACTTCACCGTTCGATAGATTTCTTCCGCCACGGAGCCTATGATCAACTTGTGCAGTACTCCTCTGCCATGCGTGCCGAGGACTACCAGGTCAATGCGCCTGTCCGCCACGATTTGGCGAATCACGTCCCACACTTCCCCGTCCATCACGATCGATTGATGGGGCACATCCTTCAGTTCGGCCAGACTCACGAACTTTTCCATCTCCCGTTCTGCGCCCCTGCGAAGCAATTCAGTCTGGTCGGGAACCGGTTCTACCGGAACCACGGCCGGCATGGGCGGTACGGCGTGGGCGAGGAACAAGGTTGCGTTGTAGCGCGAAGCGAACTCCAGCGCGAAGGGCAGCGCAGCATTTGAAGCCACAGAGAAATCGGTCGCAAACAACACGTTTTGAATGGCGATTAGCGAGGGCCGTTCGGTGATCAGCATAAGCCACCCCCTTGTGAATACAACTTCTCAAGGATAAGCCTATTCTTTCTGGCAAAAATTGCAGTGACAGCCATCACATACGATATGGCCTCACGGATGTGACGTTCGGTCGTTCTCCGCAAGACGTTGCAGCGCCAAAAGCAGGGTAGCCGTCGGCAATGCTAACCCATGCCGCTCCCGGATTGTGGCGATCTCCTGCCAAGCGCTCTTGAGCATCTCACCTTGATTCCCATGCCATCCTGCGTCTGGTCGTCGATGTACAAACTCTTCTCGTACTTGCAAGTAGCGCGTTAAACGATTCGGCACGACCAGCACGCCACGGTCGTTCAAAGCATCAGTCGCGTCGCTGTCCAATCCTTTGCTCTGCCCTTCAATCACAATCGCTGCCCCCACGGAAGCAGAATTCTTCTCGGTGATCTCGTCGCCACGCGCTCCTAGCAGCAATATATCCGCGTCAACAGCCAGAGCTTCAGAATGCAGGGCATGCTCCGCGTCTGTATATTCCGCCAGCAGCCCCCCACTTTCCAGATGTTGCAATAAAGGAGGAACGTCGATTCCAGCTTTACGGATCACCGCCCCCGATTCGTCTGCCACCGCGACCATCAGCACCCCAGCGTCGTGCATCGTCTGCATGCACTTCCAAGCCATGCGATCAAGACCGATCACAGTCGCCCGAGCGCCGCGCAACTTCTTGCCCTTCTCTTGCAGTCCCATCGCACTCAGTTGCACCACCGACTCCGCGATCGATTGATGACGTTGTGCGCAGTATTTTTCCGGTTCGATCTTCGGAGCATTCAGCTTCACGCCGTATTGCGCAGCTTCATGCGCCATCCAGTTCGCAAACGCCGCGGAGCATATGTCCCCAGGCACCAACCTTGTATTGCCTAGCACGCGACTAACAATCGGTACGCACTGCCGTGCCAGTTCCCACATCTCCTGTTCCGTCATCGGCGCCGATGGCAGTTGTACCCCGATCACCGCGCTATTCTCGTGTACTTCCGCCAGCGCTAGTTCTAGTTGTAGCTCCCGTTCTCCCTCGCACACATCGTGCGCACCGATCCCGCTCTCCAATGCGATCGTCGCAACCGTCTTTCCGCAATTCCTCGGTCCGGCAGCGACGTACAACGAAGCCACTCCAGCAACACACTCGTGCCGCGAGACACACTCCATCCGTGGCTTATGCAACCGTCGCACCATCCTGGGATCCAGGTCCAGGATTCGTGCAGCACGTTCCCACTCGATGTTTCGGTCGAGATCCTCGAAATTCGTTCTCTGCCCGAACGCCGCTACTTCCGTGGTGAACATCATTCCTCCTGAAATCGAAAGAGCGCTGACGAGCATCTCTCAAGCAGTCTGGTTCGACTGTTGATCGAGGGTCAGCGCTCCTTTGCGAACTGCACGGCGCGGTTACGCCTGCGCTGCAACTCCGCCATTCGCCAACCAACGTGCCGGCCTTACCACCCGCACGATCCGCGGCATGATATCGAGATAGATCACCGCGTACCGGAAGGCAATCACGCAGCCTGCTACCAGCAACAGCGTCGACGACACTTCCGACCATTTCGGCGTGTAGAACGTATGCATCGAGCGCTCAAATCCTGTGATGCACACGTTCAACCGGTTGATTACGAATCCCGCCACCACCGAGCAGCAAGTCCAATACAAGTACAGCGGCGTGTTCAGGATCTTCTCGAACTGCAGCAGGACCAACGGCACGATCGCCAGCAGGATCATCTCCAGCCAGAAGTATCCCGTCTCGCGAACCGGCAGGAAGAGATAGTGCGCGCCTCCTCGCGAAACCAGGTCCAGTCCGCGGAAGATCACATACACAACCAGCAGTAGCGATACCACGCGTCCCAATTCGCGAAGAATGCTGTAATCGATCCGGGCATCCAACGAACGCATGCTGAGATACAGGGCAATGATCGTCATCGCCAACCCTGCGGCAATGGCCGACAGGAAAAATAGTGCATGGATGTTCCGCGTGTACCACAGCGGATACAACTTGCTCGGCGAGATCAGGAACAGCCCGCCAAGGAACGACTGGTGCATCGACGACAGCAGCACGCCCGCCATCACCACGCCTACCGTCACGCGGTGATGCCAGTGCAGAACAAGATCCCGGGTATGCTTCCACGGAATCTTCTCGATCAGCGCTGGACAAAACTCCAGCGTCAAGACCGTCGTGTACGTCATCACGCACAACGCCACATCGAACAACATCGATGCGTGATTCCAGTAAATCAGGATGTGCCAGAACCGCCATGGGAGCCCTATTTCATACATGTAACCGAACATCACGCTAACGTATCCCAGGAACCCGATCAGCACCGCGGTACGAACGATCGGACGATATCGTTCCATCCCCAGTACATACACCGCACCCGAAAGCGCGAACGCGCCGGCCGATAGCCCCACCCCGCACAGCGTCCCAAATCCTACCCACATGCCCCAAGGCATCTGGTCGGAGAGGTTGGTGCTTGCATGCAGTCCATGGAAGAATCGCAGGTAGGTCGCATACGCCCCGGCCACGAAGATTGCCAGCGTGATAGCACGCCACACGGTCAGCTTTGGAACTTTCGTCGCACTCATGGCTATCGACCTCCCTTGTTCGTGTTCGCTTCACATTCCTGCGCTTCCACCAGCGCTACTTCTTTACGACGGTGCGTGATCCAGTACAGTCCAGCAAGGATCGAGCCGCCTACCATCACTACTGTCGGGGCATCGCCCATGGCAGTTGCCGTTAAGGTCCGCAGTGGCTCCGCATCTTTCGCTGTCGCCTTGAATCCGATCTTCTCGAAATCCACGTCGGATACGTAGAACACCGAAGTTCCGCCCAGTTCTTCAGTTCCATAGATCCGTTGCACGTAAGCAGGATCGTCCCGCAGCCGTTTCCATGCTTCTGCCAGGATTTCGGAACGAGTTCCGAATACCGTCGCTCCCACCGGGCACGCTTCCGCGCACGCCGTCTTCATTCCCTGCTTCACCCGCTCCGCGCACATATCGCATTTCTTCACGAATGGCGCCAGCTTCGTCCACTCATATCGCGGCACCGAGTACGGGCACGCCACCATGCAATACCGGCACCCAATACATTTGTCCGCGTCATAAGTCACCGGCCCGAACGAATTCTTCTTCAGAGCGCCAACCGGGCAAGCCGAAGCGCACGTCGGATCCTGGCAGTGCATGCACATCCGGCGAACGTTACGTCCCCCCTTCTCCTGGACAACGGTCAACGCTGTATACGAAAGTTCCGCCTCATGCTCCATCGGATAATGGTGCAGAGTCTTGCAAGCCTGCTCGCAGCTCTGGCACCCGATGCATTGCTTCACATCAATCAGTAGTGCAAATTGTTTTTCCATGGCTCGCTCCTTGGCTCGGGATTAGCGGTGCTCTACGTGAGGAAGAATTCCTTCACCACCCGCTCCTGAGTTGCGGGATCCATTTGCATCAACAGACCGTTCACCGGGAGCCCGCCATCCTGCGCCATTGCCGGCGCAAACTGCGACGCCAGTGCACTGAGCCGGCTCAACGTGTTCTGCATCCACGGCGCTACCAGTGGTCCCTGGATGAGGTTCTTCATGTTGGTCTGCATGTCCGGAGCTTTCACCACGCAAATCCATCCATCTTTATAAGGATCGCTGTTCAGCAATTCCGGGTTCTTGATGACCTGGTGATTCAGCGATACCACCACGCCCTCGATCGGCGACAACATATCCACCGACTTGCCCTCGCGCGTCACCGTCCAGAGCTTCTGCCCCTGTCGCACCCAGCGGTTCAACTCGACAGTTTCCACGCGGTCGATCTTGCCGAACAGCCGCGACGCAAACGCATCCATTCCGACGCGCGCATTCTGCCGCCCTTCGTCGCATACCCACGTGTGTCCCGGATGGAATTCGTAACCCGCCGGAATCTCGAACCCTGCGGTCTTCGTCATAACCGGCGCAGTCCGCGGCCGCATCGCCGCTTCCGGTTGCAGCTGCA
>PLWX01000118.1 GCA_003151155.1 Acidobacteriaceae bacterium
CGCAGTCCGGGTCGGGGACGTCCGGCCAGGGCCACCGTGTCGATGGGCACGCCCAACTGCCGCGCCTGCCAGATGGCGCGCGCCACCGAGCCCAGATTTTCATTGCCGTCGGAGATCAACAGCAGGCGCGGCACCATGCCGGCGGGCAGCGCCGCCACGCCGTCGCGGATGGCACGGCGAAATGCCCCTGTACCAACAACTACTTAGACCCTGGGAGTGCCTGCCCGGCAGAGGCGAACCTCCGCTTCAGCACGTCGACCAGATGCTTGTTGATCTGCGGACTGGGCATAGTTCAAGAGTTCAGAATGGCAATTTCACAGTCCGGCCCTCGATGATTTGTTCCTGCACATCGGTGAGGGTGCGCTGGAGGGTCTTGAGTTTGACGTCGAGTTCCCAGATGCCTAAACCTTCGTTCCACTCCCGGTGCCAAGCTACGAAGTTCTCCAGCGTCAAATTGCGCTTCGGTGGTGCGGTGGGCTGGTGGTAAAGACGGGCAATGTGCTCGCGGATGTCATAGGGAAAGCGCGGGAACGGAAGATAGTCGAAATAGTCGGGCGACATATGTCCGCCTGATCCCCCGACGCCGACCCAATCAATCACTCCATGCTCGCGGAGGTAGGCGAGGAAGCAACGGACAAAGATCGTTTGCCAGATTTCTGCATTGGGGCAAAAAAGTACCGTGCCGTGGAAGTTCGTGGTACAACGATCCGGTGCATCCACTAACACGAGCGAGCGGCCTTTCTCGAAGCCTTCGCAGCCGAGGATCAAATCGCCGCGATTCACCGTGGGCAACTTCTTCGGCGAGCCGAGCCATTCCCGCGAACTGAGCGTGCCGTATTCGCTGATGTTCACCGGGCGGATGAGTTCATACCAGCCGGGCTTGTAGGTTTCGGAGTAGAGGCTGTTGCCGATGACGGACACGGCAAGGTTTGGCCCGCGTCGTGAGCGGACACCCATCGCAGAGAGTGTTGTTGCCCCGTGGAGGTAATTGTTCACGCTATGCTGGAAAGCGCGGAAACCCCGGCAATAAAGTCCGGTGTCGAGGCGCAGCGTCGAGCGCAGTTCACCCAGTGTTGGGTGACTATATCGGAAAGCGTCACCCGTTTGGTTGCCGGTCAGCTCACCTTCGATCTGTGCATTGATTTTGTCGTTCTGGGCGCGAATGGCTGTTTCCGTCTCGACGGCCGCCTCGGTAAGCGCAGCGACATAGGCAATCACGTCGTCCGCATCGCGTTGCGCGGGGAATGGGATGTGGCAATCAAGCCATAGTTCGTTTGCGTGAGCAATGGTCGCGCCTCGCGGCACCATTGAGAGCAGTTCCGTTTTGAACAGCTCGTGCTTGAGGAACGCGAAGAGGTAGTGCCGATTGATTGAGGGCCGTAATCGCACTACGCCGCCACTTAGCGTGTGGTTCCGCCAAGCGACGCCATCGACCATCGCACATTCACCTACATTGGAATCCTTTGAGAGCAGGATGTCACCGTCGGTGAGTGCCATGTTCTCAAAAACGCGCGGGTTGAGCGGCGTAATTGCTCCGCCTCTTGGAGAAATGAGATAGCTGTTCGCCTGCAGGGACTTGGTGCGGATGAAGTAATGCGTGGACTTCTCCAAGTAATACATCGAACCGGGATCGCTTCCCTTGTCGTAACCGGCGATGAGTTCGGCAATGCGGCGCGTGTGGCTCGTTGGAATCTCGACCCGGCGATACATTCCAGCCGACCACGAAGCATCTTTGGTTTTCAAGTCCGCGAGCGTAATCTGGCGCGGCACGCGAAGATGTTTCATCAGCTTTCCTTGAGAAATAGGTCTTGTAGGGTCTTTTCCTGACCAAGCGACCATTGGCGAAACTCGGCGAGCGTGTCGGTGAATTCCTCGTTGAGCACCGGTTCGCCATGCTCGTTCACGCGAATTTCGAAGGTCGTCTCATCTATCTGATAGACGGGATTGAAAAAGACGTTGCGCTTACTGGTTCGCTTCTCGTAACCCACACGCTGAATGTCGCGGACGAAGATACTATAGCCGGATCCATTCAGCCGCTGGAGCGCGACGGGTTTGGGTTTGTAGGCGATGAGGATACTGGTATTGACGCCCGTCTCGGCGAAGACATTGGCCGGGAGATCGAACAGCGCAACGATGCGCATTCGCTGCATAAGCCACTCGCGAACGCGCGTCCATTTGTTGATCGAAGCAATGGAGTTCGATAGGACGATGCCAAAGCGGCCATCCTCCTTCACGCAGCGGTAAGCGTTCTCGAGGAAGACAATGCCGAGGTCGAGGGCGTCACTTCCTTTCGGTGACGCGGACTTCTTTTTCCCACGCTCGTGCTTGGCAGCGAAGGCATCCTCCGCGTCCGCCGTTTGCCGGGTAAGATGCCATGTCTCATACATCTCGATGATCTGGCGGTCGGCGTCGGTCTTGACCCGGTAGGCGCGGTCCTCGCCGAATGGTGGGTTGGTGAGAACCACATCGAACTTTTTCAGCTTGGTTTTGTCGGGCCATACATCCCACTGGCCGCGGGCATGCTCGCTGGGAATGAGACTCACGAGCGTGGGCGGCGAACTATCGGCGATTTTCCCGAGAATCGAACCTTTGTCCGACTTTGCAAATAGCTTGGCTTCGCCGTCACCGTTCAAAAGCATGTTGAGCGTGGCAAGCGAGATCATATTCTTGTCGAGATCGACGCCATAGACATTTGCGTCATCGAGCTTCCAGCCATCTGGCTTGTCGAGTGAATGGACAAATGACAGGGAGAGGAAATCGGCTATGCCACAGCACGGGTCGAAGACCGTTTCGCCGTCGCGCGGGTTGACGAGGCGCACGATGAAATCGATGACGGGCAGCGGGGTAAGGAATTGCGCGGCTTCGTCTCGTTTAAAGGAGTTGGCGAAGTTGTAGAAGACGAGTTGGTAAAGGTCGCTCTTCGAGGAGAGGACGAACGAGTAGTCCTCAAAAGCCTGTGCAATCGCGATAACCGCCCGCACGTCGTTTGGGTCCTGCCAGTCGATGAGATTCGTGGCGAAGATTTTCTGATATTCGCCCGCCGCTTCATCGCGCAGTGCATGTATTCGCTTGATGAAGCCTTTGATCGGTGCGTCGGACAAAGCATGGAAACCCGCCTCGGCACTGGTGACGTAGAAATCGAGAAAGCGTTGCGGGCGCTTTTCGTTTCGCTTCTCGTCATAGACCTTCAGCGCGAAGGTCTGGAGGAAGATGCCGTAGCCGCGCTGGTCGACAAGGTTCACCTTATCGAGCGCGCGGAGCACGTCAGACAGCGCCGTCTTGATTTGGACGGAGGCAATGGTGGTGATGACATCGAGGTCCTGAATCGCCCGCTTTGAGCGGTCGATTGACGCTGGGCGATTCACGCGCTTCTGCAGTTCATCAAAGTCCGGCAGATAACCGTAGGGATCGGGCAGATGCAGCGAAAGGTCCCCTACTTTGCTCTCATCGCTTTTCTGATTCTTACCCTCGTCGTAGCGGAGGTATTTGCCGCCACGCCTCTGAAAGAGGTAAAGGCGGTCGGCTCCATAATAAACC
>PLWX01000070.1 GCA_003151155.1 Acidobacteriaceae bacterium
TCTGTAGCAGGATGCCCATGGAAACGGGCGAGGTTCGGGCTACGTATTCACGCTTGTAAGGCACCGGCGAAGGCGGAATGGATTCCGGTTCTTCGGGCTCGGCTTCTTTCGTCGGATTGGGAGGCGTTGGCTTGGGAGGCGTTGGCTTGGGCTGTGGAATGTTCCTGGGCGGAGGCGCTGCGGACGCGGTGACCGTGAGTGCAGTGACCGTGGGCGCGGGCTTTGCTGCAGGCTTCGTTGCAGGCGTCGCAGCCAGTTCTGTCGTACTTCGTCCACGCGTTCCGGGCAATTGAGCGGCGGCGAGATATTCATTCCATGAGTCCGGCGTCCCGCCGGAGTTCTCAAATTTCTTTTCTGCGTAGGTGGAGATCTGCTGACCCGCCGCACTCCCTCGGGTCAAATTCACGGTGCGTGCAAGGTAGAGATATCCCTCTTGCGTCACCGGATCTTTGCCGTCTAACAGCGCAAGCGCCAGGCCGTAGAGATAACGCGGATCTTCCGGACGGATCGCCACCGATTCATGCAGATAGCGGCGTGCCGAGGGATAGTCTTTGGTGGCGAGATAGCCAAGACCTGCTTCGCCGTCGAGAATGCTCACCACCTGACGTTGCACCTGGATGAACTCGCCATCACTCATTCCTTCCGGATGGTGAAGTTGCGGGTAGGCCTGGATGCCGCTCTTCGCCATTTCAAAAGCTTGCACCGCGGCTTTGCGATCCGTGCGTCCGGCGGTCTCCGCACGTTCTTCGGACGCCACCGCTAAAGCGAGCGCATTTTGTGGATCGATCTGACGCAACTCTCTTGCGCGGGTGCGAGCCTGCTCGCGTTGACCACTCTCGAGCGAGTCCCATACCAGCACCTCGAGCGCATCTCCGCGCAGACCGCTTTTGGGATACGTGGAAAGGAACTTTTCCATGCCCGCCATGCGGTCGGAGATCCTGCTCTGCCGCACTGCGCTGGTGTACATGTCGAGGGAATTCTGCGCGACGGCAAAGCCTGCAGCCGCAAGGAAGAGAGAAGACAACAATGCAAAATGGCGAATTTTGTGAAGCTTCCACATAAGTTGAGAGGGGCTGTAAATGGGATGCCGGCAGCACTGGCCCGTGCTGCTCCGGGAAATCGGCCGATGATCGAGTGGGCACACTGTAGCATGCCCTTTCGAACTAAGCCACGGGTTAAGGGAGCAGTACCAGCTTTCCGTGCGAACTGCGCTCGATGATGTCTTTATGGGCCTGTGACGCGTCTTTCAGCGAATATTCCCGGGCGACCACCGGGTTAGCGGCGCCAATTTCGAGCGCCGCCCCTAAGGCAGAATAGATGGACGCTTTCTCCGAGTCACTGGCGTAGGGAAGCGACATACCGAGAATCGCGCCGTCCTTCGCCATCATGTCGCGCGCGTTGATCTCCACGTTACCGCGATTGCCGACGACCACGATGCGACCGTGACGGCCAAGCATCTGCATGTCTTTCGCCAGATTCTTGTTGGCGAGCATCTCGATGATGACGTCAGGCCCTTGCTTGCCACGAATCTGCGTGATGTTGCCAACCCGTTCGGCCAGATTGTCGGCGCTGTGGTTGAACGCATAATGCGCGCCATTCTTCTCGACGAGGGAAAGGCCTTCTTCAGCGCCTGCGGTTCCGATGACGATCATGCCATAGGCGCGGGCGAGTTGAACCGCGGCTAATCCGACCGCGCCGCTCGCTCCGTTAATGAGCACGACCTCATTCGGCAACGACTTGGCGCGTTGGAACAATGCGCGATAGGCCGTGCCGTAAGGAATGCCGATGGCCGCGCCCTGCTGGAACGTGATCTTCGCTGGAAGGGGATGGACCTGCGTCTCGGTGCTCAGGCTGAATTCCGCGTAGGTGCCGGTAGAACTCCCGGCGAGATACACGCGATCGCCGGGCTTCACCGATTTCACCCCGCTGCCTACGCTGTGCACAATGCCGGCGCCATCGTTGCCGGGCGTCCATGGCAGCTTCGGCATCGAGGGATATTTGCCGTCGCGCTGATAGGTCTCTACCGGATTTACCCCGGCAGCCTTGATCTGCACCAGTATCTCGCCCGCGCCGGGCTTGGGTTCGGGCAGTTCTTCGAGGACTAGTTTCTCGGGGCCGCCAAATTCATGAACGCGAATCGCTTTCATCGTCATCTCGCAATCGGGATTTTCTATCTAGGTGCCGCAGTCGACGATCCGGTGCGCAGATAGGCGTCGTCCTTGTCGATCCAGTCCTGGCGCGGCGGAGAGAAAGCATCGATCGCCACTGTATCCACCACGGCCACGGCCTTGTGTGGCACGTTGGACGGAATGGTGAGCACGTCGCCGGGTCGCAGCGTGAACTCTTTGTCGCCGAAGTAAAACTTCAGTTCGCCTTCCAGGATGTGCGAGAACTGTTCGCTGACGTGATGATGCTCCGGAACGATGCAGCCCTTCTTCAGGACGATGCGCGCGAGGGTCACGTTTTCCGTGTGAATGCACTGGCGGGTGAGGAGCGGGTTCATGCGCTCCACTTCGACAGAGTCCCAGGAATGTTGTTCGGGTTTCATGCGCAATAGCGTACAGCAAAATCCGCGGTCGGGCATGGGTCCCGTACCGCGGATTTTGAATCTCCTGCCCGATTACTGTTGGGGCTTGCCGCACTCCGGGCAGAATCCGGCAGAGCGCGGAATCGGTTTGCCGCAACTCATGCAGAACTTCGTAGCGCTGCCGGCTGCCGCACCGCCGCCTGCCGCGGGAGCGCCTCCACCCCCGGCGGGTGCCTGCGCGTTGGCCATACTGCCTTGTACCGCCCCGGCGATGGCTTGGCCCATGGCGATACCCGCGCCCAGTCCGGCGCCAATGCCTGCGCCTCCGCCTTCGTTGGCGGCAGCGATCGGAATCGAAGAAGCAGCCTGGAACTGCGTATATTTGCCCATGTCGCCCACGATGTTCATCTCGATGCGCTGATCGAGGATCTTCTGCAACTCGTCGGGCAGCGAGAGATTTTCGACGACGAAGCTGTCGAGGGTCAGGCCGTAACCGCTGAAGGTCGGCGCCACCTGCGCGGAGATCTTCTGCGAGAGCGCCACCTGGTTGGCGGCGAGATCGAGGAATGCGACCTGGCTATTGGCGAACGTATCCGTCAAAAGTCCGATGATGGTGTTGCGCAACTGGCCTTCCAACTCGCCAACCGTGTAGGTCTCGCGAGTGCCGCTGATCTTCTCGTAGAACGTCTTCGGATCGCTGACATGGTAGGCATAGATACCGAAGCCACGCAGGCGAATCATGCCGAATTCTTTGTCGCGGATGGTGATCGGGTTCGCCGTGCCCCAGTGCTGGTTCGTCTGCTGTCGCGTCGAGAAGAAATAGACGTCGGACTTGAACGGCGACTGGAAGAGCTTGTCCCAGTTCTTTAAATACGTGAGGATCGGGAGCGTGTTGGTATTCAGCGTGTACAGGCCGGGACTGAACTGGTCGGCAATTTTGCCTTCGTTGACGAAGAGCGCCATCTGCGAATCGCGGACGGTGAGTTTGCCCCCATTTTGAATCTCGCGGTCCTGCATCGGATAACGATAGGCAAGAATGCCGTCTTCCGGTTCTGTCCAATCGATGACATCGATGAATTGCTTGTGTAAGAAACTTCCGAGCGTCATTTTCTGCTCCCGCGCACGTGAACTCCGGCGTGCGTCATGGCAGGGATGTTATGAAGTTTCGGGAGCGCTGTCAACGGCAAGACCCGCATAAAATCAGGCTGCAATGGGGTGATTGCAGGGTGCGATTTATTGCGAGGTTGCGATATTGCGGGACGGCGATTTCATTCCGAGAAGCGTTTGGAGCATCTGAAGAGGTAAAGGCATTTCAAAGAGCGCACGTGGTAGTAGATGGCGGGGGCGACATTCACATCCACGATTGGTGGCGGAGCGGATTCAACACATATATCAGTTTCCGCTTTCCTCTCAGCGGATGCTGAGCTTACGGCGCTCGCGTGTTGAACGCTAGGAATGTCGCAGTTTCCCTTGTCGTCGAGTCTGAACTTAAAGACAAGCTCATGTTCGATGCTTTCGCTACACCCACGGCACTCGAATGTGGTCTGGCGGGCACTGTCCAGAGCAGCCTTGGCCAAGATGGGATGACCGTCGATGACACGAAGTGAGCGGAGACTTCCACTGGGTTCAATGAGGATAGCTATCCTGACATCACCTGTGATCCTAGCCGTTCGAGCAAGAGGCGGATAGATTGGTTCGGACAATTGTTTCAGAACTATTTGGTGGGCTGCCGATGACCATGACAGACACCGTTTGCTGGGCGGCGATGGAACGCGTGCAGCCGATCAAAAGCAGAACGATGGCGGCAATTCGAAGCACGCCATCACTCTATGCCATCGCAGCATGACATGCACACCGATTTTGTTTTTACGAGTGCGTTCACTCTGCCGTTGTGGGATTGATGATGCAGCGCACTTGCGAGATCTTGTTAGCAGGGAAGCCGCCTTCGCTGGCGTGTTTACGGATCAACTCTTCGTTGGGCGCGATGTACACGCAATACAGCTTGTCATCGGTGACGTAGCTCTCTATCCATTGAATCGAAGGTCCGAGGTTACGGAGGATGCCACACGAGGTTTGCGAAATGCCCTGGAGTTGGTCTTTGGACAGGCCGCCGGCGTTGGGGACTTCGCGTTCGATTACGTACTTAGGCATATCGTCTCCACTCGATTCAATTGGGAGCGGAAGTTTACTGCGAACCGAACGCTATCTCAAGTGCCACTATAGTGAATTTACGAGTTGCAGACATTGGAAAGCACGTGTCAGACTCCGCTTTCCTTACAAAAAACCACAATTTCACAGCGTTTCGAGAGACTTCGACGGCATACCATCTAAGTGGCTCCAAATCATTGTGAGATCCGTGTCGCGACGATGAAGAATTCATTCCGGTCCCTGGCGGTTTTGTTGCTCGTGATGGCGAACGCGTGGTCCTTTGCGCAGGATCCAAGCGCCTCGGGCAATTCGAAGGCTGTGGGTGCCGTGCAATCGATTTCCGGAAATAGCTTTACGCTGAAGAGCGATGCCGGTGCCGAGTTGACGGTTACGGTGCAGGATTCGACGCGCGTGCTGCGCAGTGAACCGGGACAGAAGAGCTTGAAAGAAGCCACACCGATCCAATTTTCCGAGGTGCAGGCGGGCGACCGAACGTTGGCATCGGGGAAGGCCTCGGCGGACGGGAAGACGATTGCTGCCACCACCATCGTCGTGATGAAACAGAGCGACATCGCCAGCAAACAGGCAAAAGAACGCGAAGACTGGCAGCGTCATAGTGTGGGTGGATTGGTAAGCGCCGTCGATGCGGCCAACAACACGGTGACGATCTCGACGATGGCGATGGGACAAAAGAAAGACATCGTCGTTCATGTCTCCCCGACGACCATCATCCGCCGTTATGCGCCAGACTCGGTGAAATTCGACGAAGCCACGAAAAGCACCCTCGCAGAGATCAAGCCGGGCGATCAGCTGCGCGCACGCGGGAATCGCAATCCCGACGGCAGCGGAGTCACTGCAGACGAGATAGTCTCCGGGGCTTTCCGCAATGTTGCGGGGATAGTCCAGTCGATCGACAAAGCGAAGAATCAATTGACGGTCTTGGATCTTGCGACCAAGAAGCCGGTGACGGTGACGGTTGGTGGCGATTCACAGATGCGCAAGCTACCCGAGATGATGGCGCAGCGCATTGCCGTGCGGCTGAAGGGTGGTCCGGCGGCTGAAGGCGCCAGCGCGCAGGCCACGCCCGCAGCAGGTGCGGGAGCGTCCGGATCGCGCGGCGGAATGGGGAACGGTACAGCGCCGGGCGGTGGCGCTACGCGTGGCAACGGCGGCGACATGTTGCAACAGATTCTTTCTCGCGCGCCAGCCGTCCAATTAACAGACTTACAGAAGGGCGATGCGGTCATGCTGGTCGCTACGCAAGGCTCGGGGAGTGCGGCACCGACAGCGATCACTTTATTGGCGGGAGTGGAGCCGATTCTTTCCGCTTCGCCGAAGGGTAGCGATACCTCCACGATTTTGTCGCCATGGAATCTCGGCGGCGGTAACGGTGGCGATGCCAGTGCGGCGCAGTAGATTTCTAACTCATAGAAAGAAGTAAGGCTGGAGCGGGAATGCGTTTGCGAGTAACTGCGGTACTGCAATTCTTTTTGATTTTTGGATTCTTGCTGGCGCACGGCTTCGCGCAGACCAGCAGCGCTACGTTGCAAGGCCGGGTCAGCGATCCATCGGGAGCAGTCGTTCCGAAAGCGAAGGTGACCGCCGTTTCGGCGACCGGAAAGAAATCTTCCGTCACCACCGACGCGCAAGGCAGGTACGAATTAGACGACCTCACGCCCGGCACGTACACAGTGACTGTGACTGCCAATGGCTTCAACCCCGCCAGCGATGCGACCGTGAAGGTCACGCCCGGTTTGCCGCGAGAGTTCGATGTCGCTCTCGAAATTTCTGTCGAAAAGCAGCAACTGGATGTCGAAGACAACACCAACACCGTCGATACCTCGGCCGAGAACAACGCCAGTTCTCTGATCATCAAGGGCAAAGATCTTGATGCGCTCTCCGACGATCCCGACGAACTGCAAACCGAATTAGAGGCGCTCGCCGGACCATCCGCCGGACCGAACGGCGGGCAGATGTACATTGACGGTTTCACCGCCGGTCAGTTGCCGCCAAAGGCGTCGATCCGCGAGATCCGCATCAATCAGAATCC
>PLWX01000059.1 GCA_003151155.1 Acidobacteriaceae bacterium
CCAGTCCCACTGCCGCCGCACCCATCAGAACGAAGGTAGCCCATCCTAAGGTGCGCGTTTCTGCCACCAAGGCGGTATCGCACTTCATTAGCGAAGAACCTAGCTTGTATATATGTTAATCGTGAGAAAGACGCGCACGCCTGTGGTGAAGAAGATCGCTTCCGAAGTCAAAGGNNTCCCGCTTCATCGAAAGCGTGACCAGCTCGAAGCCCTAACGAGCGCTAGTTTGCCGTTCTGCTAATCGCGGGCACATTGAACGGCTTCCCCGGCTGTCGATCCCGTAGATGCGGACGGGACTAGCCTTTTCCACCGCGGTCGGTGANNCTTGTCCCGGATGTGAGCTAACAGTACTTGGTGGAGAGCGATCAACGCTGCTGAAGCCTCCCTCGCCATCGCTGCGTTAATCTTGCGTGAGAGGTCATCCAAGGATCGGTAGTGTGAGCGATGTTCCAGCTTATGGGTCTTGCTAAGAGGAAACGAACATTCGTCCATGATCGCTTCTTCAGCCACACAATTCGCTCGGAGAAAACCGTCTAAAGTTCGAAGCGCAAACAATTGCTCGAGAAGGGGAGCGCCGTTCTGCATCTTCAATTCCAACGCGAAAACAAGCAAATTGATGTGGCCATGTTCTTGGTCGAGGGTTAACTCAAGTTCTTCCTTTGATACGCGGCGTCCGAGCAGTGAATCCCACATGGCTTGCCAACGTTCTCCGAATTGCAGCCCTTTTATGCCACATTTCGAATTGCTTCTTGTATTTATTTTTACCTTAGATGCGAAGTTGGCATACTAAAAGCCATGATGTATTTTACAACACCTTAGGAGATAGAAAGACTAAGACATCCAGACTTCGTGAGCAGTTGATTTCAACGGCGAACCGATAGGATGGCGATCTACCGGATATTCTGCGCTAACGGTGCTCTACCTCGATCCGCCCGATTGCTAAACGAACTTCACGAAGCAGACTTTCAAGGCGCTCGATAACTACCGGACTTCGTCCCATGGCGATGGCGTCCCGAAGAGCAATCTCGATCTCTGCCAAGTTTCGAAGCTGCTCCGCCGCATCTACCAATGCTCACCACCTCGGTAGATCGTCTGGCTTTGCTAGCGGCTATCGCGATAACCCCATAGTTGGAAATATCACACGAAAGTCAATTTAATGACCAACTTGGGAAAAGTTCCTGAGCGTCACTTCGGTGCGGGTTCATCAAAGGGCGTCTATCCGAAATCAGGAAGTGGTGGAGACGTGGGCTATCCCGGCAGATCACAGCTCACGGTCGGTGTCATCGCGAACGGACAGACCTGTCTCGACTGACGCAGTCGTCGTCATTAAAACGCTCCAAATGGATTGGTTGATGTACGGGGAGAAGTAGTTGACTGCGAATTGGTTTTATTGCGTGCGCTACAATTCTGCAATGAACGTACAAGACATTGTCACGGAACTCAAAGCGCAACGTGACCGAATTCAACAGGCCATCGACGCTCTCGGACGGACTACTCACACAACTTCTACTGGCAAGCGCATAGGCCGCAAGCCGCGTCGCCATATGTCGGCGGCAGGACGTGCGCGAATCTCTGCTGCGCAGAAGAAGCGATGGGCGAAGAGCAAGAAGGCGGCGTAACAGGAATTCCCATTCTCGACGGCGAGCAACCGCATCGTCATGGCGGGTATCCAATTGCTTACTATGTTTGGAGCAACCGCATCGTCATGGCGGGTATCCAATTACTTACTACGTCTCGAACGCTGAGCCTTAGCCGGGGTGTACGGTGTCCGCTAACAATGCACAGCGATATCAGGCTCCCGTCGATGGGATTGAACTCGTTGCTTCGCTCGCACATGAAATCAACAACCCTATCGGCGCTCTTCTTGACCTCCTTTTTCTGATGGAGCCCGAGGCCGAATTCACGCCGAAAGGGCGAGAATACTTAAAGCTCGCTCATCAGGAACTGCATCGGCTTTCGCAAATTGCGCATGGCGCGATGGATGAAGCCCGCGCAACTCTGATTTCACAGAACACTGACATTTCCGAATTGCTACGAGCAGTGGTGCAGTTTTACGAATCGCGATTCGCCGCGCACGGCGTCTCGATCCATACCAGCTACTCTTCGTCCGAAAAGCTGCGAGTTCATCGTGGTTCTGTGCGGCAGATGTTTTCAAACGTGTTGTTGAATGCAGCCGATGCGATGCCGGAAGGCGGCAAAATATACGTGCGAATTCGCAAGGCTCACGAGTGGCGTGGAATGAAGCGAAGGGGCCTGCGCGTTACCTTTGCTGATAATGGCCGTGGAATCCTCGCAGAGAACCTTCCCAAGGTGACTGACGCGTTTTTTACAACCAAAGGCTCTGCGGGAACGGGACTGGGACTTTCGCTCGTTAAAGACACCGTCAAAGAGCATGGTGGCATGCTGCGAGTCCGGAGCAGCACCAGACCGGGCAGAAGCGGTACCGTGTTTACGATTTTCCTCCCGACAGCATAGGGTATTCGATCATTGCGACGATTCCGACCACAGGTACACCCCTGAACATCTATGATTGTGGGTCTCCACGAGTATGGGATCAGTACAATCTCGCTCCGAAGGGCGCGGAATCCCACACGCACCGCTAGCGGTGTGGTATGCGTCGTCTCACGGCTGTCGGTGTTCTACCTCAAGGTAACGAAGCAACGATCTTGCGGTATTCGGTTTCGGTGAAAGCCTTCAAGGTTTGGGTAGAAACATTGCCCATCGCTCCCGTGGAGAGCATGAACCTAGCTGCAGCTTCGTCATCGGGAAATTCCGAGATCAGCACAGCGTCGTACTTCCCCATCGTTAAGTACCAAGCGTGAATTTTGCCGTTTTCAGCCTTAGCAGCTTTTTTGGCTGCATCGAGCCGAGTCGGGCTCTCTTTGATTTTTGAAGCGCCCTGCTGCGTATAGCGGAGCAGTGTCACGTAATGCGGCATTCGGTTGTCCTCCCGTAGGCCGCGGACAATATGCCACCCGGCGACACCTGTCAACTTAAGGCTCTCGCAGTTGCCGAGGTCGGCTGATTTCGTGTTGCTCCGTGAACGCTCCGCACACCCAGCAAATGAAGCCGCTCTTCCGGCACATCGATGTGAATGCCGCCCCGGCTCCATCGCCGTAGATCACCAGCCGCCTCATCCAGAGCCTCGGGTGTCGCACCGAGATAGGCGAAGAGCCGAATAAGTGTCTGCTCGCTGGCGACATCACGATAAGGGCCTAGCCTCGTCCGGCAGTCCTCGGCCATCGTGTGGATGTTCCAGCCTTTGCGATGTTGGAAGTTGACGATCACGCGCACGGGGAGCAGTGTATCCCTCACCACGGTGGAAATGTCCACGGCTGGCGGGAAGAAGTTGAAGGGAAATCGAATCAGGCTTCGGGAGCCGCATCCCACTTAGGCTTGGTCTCTCTGCCCCATTTCTTGGGGTCTTCGTTGTGCATCTTCTCCATCTGTTTTGCGACATCGGGATGATTCTCCATCACGTGTTTGGTCATCACCTTGACCATTTCATCCCATGATGCCGCCGTTAGTTTCTGTTCACAGGTGCCGCCAAGGTCTTTGCACGTCATTGTCTTCATCAAATATTTGGTTCGGCCCGTTGCTGGTAGGTTGCCCTCACTGCGGGAGCCAAAGGGTGGAGATAGCGTTGTGATGCCGGGATAGGTGCATTCTCGGGTGACCCTACGTATCTACGCGACGGGGTTTCCGGTCGCTCCAATACGGACGACTGAGTAACATGGCGTTAGCAAGCGGAGACAGACTATTCAATGAGCCTTGTTCTATATCACGGTTCGGGCGCACTCGACTTCAACTTACACGAGTTGGAATCCAACGACACGCTCGCAAGATGCAAGCGGAACACCTGTGATCTGTTGAAAATAAGAGGACAGCAGCTTGCTCTCGAAATCTTCTCCCGCTTTCCGTGGCGGCTTCTGGAGGCCAGCAACTTCTTCAACGACGATTTTTCTGTCCTACACGCGACCTTAGGATTGGAAGAATACGAGGAGGCTCGTCGTTACCAGAGTTCGCCCCAACATATTCAAGCGTTCAACCAGATTGCGACAACTCTGTCCGAAATCGGAACGTATGTTCGTTTCATCGCCGTAGACCTTGCTCAAAATCGTGAGCCCGAAAAGCCACGCGACCCTCGGGCACTCACGCCGAAAGAGATCAACAAACTGGTTTACAAGTACATCGGGGTAAATGGCGGATATCTTGGCGATTTCAATTACAGAACCCACCGCGACTTTTACGCCGATTTGGATTTGGATATTGATCCTGACGACATCGCGGGAACGACTCGACTGAGGTTCACGGAAATCGTTTCGGGCGCTACCCCGGAGGTGCAAGCACGAATACTGAAAGGAATCTTGGAGAAATATCCCGTGAATTCAACTCCTGTTCGGACGACGAAACTTCACGACGAGATTATGGATTGGATTCGTCGGTTGAGCACTGGCTCTGTGGTTTCGGTGAGTCCCCTGCGGATCAGCAGCGCCGTGGTGGAACGCGCCCTGATGGATGCCGAGAAGTTGATGGCAACGAGCGGAGCGACGAGTGGAGTTGACAGAGCCCATACTGCACTTCACGGCTATTTGCTCCAAGTCTGCTCAGATGCATCGATTTCCGTGGGCACGGAACCGAGCCTCAGCCAACTGTTTAAGGCTTTACGGGCTCAACATCCCGCATTTAAAAACCTCGGTGCACGGAGCGAAGACGTGGCCAAAGTCTTAGGAGGCATGGCCACAGTTGTAGATGTTTTAAACCCACTTCGCAATAAGGCAAGCGTAGCCCATCCCAACCAGCACCTGCTAGCCGAGCCGGAGGCACTGTTGGTCATCAATTCGGTAAGAACGCTTTTGAATTACCTCGATTCCAAGCTCCACAAAGAGAAGAACGCCTGATGGGACGCAACAGGCACGAGTGCTGGACACTCCGGATTTGGATCAGACATGGCAAGCGCTACGTCCCTCTCATAGCGGCAAGATGTACGAGCACGTCCATCACAACTTGCTTGCCATTGCTCCTCGTTGAAGTCAGCACGCTTTCAAGAGAATCCCGCTTGAACCCATTTCTGCTGTCCCTGCACGAGTAGCACCCCGTTCCCAAATAGCTCTGCACCGTTGGAATCTCCTTCAGCAACCCGTACCATGCATGTTGCCAAGTCATTCTCTTGACCGTCGTATGCGGGTGATGCAATACCTGAACGGGTTTGCGTCGGTGGGCGATTGCTTTGAACTTCTCCTTCACTTCGGCCCTCCACCCCGTCGCGGTGGCGTCCGAACGGGGGTTGAACATCGTTAAGTCGTGGCAGCCCAAGACCATGGTTTCTTTGCCGCAAATCGTTAAGAAGTGTGATTCGAGATGCTGAATTCGAAGAAGACCGCGCGTTTGGTTTGGTGTCGGATACGACTTCCCAGTGAAGTGCACCTCTCCGTTGTGAAGGTTCACAACGAACACCATTTCCGCATGGGGTTGGGGAATGTGGTTATCTGTGCTGGAGATTTTCGCCTTCTTTGTATCCACGCCGACAGTAAGGTAATCGGCTCCCTTCGCAAGCCGCTTGCGTAGCCCATCGGAGAGCAACTGTTCGACGGCAAATCGTCCTAGCCGTTGTAATTCCTCAATCGCTCTGTCATCGGGGAAGCGGTTATCAGCTTGGAGCGGAAGTGAATCTGGCCACGGGAACACGATGAATGCGCCGCAAGTCGCAAGGCATTCGAGACCAAGGCCCGAAGGCCACTTCTGAGCAACGTCATTCAGTAGTTTCCGGGCAAGAAACACGTTTCCGCTCCACGGGCCATCGATCACCAACCTGCCTAGAGACGCAGATCGCGGAACACGGAAGTCCAAAGTCCAGAAATCCGTGCGCTCCCCGATAATTTGTCGGAACGTGACGAGGTCGTCAGGGTTCGCCGGGTTCAGCGCACACCATTTAAATTCACCCGCATACAGCCGAATAGTGGGCAACATTTTCAAAACCTGTGGCATGAAATCCCGTAAGGTGTCGTACCACGCTCGTTGTTCGTCCCTATAGGGCGGCTGGTTGTCCCGAGCCCCTATCTCGTCACAAAGCTTGATCCATCGTGAGCGATCAAAGCCGAAGATGCAGTCTTTCGGATAAAGGCTCAATGCCAGCTTTCTGCTGGCCGTGAAATGCTGCGATTCGTCGAACTCCACGAGGAAACCGGGCTTCGGCACAAGAAAATCGCAGTTGGGCAGCGAGTCTGACAACACAAATGAATGATGTCCACGCTGGCTTTGAAGCGCTTCGTAGATAGACAGCAGCGCATCGTACGCAGGCGTGCCTTTGTACGACTCCAGTGACGCGGAGGCAGGCAGTCTCGGGTTGCGTTTGACCTCTCCGTCAGAGCTTGGCGAATCCGATGAAGACACTCGAGGGTCACACCTCGAATAAACTCCACAGACGCCCCTTCTGTGGGAAGAAATTTTCATGGAGCGAATCGGGCTGCGAACAAGCTTCCGCTGACAACTCTGCTGGTCAGCAGAGATTAGTCTTATGACCACTGAGACCACCCTCCGAAAAGGCCGAAAAGCCCAATGTTTGCGTTGCTTCGTAATGGAGCTTTTTGAACCAGCGGATAAACCGGGGGGTTGTACGGGTGAGTAACTTCGGGCGACCAGAGGTCTGAGGGATAGGGAAAGCCGAACGAGGTGCATGAATGTACGGGAGACCGTCCACGGTTTCGCCCGCCGACAGTATCAACAGAGAATCGCTGGTGGCCGCGCACCTACTGCCAGCCATCCGAGCTGCCCGCCAGCGATGTCGAAGCCTCGACAATCGTCCAGATAACGGTTAGGGCTTGAATCCGCTCGCGCAGGGTATTTGGCGCTACAATAGGGGAATCGAAGTCATCGAGACAATGTGGCCTTAACTAGGCGCGATCCCATTCCCTCCGACTACTGTACTGTCAATGACATCGTCTGCTTGAAAATCATCCCCGTACTATCTTTTGCCTGAACTGTAAGTCGGTGTGCTCCGGTCTTTAAAGGAATACTGGCTTGCAGAGATGAGGCTTTCACGGTGTAAACGGCTGCACCGTCAATATAAATCTGCAACAGGATCACAGGATTACTATCCGTGGTCGCGGCCGTAACCTGTAGTGGTGAAGCCACCGTCAAATTGGCGGTCGGGGCGCAGATCGTAACCGAAGGACTTGCCGTGCCGGGTGTACACCCTGTCGAAGATAGCGCCACCCCGGTTCCACTGAGCGCAATAGTCTGCGGTGACGAAGGATCAGAGTCGCTTATGCTGATCATTGCGGTTCGCACTCCTGAAGCGGTGGGGGAAAAGATCACATTGATAGTGCAACTTCCTCCAGCCGCGAGACTAGCGACACAATTATCCGTCTCGCTAAAATCTCCAGTCGTCGTGAGCGAAGCGACGGTAGTGGGATTTACAGAGGTCAAGGTGACGGCTTGCGGCGTGCTGGCAGAGCCAAGGTTGATGTTGCCAAACTGCAGGGTGTTAGGGGTAATCGACACATTGGGAGTGGTCGTGGCAACGTTTATATAAATTGTTTGTTTAAAAGTTCCGCTCGCGTCCGTGGACTGCACCGTCAGTCGTCGGCTTCCGACTTTCATTGGCACCGACGTGTTGAGAGAGCTGGCGGCAGCGGTGTAGACGGCTAGGCCGTCCACAAATATTTGGGTGCTTTTCACAGTGCTGGAATCGGTGCTCTGGGAGACGACGCTAACCGGAGAACCGGATGTAGCGTTATTGGCGGGAGTGCAAATTGTGACCGTACGGTTGGACGGATTAATGACACAGCCCGGTGGGGGCGGAGGTGCGGTGGCGTTCAAGAAGAAATTCAGGTCAGTCGAGTAACCTTCATTGATTACGGCGTTTTGTGTCACAGAACCAAACCCCGACACAGACGCGCTTACCGGAACGCTACTGGCTATGGGCAGGGTCACGCTGTACTGTCCTCCGCTGTTCGTCGTGGTCGTTGTGCCTTGTACAGAAATCGTTGCTCCGGGGATCGCCGCGCAACTCGAAGCATTTCTCACCAGACCACTCACGGTACCTTGTCCCCCTGCCGACAGCATCGGATTTTGGTAGTAGACTGTGAACTGATTCGCAGCATCGGTCTGATAAGAGTTGAGGAAGGGAGAATATGTCAGGACGTCGATGGTGTTCTGGCTGGGATGGAACTTTAAGATTCGCAACCAGCCGTTACCTCCGTTGGCGACAGTCTGGTAATTAGAGAACATTTGATTCACTAGATTCCCGTTTACTCCCAAATCAGCTCGCCGCCCCGCATTACCGCTCGTAACGTGTCCACTCACCACCATGAAAATGTTTGGATATTGACTCGTCAGCTTAGCCCACACTGCATCGCCGCTGTTGTCTGAGGACATGTCGTGGGTGTCGCACTGATCGACGCGAGTGTTGTCGTAAAACATATAGCTGTGGGTGATGACAATCACCAGTTTGTCGGGATTTGCTGCAATCACCGAAGCTGCCCAAGCTAAGGTTGCGTCCCGAGGCGCGAACTCGAGAACCAGAAACAAATACGGCTGACCGCTGATGGTCAAAACCCCATAGAAATTTTCGTTGCTTCCGGTCGGGTAATTTCCCATGTAGTAGGGGTAATTCGCGTACCTTGCGGGGCCGAACCATTGATTGAACGTTGTGGCGTTACGGGGTGTTGCGCCGTCGTAGTCGTGATTGCCGATGGCCAGAAAATAGGGAATTCCCGCATTGTCAAGACTACGAATCGCTGCGTCTGCACTTTGTTCCTGAGTGGCTGACGCGCCATCATTGACGATGTCGCCTAAGCCAAGCAACGCCTGAATGTTCAGGGCTGCTTGATTTTGCACGACCCAATTGGTTTGACTTGCTAACACCTGCGGATAAAATTGCGTTTCGTTCTGAGCGTCAGGAAGAAGCACGAGTGAAAAGTCCTGAGCACTCATCGACTCGACGGTGAATAGTACGACGAGGATTACCCAAAACGCTGGCTTCATAGGACACTCCTAGTGTTCTTGACGTTATATCCTCGTAGTTGTTCCGGAATCGAGCTGGGGACGTAGAAGTTTTCTGAAATGTGAGTTCCTCCACATCTTACGCGACCTAGCGGTCGCACGAACATTTTCTTAGCTGTATTTCCAAGTTACCGCCAGTCCCACTGCCGCCGCACCCATGAGAACGACTGTAGTCCACCCTAAGGTGTTCAACACCCGTCCGTTGGTACGAACCCCCATGATCTTACGGTTCTGTGAAACCAGCATGATGATGATGAGAAGTGGTGGGGCAAGAACGCCATTCAGCACTGCGGCCCAGAATAGTGCCTTCATCGGATCGATACCAACGAAATTCAAGATCATAGCGATGATCGTCGATCCAGCGATCAGGGCATAAAACTCCCGAGCGTTCGACAGCTTGCGATTCAATCCATGCTTCCATCCGAAGGACTCCGCGACCGCATAGGCACTGGAACCCGTCAGGATGGGGACGGCCAGTAGACCTGCTCCGATCAACCCAATAGCCAGTAGCAGCTTTGCGGCATTTCCTGCGATGGGAGCCAATGCCTGTGCGGCATCCGTGGCGCTTTGAATATCTGTCTTGCCAGCTTGGAATAGCGTTGCGGCTGTGGCCAGAATGATGAAATACATCACCGCATTCGAGAAGAACATTCCGGTGATCACGTCCCACGCGGCGTACTTCAATTCATTGTCCGTCGCACCCTTCCGTTGCTTAAGCGTGGTGCGGCCCATTTCGATTTGCTCTTCCACTTCTTGATTCGATTGCCAGAAGAAAAGATAAGGTGAGATCGTCGTCCCCAAGATTGCGACGATGATCGATAGCGACTTGCCATTCAACGAAAATCCGGGCACTAGGGTGCCATGAAGCACATCCCTTGCGTGAGGATGGGCAAAGAATGAAGACCCGATGTAAGCCAGCAATGCAAGGGTTAGCCACTTGAACACGTTGGCTATCGTCCGGTAGGAACAGAAAATCTGGATGACCAAGATGCAAAGCGTCACTGGAAGAACCAAGTAGACAATGCGGATTGGAGTGATGAGATTTATCGCAGCGGCAATGGCTCCCAAATCAGCAGCCGCGTTGATTGTGTTCGCTATGACTAGGCCGAGCACCGCGGGATACAGCAGTGT
>PLWX01000288.1 GCA_003151155.1 Acidobacteriaceae bacterium
TGGTGCCGAAGAAGGGACTCGAACCCCCACACCGTTGCCGGTACATGGACCTGAACCATGCGCGTCTGCCAATTCCGCCACTTCGGCACATCTGAGAACCATGCGGCGCGAGCTCAACCCTTTTCGGGGAACTCTAAAGCAACGCAGGTCGAAGGCGACGTACTCGTCTATTCTACAGGGTGTTACGGGCGTGTCAAACCACGTCTTCCGATGGACTTGGACGCGCGACTCCTCGAACGCGTGCAAAACTCGCGCGATATTCCCACCTTTCGATCAAGAGGGTGTGGCAGGAGCGCACAAATGTGACCTTGGTAATCTGTAAAAAACGGCAGCTCCGAACAACGAATTGTTACGAATCGTCGTCAAACCTAACTGACTTTCATAAATCGGCGCAGCACCAGCTCTGTCGGCTGGAAAGTACTACCCCATGGGAGAGGAAATGTCTTCAAAGCCCACCCAACCTACTATGAGCGAACCCAAGGCGATTCAAGGCGAAACAATTGGGCAGATGCGCACTCTGGCGCACGACCTTAGCAACTCGATTGAGACCGTAATGCAGGCATCGTACCTGCTCGCACAGGCTTCGCTGGACGACACAAACAAGCGCTGGGTCGAGTTGATTGACAAGGCGGCCCGCGATGCTGCACGCATCAATCGCGAACTCCGCGACATTCTTCGGGCTCATAGTTAAATCAGACATTGAGGCGTGAAGTCACGCTGGTTCAGTGCGTTCCTTGCGCGTGGAACGCAGATAGTCGAGCGCTCGGTGATAGCCGTCCAGCGTCCCCACGTCCATGTAACGTTCTCCGGAATAAGTACCTCGCACAGCATCGCCTGCCGCAATGTATGCGTTGAGCAAGTGTCCGAGATACTGGTCTTCGCGGTGTCGCGACTCCCATAACAACTTAAGCGCACGAAAGGAATCGCCGGTGCAGGTGACAGCCCCCCATACCCATTGGCTGTGCGCATCGCGCTGTTTCACTTCCACCTTTTCCACATAACCCTGGCTGTCGCACACCACCGCGTCGAAAGCGCTCGGATCGTCCACCGGAAACAGCACGAGATTGACATCGGCCTTACGGTCGTCCACGGCTGGGCGGTAAGCATTCTCTGGAAACCAGATGGTGTCGGGCAATCCGATCAGCACCTCGCGATGATGCCGCGCGAAAGGCTCTGCGCGAAACAGCGCGTCACACAGGCCAGCCGGCTTCTGCTGCACCACATAGAAAATCTCGGCAGCGTAGTTGCGCTCCGCGAAATAACGCACGATGTCGCTCTTCTCGGCGGAGATGATCATGCAGATCTGCTCAGCTCCGGCGGCAATCATGCGCTCCACCAGGTATTCCGCAACTGCTTTCGGACGATCTACTCCGTTGACCACCCGCGATCCTACGGGCAGTAATTCTTTCGAGCAGCCAAGCGGCTGGATTCTCTCCCCGGCACCAGCTGCGGGAATGATACCGATCATGCGACCTCCGATTGTGCGTGGCGATTGTTGCTTCGAGCTTCCTCGAAATACTTCAGAAGTTCCCGTGCCCGATGCGTTCCCGTGTGTTCGTCGAGAGTTCGTTGCTGCGCCCGGAGGGCAAGCTTCTCTAAAGCAGCGCCGTCGAGGTTAAGGGCTTGGAGGACGGCGCTCGTTGAATCGACGACAAAAATTTCTTCCTCGGTAAAAAATGTATCGAGCCCTTCCCAAGTATCGGTAACGATCGGGCACCCGCACGCCGCCGCTTCGAAGAAGCGCCCTGACGGACAGAACCCCGATTCAGCCATATCCTTGCGGGTGATGTTCAGAGTGATTCGCGAGGAAGAATAAAGCTCCGCATGTTGCTTCGGGAAAACATGCTCGAGTTTATTCACGTTCTCCGGAAAGTACCATGGCCACGGATACAAGCTGCCAGCAAGCAGGAATCGCATCTCCGGAGCTTGCCGCGCCGGCTCGAGGAATAGTTCCTCGAGTTTCGGCTGGCGATCGACAGCGTAGGTTCCCATGTAGCTCAAGTCGGAACGCAACTCAGAGTTCGCATTCACACGGTGGTACACATCCGGATCGACGCAGCCATAGAGCGGACGCGCCATTTGCGCCCCGTACTCGTGCTTCAGTTTACGCAGCGCCATCCCGCCAGTGAACGAGAGTACAAGATCGAACGCGGAAATCTGCCTGGGATCGAGATATTCGGTACTCTCTCCTGAATCAAACTTGGCGAAAGTGACAGGAGTGTCGAGATCGTAGAAAACTTTCAGAGGCCTCGGCAGACCGAGGACCTCGTTTGAAATGCGCGCTCCCTCGGGACAGTAACTCGCGACGAGCACCACGTCCGCGGTCGCGGCGTCGGCGAGAGCCTCCTCACGAATCGAATCCCAGTCCGAGTAGAACTTAAGGTCGCAATACGGCAGCTCGTAGAAGTCCCGATGTCGCGCGTAGTACCAAACATCCTTCTCATAGAACCGCACGGAGTGGCCTAGACGATGGAGCGCGCGAATCAACGCGCGATAGGGCGTGGCGTGGCCGTTTCCCCACGCCGAAGAGATAGTCAGTCCGAAGATAGTGATCTGCAACCTTCGCGCTCCAGGCGAATCAAGGCCGATGGCTCATTGCTGCCGCATCGTACTCTCAATTGGGATGTCAGCCCAACCGAAGTTGTTGGCTAGGCGCGCGCGATTTCCGTAACTCGCGCGCGCGGGAAACGATGACTACGCTAGGTGGGCGGTCATCGTGATATTAGCGTTCAGGACGCGCGAAACCGGGCAGCCCTTCTTCGCGCCGTTCGCGATTTCTTCAAACTTGGCGGCCTCGATGTTGGGAATCGACGCATTTACGTCGAGGTGAATCGCGGTAATGGTGAAACCCGCGTCTGTCTTTTCGAGCGTGAGTGTGGCTTTCGTGTCGATCGCCGCCGGGGTGAAATTCGCCTTGCCCAGCTCCGCAGAAAGCGCCATAGAGAAGCATCCGGCGTGTGCTGCTGCAATCAATTCTTCAGGATTGGTGCCTGCACCATTCTCAAACCGCGTCGCGAAGGAATATTGCGTTTCTTTCAACACCTCGCTTGCGGTTGAGACGGTACCCTTACCGTCTTTCAATCCGCCGGACCAATGTGCACTTGCTGTTCTTTGCATGGAATCCTCCGCTCGCGATTATAAAAGGCCCGAACGTTTTGCGTCCGGGCCGAGTGGAGGAACCATCGATTTACACAACCGAAATGGAAGCAAGAGAAAGTGTTAAGACCGTCCGATTCCCACGTAACGGAAGCCCATGGTGCGCAGCCGTGGCGCATCCAGCATGTTCTTGGTATCGAAGATCACGGGATTTTTCAGGATCCGTTTCATTCGTTGCCAATCGAGTGCTCGAAATTCCGGCCAACTGGTGCCGACCACGAGTGCGTCACTGCCCTCCGCCGCTTCATAAGCGTTCTGACAGAAGTGCACTACGTCATTCAATTCGCGCTGTGCTTCGGGAATTGCTACAGGATCGTAGGCACGCACGCGAGCTCCTTTTGAGATCAGCCCTCGCGCCAACGACAACGACACCGAACCAGCGATGCAATTGGTGTTGGGTTTGAATGCGAGTCCCAGGATCCCGACTTCGCGGCCAACCACCGTAGGCATCACTGACGTCAGCTTTTCCATGATGTGATCCGAGAACCCGTGATTGACTTCGCGAGCAGCAGAAAGCACTTTCAGCGAAACCCCGAACTGCTCTGCCAGCAGCGCGAGCGCATTCATTTCATTTTCGACGAACGTGCCGCCAATGCGCGCTCCCGGCTGCAAACAACGAGGCCCGATCTTTTTGTCGAGTCCCATCGCCAACGCCAGGTCGGTAGCATCCGCTTGCACGTGATCGCACAGGCTCGCCAGCTCATTGATGAACGACATCTTCGTGGCGACGAATGCCGTGGACGCTTCGCGCACCAATTCGGCAGTCTCGTGAGACGTGACGATTAAAGGCACGCCGCGCATCACGATCGGCCGATAGATCTGCTTCAGCACGTCTACTGCATCATTCGAAGTTGTACCGAGCACCAGGCGGTCAGGCCAATTGAAATCTTCTACTGCGCAGCCATCTGTGAGAAACATTGGCTGGGTCACCACATGCTGCTTGTAGCCGCGACGACGCATTTCTTCTTCGATCTTTCGCGCTGTTCCGACCGGGGTCGGTGTAACGATCACAAAGACCGCTTGCGGCGCCGCGACGGCCGCCAAGTCGAGCACCACGGTATCGATGTCAGACGCGTCATCTTCCGCAATGAAGATGGCTCCCGTGCGTCGCGCAATGGTCTCGATCTCGGTGGTATACATCAGGCGATCGGCACGCACGTTGCGACGGATGATTTCTTTCAGGTTTTTTTCGTGGAAACGCAGGGTGCCCTGCGCATTTTCCATTACCAGCGAGGTGTCCGCGTCATAGCAGGAGACGGGCATGCCGAGATCGGCAAGACACGCGGAAACAACTGTCCCAAGATATCCCGAACCATAAACTCCGAGGTTCATACACGCACCTCTTCTCAATTTTTCGAGGGAGGACGCCGTAGCGTCGGGACAGTACTTAGGTTTGTAGCTCTTCTGGGGGCGGAGCGCAACACCGAACTGGTACATGCACTACTGCGGCACTTTGCCGCCTTCCAGCGAAAAGCGCGCGATATCGAACCAGGTATGCCCGGAACCTCGCACAAACGTTAGGTTATCGATGAGAACCTGCCGGGAGCCGGTATATTGGCGCCAGTTCTGGCGGACCCTCTCGATCACTTGCTCTACGTCCGGCGTGCAATCGAGCTTAGCGATGGTGAGGTGAGGCATATACGGCCAGGGTTCTTCGTATTGCAACGCTCCGACGTTCATAGCGTCGTGCAATTCCCGCATCCGATAGGCCGCGCGAGCTACCCGTATGAAGATCGTCGGAGTACTCGGTACGAACGACTCCACCTCTCCCATGCCAATCTCGAATGCTGGATGCGAACTGGCAAAGCTCGATACGGTCGCGAGTGCTTCTTCCTCGCTACCGCTTATAGGACGCGGCGGCAACACCGTCACGTGTGCGGCAAGATGCCCATGCTCGGGGTAGATCTTTCGCCGCAGTTCCTCGACAAAAATTCCGACCGGGCTGCGAACGTAAGCCACCAGCGCGTATTGGAGCGATTCCATACCGCAGACGATTATAGCCCTTGTTCCCGTGCGAGCAGTCACTCCGCCCTGAACTCCCGCGCCCAGCAGTTATAATTGAAACCAGTCGGGGCGTAGCGCAGCCTGGTAGCGCACCTGCCTTGGGCGCAGGGGGTCGGAGGTTCGAATCCTCTCGCCCCGACCAAACTTCCTCTTCACCCCTACCCCGAAACGACCATCTCCCGTAAGGCCTGACTGCACGCTTTCAGCCACCCGCGAGCGCAACGACCGCATCACGAAATACTTCCGTATGGCGATCGACATCCGATGCGGTCGTGGCAGGCGACATAAGCGCCATGTTATGAAATGGCGTCAGCAGTATCCCGCGATTCAATGCGTAAAGGTGCATGAACTGATCCATCTCGAAGTCCGCGGCGTGCGCTGCTTCGCTGCCATTCGTCGGGCGATGCGCTGTAAACAAATATTCGGCGCGACAACCGAGCTGGGTCACGTGCCAGGGCAGCGAAAACTCTTTCATTACACTCTGAACCCCTTCGGTAAACCGCGTCCCGAGCGGGATCATGCGATCGAACGCTTCCTGGGTCAAAACCTTTTCCAAGGTGGCGCGCATTACNNCCGCTCGCCACCGGCTTGCCGATCACGAGGAAGTCTGGCTGCAAGTTGTGCTCGCGGGTGTAACCTCCCGGGCCAGCGCAAATCGTATGTGTCTCGTCGATGATCAGCAGGCTGCCATACTTGTGTGACAGATGACGGACCGCTTCGTGAAAGCCCGGCACCGGATGTACGATGCCAACGTTCGTGAGTGCCGGCTCCATCAGGACGCAGGCCACGTCGTTATGGGCGAGTTCCCTCTCCAGGGCGGCGAAATCATTAAATTCGATCACTCTCGTAGTTAAGTTCGGATTGACCGGCGGGCCGATGTTCCCTCGTCGCGGGCCAGCAACCCCATCCGTGAGGTTGATAAACGTCTCATCCACCGTGCCGTGGTAGCACCAGTTGAAAACCAATATCTTCGGACGTCCGGTA
The DNA here is from genome assembly GCA_003151155.1 of Acidobacteriaceae bacterium. Classification (GTDB taxonomy): domain Bacteria; phylum Acidobacteriota; class Terriglobia; order Terriglobales; family Acidobacteriaceae; genus Korobacter. The sequence goes on from PLWX01000288.1 coordinate 6,145, forward strand.
ATTTCGCGAGCGATACGAATGGAAAAACGGTTTGCATCGGTTGCCGTCAAGGCAAATTGCCAATAAGGCAATCCGAAACGGCGTTTTAGTTCTTCGCCAACCCAGATCGAATTTTCAGTCGGGAGCATGAACGTCAGCCCTTGCTTCGCCTGCTCCACCAGAGCTGCCACCGCCGCCTTCGGTGAGTGGCCGGTCATGGCGCCAGTATCACCAAGGCAGAGATCCACATACTCGTGACCGTCAAGATCGGTGAAGTGCGCGCCTTGCGCGTCGGCCACGAATATCGGAAACGGTCCCGGCCACTTCGACATCCAGTTCATCGGAACTCCGCCGTGCAGGGAGCCCCCGGCGCGCTTGAACATCTCGTGAGACTTGGGATGAGTGCGCACAAATTGTTCCCGCTCTCGTTCCATGAGCAACGATAGACGTGACCGGTCGATCTGTTTCATAGCGCCAACATCATACGCACGACCGCGAGCAGAGTCATTCCTGCAAATTTTTGTAACTGCGTGAATCCTCAAGTGGGCTTCAACATCCAACTTGGCAAAGTTTCCGTATCGCCGGGCATGCGGAAAAACCCTAGCTGAACAATCCCCCGCGGAGGCATGCGTGCAGGTTTCGCGAACCATCTATTCTTCGGCAATTGTTACGACTCTGCTTCTCACCTCATTTGTCCTGTCACAGACTGCAACGTTTCATAGCGCTCCTCCGTCCGCAGCGCAAAGTAAAAATCCTGTAGCTGGCCAGTCGAGCGCCATCAATGCCGGAAAAACGCTTTACGGCCAGAACTGCGCTTCATGCCACGGTGCTGGCGGTGAGGGCACTGGCAACATCCCTGCCTTGAAATCAGGCCCGACCCAATCTGCCAAGGATGGCGAGGTTTTCTGGTTCATCACCAAAGGATCTGTGGATAACGGAATGCCCGCATGGGCGAGCCTTTCGCAGGCCAAGCGATGGCAGATCGTCAGCTATTTGAAAGTGATGAAAACAGCGGGGGCCGCTACGCCGGTCGCCTCAGCTGACGCGAGCCTTCCGACTGCGAAAAGCGGCAGCGGGCCATTCATTGATTTCCGAGATGAGAAACCGGGCGCTTTCCGCAAGATTACGGTTCAGGATCTCCCGGAGCCGTATGCGACGAAGTCGTCCAGCAACGGTCCACACATCGTGCCGCGACCTCAAAACGCGTGGCCGCAAACCCTGCCGGGCTTCAAAGTCGACGTATTCGCCAGCAATCTGGATAATCCACGCGAGATTCGAACCGCTCCCAATGGCGATATCTTTGTCGCAGAAATGAGCGCGGGCGATATCAAGATATTTCGCGGCATGACTGCCGACGGGAAGCCCGAACAGACCGCAGAATTTGTTGGCGGACTCGACGAACCCTTCGGTATCGCATTCTATCCATCCGGCCCGAATCCTCAGTGGATCTACATCGGCAATACGAACGCCGTTGTTCGGATTCCCTATCAGAACGGCGATTTGAAAGCCCGCGGTACTCCGCAAAAGCTAGTCGATCTTCCAACTGGTGGCCACTCCACGCGCGAGGTGCGCTTCAGCCTCGACGACAAAACGATGTTCGTATCCGTTGGTTCGGCTTCAAACGTGGACGATCCCGACACTCATTCCAGTGAGAAGAATCGAGCTGACATTCTCGCGGCCAATCCCGACGGCAGCAACCTGCATGTGTACGCTTCCGGCATTCGCAATCCAGTAGGGTTGGCGGTGAACCCCAAAACCGGCGAGCTCTGGTGTTCGGTGAATGAACGCGATGCCCTTGGCGATAATCTTGTTCCCGACTACATCACCCACGTGCAGGAGGGCGGCTTCTATGGATGGCCGTGGTATTACATGGGCGATCATCAGGACCCGCGTCATGCCGGCAAACATCCCGAACTGAGAGGAAAAATCCTTGTCCCAGATGTCTTGCTTCAACCTCACAACGCATCGCTGGAACTCACCTTTTACGATGGCAAGAGCTTTCCTGCGGAGTACCAGGGCGACATTTTCGCCGCCGAACATGGATCGTGGAACAAGGCTGTGCGCGTAGGTTACGAAGTCATTCGCGTGCCACTACACCAGACAGGCCACGCTACTGGTGAGTACGAAGATTTCCTCACCGGCTTCGTCACGCCCGATGGCAACGCGTGGGGACGGCCGGTTGGCATCACCGTTGCGGCGGACGGGTCGCTGCTTGTGGCCGACGACGGGTCCAATACGATCTGGCGCATCAGTCACCAGTAACGTTAGTACTTTAGTAACGTTGGTACTTTGCTGATCAGGCCGAGTCTTTGCGCTCGGCCTTTTTACTGCTATATTGCGCAAGCAGAGTAGCTGAATGCGCATCGACCTCACTTCCACCGCACCGCATCTTCATCCCGCGTTCGAATGGGAAGCGAAAAGCGGCAGCGACGAACTCGTGATGTATCGCAACCCCGAGTACCGGGTTGAGGGCGGACTTCGGACGTGCGGGCGCGGCAAGCGAGAACTTTCGTTTTCGCTGGACGAACTCTGGTTCGTAATGCACGGCCGGGCGCATATTCGTCGCGATTCGGGTGAGACTCTCGATGTGGCGCCATTCACTGCGATTCACTTCAAAGAAGAATGGAAAGGCCAAGCCACGATCGAGGAGACTCTTCGCGTCAGCTACATGCGCTGTCTTGGTGAGGCTTCAGGTATCACGCCGATCTTGCGCGATGTGCTGCATGCCGGTCCATTGGAAGATTGGGGCGCGGTGTCCAAGCGCATTCTAGGCATCTCGCAGAAAGCGGGCATTCTGCTCACCCGTAGCCAACCACCAAGGCGTGCGGAATCCGGCATCTGGACATGCTCCCCCGGTACGTGGCGGTGTGAGGTGAAGAGCGACGAATTCTGCCATTTCATTGCAGGCTGCAGTCTCTACACCCACGACAACGGCGAACAGATTGAGATCAAGCCCGATACGTTGGCGCTCTTTCCCGCAGGCTGGAACGGAATTTGCGAAGTGCGGGAAACCGTACGCAAGGTCTACATGATCCGCTGATTATTCATAGCGCAACGCGGTTGTTGGTTGCACTGACGCCGCGCGGCGCGCCGGCAAGTAGCAGGCCAGCAGGATCACTCCCATCAAGACCAGGGGGACGGTGCTGAAGGTCAGCGCGTCTCTGGGATTCACCTCGTACAACAAGCTTGCCATGACCTTGCCGATTGCAAGTGCAGCTATCACCCCCGCAACTACGCCGAGGCAGGCCACTTTCGCACCTTGTGTGATCACCATGCGGAGAACGTCACCACGCTGCGCGCCGACCGCCATGCGAATCGCTATCTCGCGGGTGCGTTGCGATACGGAGTATGCAATCACCCCGTAGACGCCGATCGCTGAAAGCACCAGCGCCAAGCCGGCAAAGCTAAGCAGCAGCGCCATGTCGAAGCGGCGGAGCGATCCTGAATCGGCATAGAGTTCGTCCATCGTGTGCACACTGAAGACGGGTATCGTCTTGTCGATTTCCCCGACCGCGGCGCGCACCGAAGGTACGATCCCAGCCGTCGTACCTCTCACAGCAATGCTCATATTTTTTTCGAAGAGCGGCAACACCGCGGCAGGAACTTGTGTGTACGGGTAGTATGCGGTCGGTTCCAGTTCGACATCGAGACCCCAATGTCTCACATCGGCGGCTTCGCCAACCACCGTGAAGAACGGCGCGTTCGGAATCTCCGGCCGCAACCGTTTTCCAATCGGATTCTCGTTCGGAAAGTAACGTTTCGCGAGCATCTCGCTCACGATTACCACGTTCAGCGAAGTTGCCGTATCGCTATCGGCAAACTCCCTGCCCCGTAAAATCGGGATCTGCAACGTGTGGAAGTAGGCTGGCGCGACGGCACGAAAACGCGTGATGGTTTCTCCCGGTCCAAGCTTCGGAGTTGCGCCGTCGAGCGTGATCGGCATCGACGGATCCGTTCCGCTCATCGGCAGGTCACGTCCGAGGGTCGCCGCCTGCACTCCGGGCAATGCACGCACTCTGTCCAACACCTGCCGGTAGAAATCAGGAACGCGCTCGGGCGGGGTGCTCCGCGGCACTGTAATGCGGACCGCGGTGACATTGTGCGGATTGAATCCCGGATCAATCTTATGCAGTTTCCAGAGGCTTTTAGCGGCAAGCCCTGAGCCAATCAACAACATGCAAGCGAGAGCCGTCTCGGCGAGCACGAACGCCGAGCGTTGCTTCCCTATGCGACCGCTGGAAGTTCGCAGATTTTCCTTTAGTACGGTGTTGAGGTCAGCCTTCGATGCGCTGAATGCAGGCGCAAGACCAAACACAATGCCAACCACGACGGACACAAAGAAGGTGAAGAGCAGCACGGAACTGTCGATGCGTACTTCTTCGACGCGGGGAATATTCGTCGGGTGCATCGCCAGGACAAATCGTAATGCCACTGCGCCAAGACCCAACCCGAGCGCGCCGGCGGTGACGGATAACAGCAGGCTTTCGGTCAGCAACTGACGAATTAATCGCGATCGCGGCGCACCGAGAGCACTGCGAACCGACAGCTCGGAACGGCGACCGGCTCCACGAGCGAGTAACAGGTTGATTACATTCGACGTTGCAATGAGCAGCACCAGGCCTACCGAACCCATCAGTAGCAACAACGCCGGACGGACCTCGCCAAAAACGAACTCTGGCATCGACTGCAGCTGCAAACCAAGTCCCGCATCCCCGCTGGGGTCTTGGGTTTTGAGACGCGCCGCGACGCCATTGACCTCCGCCTGCGCCGTTTGCATCGACATGCCATCAGGCAGCCGTACGAACGCCCACATCCAATGAATGCGGCGCGACTTCGAGGGATCGTTGGGGTCAAGTTTCAGCGGAGTCCACAGAAGCTCATTCCGGTTCAGAACATAAAAACCCTTGGGCATAATGCCGACGATTGTGTAAGCCATCCCGTCGAGTTTCACCGTTTGGTTCAGGATGTTGGGGTCCGAGTTGAAGCGCGTCCGCCAAATGCCTTCACTCAAAAGAGCCACCGGTGCGCCATTGGGGCGGTCCTCATCGGCGCTGAAATTTCGGCCAAGGACCGGCTGCACTCCAAAGTTGGGCAGCAATTCGTAGGATAAGTAGCCGCCGGCGACGCGCTCGGGAGTGTCTTTATCGGCAAGATTGTAGGCCGATGGAGAATACGCCGCCAGGTTGCCGGCCAATCCGCCTTGGCGCTTCCATTCCACAAAGTTAGGCGTCGTAAATGCGTTAGGACTTCCGTTCGGATCGATCTGCCATACCGCCATTAAGCGGTCTGCCTGCTGCACCGGTAATGGCCGCAGAAGCACAGCATTCACAACGCTGAACATCGCCGTGTTCGCCCCGATCGCCAGCGCGATCGTAAGCAGCGCTACAAACGTGAAATTGGGAGTTCGCCACAGCGTACGAATACCAAACTTGATGTCCTGTAGAAGATGATCCATTCCCGACGCCTCAAAAACCGCTCTTCCCCCAGATACTAACGCTGCTCGCCTCTAACGACACGCAGCACGTCCCTGAAATTGACGCTTCCAAAAAGAAAAAGCGAGGAAGCATCGCCTCCTCGCCACTCTCTTACTTTTTTAAAACTCTTTACGGTTTCTTAGGGCTGATATCACAGGCGCTATGTACCTTGCCGAGGTCCAATCCCGCTGGCGAAAACTCCGCGATCTGCGGCCCACGGCGTGACAGGAACTCTACCCGGAACAGACGAGCGCCGATCAATTCGCGGGTGGTTCCTTTGTCCATGGACAAAAATCGCCCTCCAACCCAGTTCCATCCGTGATGGCTGTGCGCGTTGTCGACGCGAACCGTGACTTCCATCTGCGGTTGTCCCCAAAATCCAGGCCGATTCGGCCCCGACATGCGGAGGTTAGGCCGGAAATCGCTGAGGTCAAGTTTGCCATTCTTGCAATACAGGATGATCTTCGAACGGCGATCACTGTCCGGGAGCGTGTTCTCCGATTCCAATTCAAAACGAACGAGCTTCGCCGCAGTCATGGAGTCTTCGGATTCGAACACCATCCATTTTCCGCCAGCGCTCATGCCGGTACCACGGTCCGGTGGCTCTGGACCAGGATCACGATCCTGCGCGAACGCAGAACCCACCGTGACGAGAGCCAAGAACAATACAACGATCGAAATTCCAGATAAAGGCTTGCGCATCAAGTTCACTCCAGTGAGCCGGTCGCGACACAACTCCCTTGGACTCACCTGGTATAAACCCCAGTCCCGGGAAAAGTTGCATAGCACGAAAGCATTATGTCCAACGGAAGAACCGCACGGCAAACAGGAAACACAGACCGCCCCACAAACTCATTACCAAGATAGGTTCGGCCTGCGAGGTCAGGGTTTTACCTTCGAGAATGACCGCGCGCAAGCTATCGTTGAGCGCCGTCAGCGGCAGCAACCGGATCAGTGGAATGACCTTCGCCGGAAACCTCTCGTAAGAAAAGAAGATGCCCGAGAAGACCCACATTGGCATCATGATCACGTTCATGATCCCACTTGCGGTCTCGATTTTCTCCGCGCGGCTCGCGGTCAAAAGTCCCAGCCCCGCAAAAGTCATGGCGCCGAGGCAGCTGACGAAAAGAATCGCAGGCCACGATCCCATCACGCGCATGTGAAACATGAGCACGCCAAAACCGAGAACAATGAGCAGTTCGAGGATCATCAGGATCAACCGGCTGGATGCGAGCGCCAGCAGGAAATCGCTGCGGCGCATGGGGGTGGCGACAAAGCGCTTCAACAGTTTGCGCTGCCGCATGTCCACCAGCGCAAATCCGATGCCCCACATCCCCGAGCCCATCAGGTTCATACCCAGCAGTCCGGGAATTAGGAAATCGATATAACGGCTGCCCGGCTCGCTGTTCACGCGTGAACTCGAAGTGAGAGAGGGCTTGCGTCCCGCCGACGTTTGCAGTGCGTCATCCACCACATTTTGTGCCAACAGGCTCTCGGGACGCGACGGATCGTATACATATTCCGCACCGCCTTTCCCGTCAGGCAAGATTTCCAGATCTACTTTGCCGAGCCGAAAACTATCCGCAGCCTGCTCTGGCGGCTGCACCTGGATGTTGAATTTCTGTCCGTCTGGCGCGGCCTTCAGCAATTGCCGTAGCCGATCGGAGCCTTCCTGTTGGGCGAAGACCACATTCACTTTTTCCGTTGGACGATTTCGGAATGCGATTCCAAGACCAAACGCAAGCAGGATGGGAAAGAGGAAAATCCAGAACACGACTTCCGGCTCACGAAAGAGTTCTTTCATTCGCACGCCGAGTAAGCCGGTATATCCAGCCCAGCGGCCATGAATCGTCAGCTTCTCTGTTGGCGTCGGCATGTTAATCCTCTCGCAAATGGCGCCCGGTGAGATTTACGAAAACGTCTTCAAGGCTCGATTGCCGCGTCGTCAATTGACTCAACTTCCATCCTCGCTGGTTCACCGCGGCCAGCAGCGCGGGAATGGTCAAGTGCGGCTCTTCGACAGTGAGCGCTGTAATGCCCGCATCCTGATGAACTCCGCCAACGCCCGGTAACTGACGCCACAGTTCGCCGCCGTCCAGGTGGTCCGCTTCCAGCGCGAACTCCACACGATGATGGCCGCCTACGCCCGAGATCAACTCTGCTGGAGTTCCAGCAGCGATTACTTTCCCATGATCGATAATGGAAATGTAATCGCAGAGCCTCTCGGCTTCGTCCATGTAATGCGTGGTGAGCAACACCGTTCCACCCGATTGTTGGAAGCGCCGAACAATATCCCAAACTTCTCGACGACTCTGTGGATCGAGTCCGGTAGTCGGCTCATCAAGAAAAAGCAATTGTGGATTGGAAACGAGCGCGGTCGCGATCGCCAGGCGCTGCTTCTGCCCGCCGGAAAGCTTGCCCACGCGCGCGTCGGCTTTTTCCGTGAGCGATAACTCCGCGAGTACTTCTTCCGCTGGTCGCGACTGCTTATAGAAGCCGGCGAACAATTCCACTGTCTCGCGTACAGTAAGCTTCTCGCTCAGCCGTGTTTCCTGAAGCGAGATGCCGATCATCTCTCGCAGCGCGCGGGAGTCGCTCTTCCAAGTGTGTCCAAGGATTTCGACTTCACCAGAAGTTGCAGCCAAGAGCCCTTCCAGGATCTCAATCGTTGTCGTTTTGCCCGCGCCGTTCGGGCCGAGCAGTCCAAAGCACTGCCCGGCGTAGATGGTGAGATCGAGCCCACGAACGGCTTCAACTTTGCCCTCATAGGTTTTGCGAAGGTCCTTGCAGCGGACCACAACCTGATCATGCATGACGGGATATTGTCCTACATGTGAGAAGTTTCTGCTTCGTCGCTAATGGCCTTGCGCGTTGCTCTCGGCAGTCGCGAACTGTCGCAACCACTGCAGCAACTCGCGCGCTTTGGCCTCGCTATCGGCTTCTACGGTCAACCGCAGCACGGGTTCGGTCCCGGAGAAACGTAGCAGTGCCCAATTATCGTTCTCGAGCAGGAGCTTTATGCCATCGAGAAAAGACGTGCTCAATACGGCGTACGAGCCAATCGCATTGAGGGCTGCACTCTTCATTCTTTGCGGGACTGCGATGCGCATCTCGGGGGTGGCCGGCAAGCTCTCCTCGATGTAGTAGAGCCTCCCAATCTTCGCGTAAAGATCATCCATCAATTTCGAGATCTTCTCGCCGGTTCTCGCCAACATCTCTACCACGAGCGCGCAGGCGAAAATGCCATCCTTGCCGAGAATGTGCCCGCGGATGGTTAAGCCTCCAGACGATTCCCCGCCCAATAGCGCATCATGTTCTACCATCCCTGACGCAATGTGTTTAAAGCCCACCGGCTTCTCGTAACATTGTTCACCCAACTTGCGCGCCAGACGATCGAGCATATGGGTTGTCGAAAGATTGCGGACCACCCCGCCCCTCTGCCCTCGCACCTCGTGCAGATACCAATACAGCAGCACGAGAATATCGTTGATCGAGATATACCGTCCGCGCTCATCCAAGATCGCAACGCGGTCCGCGTCTCCATCCATCGCAAGTCCCAAGTCGTAGTGCAGCTCCTGCATCTCGGAACTGAGCACGCGCAGGGCGTCTTCATTTGGCGCCGGCGAACGTCCTCCGAACAGCGGGTTATGGCGCTCGTGGATAAATGTGACTCGGCATCGCGCCTCGGTCAAAACCGTTCCCAGCGTGAGCTGACCGACTCCATACATCGGATCGACGATCAGCCTCAGCCCGGCATTGCGCATTGCGCCCATGTCAACAAGCGCTTCAATCGCATCCACATATTGGTTCGTGAAATCGTGCTTCGTGACGATTCCTGAAGAGAGTGCAACTCCCAAATCCAGCTTCACCACCTGCTGCGGCGTGAGTGCGTTGGTCTCCTTCTCGATCTCGCGAGTGATCTCGTCTTGCAGCAAGGAGCCATCGCCGTTGAAGACCTTCAGCCCGTTCCATTCCGGCGGATTGTGGCTAGCCGTAAACGCCAGCCCATAGGCCGATCCTTTCACGGCTGTCGCGTAGTTGATCAACGGGGTGGGCGCGTCTTCTGGAAGAAGAATGCAAGGGATGTTATTGCCCGCGAAAACCTCGGCAGAGGCTTCGGCTGCTTGTCTTGAAAGGAATCGACGGTCATATCCCACGATCACCCCACGGCTCTCCTCGCCGCGCCGAATGATTCCATTACAAAGCGCTTGCGAGAGCCGCCGCACGTTGTGCAGCGTGAATCCTTCACCGATGAGAGCTCGCCAGCCACCTGTCCCGAATGTAACGATATTCTGTTCTTCCTGCCGGCGCGGATGGAAAAGCCGCTTCTCGAGGATGAACTGTGCTTGCGCGAGGTCTGCCTCGGTATTGATACCCTGCACTTCGTCCTGGTCGTAAAGGCGATAGCTTTCCACGCGCAGGCCGGAACGGATCAACTCGTGCACACAATCGGTAAGCCGGTATTCTCCGTCGATAGGAGAAGGTGAGAGGTGCGCGAGCGCGGCCGCAATCACCGGAAATTCCACAACGTATGCACCCACATTGATTTCGCGGATGGCGCGCACCTCGGGCGATGCTGCGCTGTCTTCAATGATGTCGATGATCTGTGCGGTATTGTTGCGGATGATATGCCCATACGGCAGTTGGCGATCGACTTCCGCGGTGAGCAGCGTAAGGTGTGCATTGCGCAGGCGATGGCGATTCAACATCCCCCGAATCGATCCGCTACGGAACAGAGGTGTGTCTCCATAAAGAATCAGCAGCGTTCCCTGGAAACCATCGAGTTGCTTGACGACCTGCAGCACTGCGTCGGCCGTGCCCGCGGGCGAGTTCTGCTGGATGTAATGCAAACGGGGGTCGACTTCGCGTAATTCCGTCTGCCCGTTGTCGATTACGTACAAATCGTCGGGCGCAACCAGCTCCAACGCATTCTCAAGCACGCACTGCAGGATGCTTTTTTCTCCGAGTTTCTCCAGGATCAGCGGTCGTCCCGGATGTATGGAAGCCTTACCGGCTGCGAGTACAACGGCCTTCAAGGATGAACGCTTTGCCTGCTCTGCTCCCGGCATGGTCCGTGCTTCCTCTCATCTACGATCTTCCGGTGCTTCGTGCTTGATTTATGCTATATAGCTCTAGGCAACGCGGCAATCGAAAACTCCTCGATCTTCCCATTGTCAGTGAATGGATGCCGAAGATCAGCGGGAACTTACTGCCGAAGCTCTATAGCTCTCCGCTGTTAAGATTGATTTGAACTACATGGCGAACTCCCGCAAGCACGGAACCCCGGCCTATAAGCAGATCCAGGATTCCATACGGAAGCGGATCGAACGCGGCGAACTGCAGCCGGGCGACCCAGTGGATTCCGAGCGCATGCTCGCTCGTATGCACGAGGTTAGCCTTATGACTGCCCGTCATGCCCTGGTTTCATTGCAGCGTCAAGGTTTGGTCGAGCGTCGCCATGGCGCAGGCACTTTCGTCTCATCGCCAAGGATTCATTTCAACAAACTGATGAGTTTCAGCGAGCAACTTGCGGGACGCGGTCTTGATTCTTCTTCTCGCGTGGTGGCGCTGAAAGTCGTCGACAGCGAACATGAGATCGCGGCCCGTCTTTCGCTTCCCAGCGCTAGCCGCCTTTTCAAACTTGAGCGCATTCGACTCGGTTCGGGCGAGCCCTTTGCTGTCGAAACTTGCTATCTCTCAGCTGAAGATTTTCGCGGCCTCTCTCGTACCGCAGTCGAGCGTGGCTCTTTGTTCACGCTCCTGGAAAAGAATTACGGCGTAACGATCGCGCACGCTGACGAAGAAGTGGACGCAACTGGCGCCGATCCTGATCTCGCGAAATTGCTTTCCGTCAATAAAGGCCACCCCGTGTTGCGGATCCGACAGACGATTTACTCGACGCACGGGAAGCCGATCCTATATGTTCTCGGCATGTACCGCGCAGACCGGCATGTCCTGCGTATTCGGCGATATCGATAGCGTCACCCGCGGCGCGTGCATCCCGGCGGGCTTGGAGCGATTATGGAAGTGAAAGGCGAGGTTTTTCTGGGCGTCGATATAGGCGGGACCAAAGTTGCCGCCGGCCTTGTCAACGATCACGGCGACATTCTCTACAAAACCCGCAATCCGATGAACGCTACCCAAGGCGCGCAAGAAGCCGTCGCTGCTGTGTGTGAAGCCATCGATCGCACGATAAGTGAGAATCCGGCCGCGACGGTGCGCGCTATCGGGCTCAGCGCTCCGGGCTCTGTGGACCCTCGCACTGGCAGCGTGGTGATGGCAACGAACGTTCCTTGCTGGAAGAATTTTGCGCTCGCGCCGCTCATTGCGGACCGGTACAAGCTGCCGGCTGAACTGCACAATGACGCTAACGCCGCGGGACTGGCTGAAGCTATTTGGGGCAGCGGATCCGAATACGACTGCGTCTTCTATGCGACGGTAGGAACCGGAATCGGAACCGCGATTCTCTTTGACCGTCACGTTTATCTGGGAAGAACGGGAGCCGCTGGCGAAGGCGGGCACATGAGCATCAACTTCGATCATCGCGGTCCACGCTGTAAATGCGGCAAACCCGGATGCATCGAACTCCTCGCGGCGGGTCCCGGCATCGCTACGCGTGCCCGCCGCAAGATCGAGTCTTCCCCCGACGGGGAAGGTCGTCAACTCCTGGACTCGGTTGGAGGAAAGGTTTCGGACATCTCTGGTGAGACTGTCGAACATGCCTGGCGCGCCGGCGATCCCCTCGCTACGGAAATTCTGGAAGAAACTGCCGATCTCATTGCCATATGGCTCGGCAATATCGTGGACTTTCTCGAGCCCGACGTTATCGTCGTCGGCGGCGGTGTCGGCACCATGCTCTCGAACTGGTATCCGCGCATCAGGGAACACCTTCGCGCGTGGTCGGTCAATCCGCGCGCGGGCGAAATTCCCCTGGTAAAAGCTCGCTATGGACCCGACTCCGGAATCGTCGGCGCGGCCGCACTCGTCGTACATCCCGGCAGGTACATCATGCACGTTCCCACCCAGTAGGCGGGCTGCCAAAGTGCTGTGGTAAGGTGGATTTATCGCGAGAATCCCATGATCCGCCCCACCGAAGATCTTCGAATCCAGTGGACGAAAGTCGTGCTCCCTCCCGCATTCTTGGACGAGGAACTCCCCACGACAGAAAAGGCTTCTGCTACCGTCCACGGAGCACGTACCGAAGTGCGCAGCATCCTGCGCGGCGAAGATCCTCGTCTGCTCGTCGTAGTCGGACCCTGCTCCATTCACGATGCCAAGGCAGCACGTGAATACGCAGCTTTGTTGAAGACCGCAATCGATGAGTTATCAAAAGATCTTCGCATCGTGATGCGGGTTTATTTTGAGAAACCTCGCACCACGATTGGATGGAAGGGTTTGATCAATGACCCTCATCTCGACGAGTCATTCAACATCAACGACGGCCTTCGCATTTCTCGACATCTCATGCTCGATCTCGCCGAGATGGGCGTGCCCTCCGGGACCGAATTCCTCGACATGATCACGCCGCAATATCTCGCGGGTTTGGTCGGATGGGGAGCAATCGGCGCTCGCACCACTGAAAGCCAGGTGCACCGGGAACTCGTCAGCGGTCTGTCGTGTCCCGTGGGGTTCAAGAACGGCACCTCGGGAAATGTCAGTATCGCGATTGAAGCAGTGCTCTCCGCAGCGCACGCTCACACCTTCCTCGGTCACACGAAGTACGGGCAATCCGCAATCTTCGCTACCACTGGTAATCCCGATTGCCACATCATTCTGCGCGGCGGGCGCAAGACCGTGAACTACGATGCCGCTTCTGTGAAAGAAGCCTGCGCTCTGCTGGACAAAGCCGGCCTCCCACAGCGCGTGATGATCGATTGCAGCCACGCCAACAGCAACAAGGATCACACCCGGCAGGCCGTCGTCTGTCGAGATGTGGCGGCGCAGATTGCAGCCGGCAGTGAACAAATTATCGGTGTAATGCTGGAGAGCAATCTCGTGGCAGGCGCCCAGACATTCGCCAAAGGTAAGCCACTGGTGTACGGACAGAGCATTACTGACGCCTGTATTGGTTGGGAAGAAACGCGCATCCTGCTCAACGAACTCGCCGCGGCAGTGCGTGCTCGCCGTAAATGACTTCAGCGCTACCTGGGCGGTCGTAACTCCTCGCCCGGCTTAAAGATCATCCCTTCGCGCGTCATGCCATTCATCACCACGACGATCGAGTCTTTGAATTGCAAATGTCGCACGCATTCCCGTTCTTCCACCGCATCCTGCTCTCCCAGCCACCGCCAATCGAGCAAGCCCTGCCCCGCCTCAGGATTCACCGTGAAATAGCCAATCTGAAATGCCATCAAATTCTGGAAGAAATGGCTGCCCTGCGAAGGAGTGACCGTAAGATCACGAAGTCCCGCTTCCACGATCACTCGCGCTCCTGCAATCTCATCCCACTCGATCGGAATCCCCAGCCACGGATCATTTGATCCCCATCGCCCCACGCCCACCAACAAATACGGCCGTTCGCGATCCACCAGCTTCGCGTTGAAGTACGCAACCGACTCCGCAACCTCTTGGCTCCGACCCCGCTCAAAACGATGGAAGTCGACCACGACGATATCGTGCAGGTTCTCAATGCGCCCGTTCCCAAGCACACTCGTGCTTTTACAGATCAGCGCTGCAGGATCGACGTCTGCCATTCGCAGGTTCTCTCCGTGCCCTGAAAGCACGAGTGGCCGAACCTGTAAAAATCCAAAGTTTGCCGACTCGCCTTCCGCTCTCGGCAACCGCACCGCAAATTCAATTTCCACGGCTTGCCCCAGAGCCGCTTCTCCTAGTTTCGAAAGCTGATCGAGAATCGCTGCGAGCGGGAATATCTCCTGCTTCAAGATTGGCGCAAAGCTTACGACCCGCGCCCCTGCACGCCCAATGCCGTCGTATACGGCGTCGTTGTCGCGGTTATAAGTCGACGCGACCGGTGCGAGCGTTCCATCCGTCTCAGCAACATCCAGCCCGAACCGAACTTCTCGGAGACCCGACGCCACCCCCTCGCCCTGGGCATGATCCAAGTCCATCGCCCAGAACTCCGATTGCGAGTTGTTGAGGATGTCTTTCACTTCAGAAAACTGGATCGGATGCCGCGGATAGCGCGGGCAGAACGAAAGGCAGCGGCCGCCCTCAACCACCGCGCGACCCATCCCCAATGCAACCGCCGCAATCCCATCACTCGATGACATTGGCGCGGTCGGGTAGAAATTATGCGACCGCACAACTCCGGAAAAATCTGGATAGAACCGCGTCCCATGCTGCGCCCCGACCACCTCCTGCAGAATCACCGCCATCTTCTCTTCTTCCAAGCGGTAGGGAGTCGCCCGGACGTAAGCCTTCGCATGCTGGCTGAACGTGGACGCGTAGATCAGCTTGATTGCTCTTCCAAGCATTTCCAGCCGCTCAGGAGCAGTTGCATGCTGGTTGCCCAGCATGAAGGTGTCATACACGCCGGTAAACGGCTGGTAATGGGAATCCTCAAGCAAACTTGAAGAGCGGACTGCCAGCGGATACGTCGCTTCGTTAAGAAATGCATTGAGGTCCACAAGTAACGATGCGGGCAAAGCCGCAGCGAGAAAGCGCTGCCGTATCTCCGCGTCATCGTTGCAGCGGATAGCGAACTCCAATAAATTGTTTTCTCCAAGGAAACGATCGAAATACTCCGTGCTCACCACGGCTGCGGGAGGTACAGAAACCTTGATTCCAGGAAAACGTCGCGAGAAACGCTGCTTGTAGAGAAGATGACGCATGAATGCCAGTCCGCGTGCCTTGCCGCCTAACGAGCCGGCTCCCATGCGCAGGAAAAAAGCATCGCCGGATTTGAAGGTGGTCGCGTCAAAATCGCCAATCGAGACTTCCGTCTGTTCGCGCCGATAGTCATTGATGGAGTCGATCAGGTCAAAACGGAGATCTTCGAGCGTCGTAAAATCCGTGACCTTGCGGGGCCGCAATTTCTGCGCCAATGCAAACTCTGTGCGTGCCGTGAGCCAGCGCGAGAAGTGATTACGCTGACTGTGAAACGCAATGCTATCGGCCGGCACGCGATGAAGCTGAGCTTCCAAGGCGTTCATATCGCTCGCGCGTGCAACCTCTTCACCATTCGGCATGCGAAACACGAAATCGCCGAATGCACACTGCTGGATCAGGAGCTTTCGGAAATCTCGCAGAAATGTAGGCGAACGTTTTTGTAAGAATGCACAGCCCGCGGCGTTGGCGCGCGCTTTATATTCCGTGTGACTCGAATGCAGCACGACCGGCACATCGGGCACGAGCTCGCGAATAAAGGCCGCCAACTGGAACCCCGCGTCTGCCGCCGCTACGCCCGCACGTGGGAATTGCACGTCTGACACCACCGCCAGCAGGTTATCGCGATAGAGCCGCGCATACTGCTCCGCTTCTTCATAATCCGAACAGAGCAATATCTTCGGCCGCGCCCGCTGCCGCACCAGCTTATGGGTCACGTTGATGCCTTCGCGAATCACGCGCTTCGACTGCGAGATCAGCTCGGTGTAGATCACCGGCAGCACCGACGAGTAATAGCGGATGTTATCTTCTACTACCAAAAGCACTGGCACGCCCACAGCCTTCGTGTCATGCAGTGCGTTGCGCTTATCTTCGATGTATTTGACCATCGCGATCAGCACGCGGGCGTTGCCCTGCCAGAGAAAAATGCGATCGATGCTCGTGACCGGGTTCCGCGATACGAAGTTCTTCACTTCGCGATAGTCATAAGCCAACACCAGCACCGGCACATCAAGACCGGCTTTGCGGATCTCATTCGCAAGCTGCGCCGCATTCATTTCTCCAACTGCAAGGTTTGTAACGATCAGGTTGAAGCGCGGCTGTGAGCGCACAAGTTCCAGCGCCTGCGCACAATTGGAAACATGAGTGATGCCAGGAATATGCTGTAGATCAAGCTCGCGCGATTCGCCGATCAGCAGTTCGTTGAGCCGACCGTCTTCGCGCAGGATGAAGGAATCGTAGAGGCTGGAAACGAGCAGGATGTCCTGCACACGGAAGGGCATCAGGCTATCGAAACTCTCGATCGTCTCTTCCGCCTCGCGCAAAGGCCCGGTACCGCGCTGTGTAGCCATGATCGCGCTGGATTATAGCGGAGAAGTGCCCGCTCGCCTTGTGATCCCCGGACGCCTTCTTGGTACACTGCCCTCCATGTCCTTCAACGACCAGCTCGGCTTCGCCTTCACCGCGCCCCAGCGCCGTGTATGGCAAGTGCGCGACCTCGTTGGCTCAGTGCGCACCGCCCTCGAACGCGAGTACGCGGATGTCTGGGTTGAAGGCGAAATTTCGAACTTCCGGCCCGCTGATTCGGGCCATATGTATTTCTCGTTGAAAGATGAAGCTGCCCAACTGCGGATCGTCATGTTTCGATCGCAGGCGCGCTTGCTGAAATTCCGCCCTGAAAATGGACTGAAGGTGATCGCCCGAGGCCGGGTCACCCTCTACGAGGGGCGAGGAGAATTGCAGCTGATGGCGGAGTACCTGGAGCCGCAAGGCGCCGGCGCGCTGCAACTCGCATTTGAACAGCTGAAGGCCAAGCTACAGGCGGAAGGCCTCTTTGCTCGCGAACGCAAAAAGCCTTTACCCGCGATGCCGAAGAAAATTGGCATTGTTACCTCCGCGCGGGGCGCGGTCATTCAAGACATCCTGAACATCCTGCGCCGTCGCCACAAGAGCGTCTCCATTCTGATCTTCCCCGCGCAGGTGCAGGGCGAAACCGCCGCTGCCGAGGTTTCCAGCGGTGTCCGTTGGTTCAACAAGGCCGCCAATGTCGAAGTCATCATCGTCGCCCGCGGTGGAGGCTCCATTGAAGACCTGGCGGCTTTCAACGACGAGGCTTTAGCACGCACGATTGCCGCATCGACCATCCCCGTCATTTCCGCCGTCGGCCACGAAACTGATTTCACGATCTCCGATTTCGTTGCCGACCTGCGCGCTCCGACCCCTTCCGCCGCCGCTGAGTTGGTGATCCGCTCGAAGCAGGAGATTGACGATCATCTGACTGCGCTGCGTACCCACTTGGCACGCGCTCTGCGCGTTCGCCTCTTGGAATACGAAAAACGTCTCGACCGGCTCGCACGGCATGGCGCCTTCGGAGGGATGCAGACCACGATCGCTCGCCGCCAACAAAAAGTTGACGATCTCGTGTTCCGCCTCTCCGCCGCGCAACGAAACATCTTTCGGCAACTCCATCGCCGGCTCGACGTTGCCGCCACCCGGGTTCGTCACCACGATCTCCGCAGCCGCTTCGCCTCCGAACACCGCGAAATCAATGCCAACATCGCAAAGCTCGCCGCAACCTTGCGCAGCTATCTCATGAAGCGCCATTCCCGTCTCGAACGCCTGGGCGGTCAGTTGCAGGGCCTCTCGCCAATCTCGATCCTGGAGCGCGGCTATGCCTTGGTCTTCGATGCCGGCGGCAAGCTGCTCAAGGATGCCCGACATGTGCGCGAAGGTGACACCATAACCGCCCAACTCGCCCTCGGCCAGGTCACCGCGACGGTTAAGAAGCCGGAATGAGCTCTGTGCATTAAAATAGAGTTGCGGTGGGCACGCACCTTCGACCCAGAGAGGATCCGGATGGGCCAGTGGTTGGCACGTGGACGCGTACCCCAGGCAACCGACCTGGCTACGGCCGTGATCGACATCCTGTTGGTCGCGCTGCTCATTTATGAGTTCCTTAAGCTCATCCGCGGCACCCGCGCCACGCCCATGCTCCTCGGCGTCTTCGTCCTGGCAGTTGCTTTCATCGCTGCGCGCTTCGCCGAACTCCGCACCCTCGACTGGTTGATGACTACGCTGTTGCCCTACGGCATTTTTGCGCTTATCGTCGTCTTCGCCGGCGAAATTCGCCACGCCCTCGCGCGCCTCGGACGCAAGCTGACGAGTTCCCGCTCCAATGCTGCCAATGCAGAGTCTTACGACGACGTCGTCCTCGCTTCCAATCTGTTTTCGCAGAATCAGACCGGCGCGCTGATCGTGATCGAACGCGAAATCGGTCTTCGTACCTATATCGAAAGTGGCGTCGTTCTTGACGCGCACATCTCTTACGACCTGCTCGCAACCATTTT
Source organism: Acidobacteriaceae bacterium (assembly GCA_003151155.1). Lineage (GTDB taxonomy): Bacteria > Acidobacteriota > Terriglobia > Terriglobales > Acidobacteriaceae > Korobacter. The sequence continues at coordinate 24,728 of PLWX01000288.1, forward strand.
CCGTCCCAGCGCTCCGTTGCATGATGGCGCGGTCATTATCCAGAAAGATCGTGTCGCCGCGGCTGCCTGCTTCCTTCCGCTTTCGATCAACCCGGTGCTCTCCACCCAGCTCGGCACGCGCCATCGCGCGGGGATCGGCATCACCGAAGAGAGCGACGCAATCTCCGTAATCGTCTCCGAAGAAACCGGAGCCATCTCGGTTGCTGTCGGCGGACAAATCGAACGCGACATTACTCCTGAAGAGTTACGCGAACGGCTGAGCATCCTGCTGCACCGCCACGTTCCCGCAACTACTTTGCCGACCCCGCAGGATCACGATCCCGAGAACGGCAAGATCCACGCTGATTTTCGTGATTCGCAGAACGATTCGACGGAGATCGAACCATGATTTTCTGGCTGCGCACTCACGTCTTCGGCCACCTCCGCCTGAAGATTCTTTCGCTGCTTATCGCCTTGGCTCTTTGGTACGCCGTGGCCCACGATCAGCCCGCGGAAATCGCCCTCAGTGTGCCGATTGAGTTCTACAACACTCCCGAACATCTTGAGATCAGTTCCGAACGCATTCAGCGTGCTGAAATCCGCGTCCAGGGGCCAGCACGCATCCTCCGCGAGATGACTAACGCAGACATTGATGCCGTCATCGATCTCGCAGGCGCTCGCGTCGGCGAACACACCTTTGATCTCACTCCAAAGCAGATACGTCATCTGCCTCATAACGTCGAAATCCTGCAAGTCGTGCCCTCCCAGGTCCGACTCGAACTTGATCGAAGCGCATCGAAGACCGTCAGTGTCACTCCGCGCGTAATCGGTAGCTTCGCCCCGGGCTATCGGCTTGGAGACGTTGAGGTCAACCCGTCGAAGATCCAGATCTTTGGGCCGGAGTCGCGGTTAAAGAATATCGAATCCGCCGTGACGGATCCGGTTGACGCTACTGGATTAGTCGGCAGCGCATCCTTCCCGACACAAGCCTATGTCGGCGATCCGCTCGTACAGCTCTCGAATCCCGAAACCATTCATGTGACCGTCTCGACGGTGAAAACCAAGCCAGGAGAAAAGTGACCGCGTTGTCCTCTAAAAACACCCCCAGCCAAGTACGACAACTTTTTGGCACCGACGGGATCCGCGGTGTTGCCGGAGAATACCCTCTCGACGCGCACACTGTGTTTGCGATCGGTCGTGCCCTCGGGTCTCGTCTCTCCGAAACTCATTCGCCCACGCGCGTTCTCATCGGGCAAGACACTCGTGAGTCCAGCGAATGGATCAGCCGTGCCCTGGCTCGCGGCTTGTTGAGCGCAGGCGCTGAAGTCGCTAGCGCCGGCGTCGTAACTACTCCTGGCGTGGCCTACCTCACACGAACCCATGGCTTCTCCGCCGGCATCGTGATCTCTGCTTCGCACAATCCGTGGATGGATAACGGCATTAAAGTTTTTGGCGCCGATGGATTCAAGCTGTCCGACGAAATTGAACACCAGATCGAAGCCCAAATCTTCTATCACCTCGAAGAGCTCGAACGTGCCGAGAGCGAAGGCGAAGGTCCGGCGATGCTTCCCGGCGAAGAGAACCTTCGCGACGACTACGCTGCGTGGTTGCGTTCTCAAGTCGAGGGTATCGACTTCAGTCGCTTCCGCGTGTTGCTCGACTGCGCCAACGGTGCGGCATCTTCCATCGTGCACCTCGTCTTCCCGCCGCTTAACGTCGCAACCGTCTTCACCCACATCAGTCCGACAGGCCGGAACATTAACGCCAATTGCGGCGCACTGCATCCCGGGGAAGTCGCGCAAAAGGTAGCTCAGCCCGGTGCACGCTTCGACCTTGGCATTACCTTCGATGGCGATGCCGATCGCGCACTCTTCAGCGATGCGCAAGGGAACATCGTGAACGGCGATGCCGTCCTTCTACTCGCTGCGCGTGACATGCAATCTCACGGGAAGTTAGACAAAGACACTGTCGTGGCCACCACCATGTCAAACATGGGGCTGGAAGCGGCTCTCAAGCGTTCTGGCATTCACATGCTACGCGCTGCCGTCGGCGATAAATACGTATTGGAAGAGATGCAGAAGACGGGCGCCACTCTCGGCGGGGAACAGTCTGGACACATTTTGTTCATGGATAGCGATGCGACCACCGGCGACGGCATACTGACCGCGCTGCGCGTCCTTGAGGTCCTGGCACGCTCTGGGAAATCGCTTGCTGAACTCGTGGCGGATTTGAAGGTCTTCCCGCAAGTTATCCGCAACATCAAGGTGCGGGAGAAGACTCCACTGAAAGATCTGCCGGCCGTGATGACGGCGATTCACGCCGCCGAAAAAGATCTCGGCGAAAGTGGCCGCGTCGTCGTGCGCTATTCGGGAACTGAAAGACTGGCCCGCGTCATGATCGAAGCCGAATCCGAAGAGAAGATGAGCCACCACGCCGCGGCAATTTCGGAAGCCATTCAGCAAACGATCGGAATCTAGTCGATCCGGACGCCCATTTCTTCTGGCGTTCCTGACGATTACTCCTCTTCCTGCTTGGGAGAATGCATGACCTTGCACATTTCCTCCGCCACCGCGCTCCCTTGTGACCTCAAGCCTTCCAGGGTCCCCGTCCGATCCGCTTCCGACCGGTTTTGACTTAACTTCCAGGAGGCTTCAATGCGCGTGATCGGCATCTCGAAGGCAACGATCGCCTTCAGCATTCCTTCCACATAGTCGGACGGCGCATCGCTCACTTTCCAGGGCTGATCGAAGCCGACCTCGTTCTTTTCCGTTAATCGCGTCACGATTTCTAACAACAAGTCGCGGTCATCGCTGAATCTCACTTTGCCGTAGGCATGCACCGCGACATAGTTCCAGGTCGGCACTACGCGCCCATGCTCTTGCTTTGCGGCATACCATTGGGGAGAGACGTATCCATTCGGTCCCACAAAAATCGCCAGGCTCTCATCTTCAGTTGCAGTCTGCCACTGTGGGTTCGCCCGCGCGATATGTCCCCTCAACGTCCCCTGCTCTCCGTTGTTGGTGTCGAATAGTACAGGCGCATGGGTGGCGAGCAGTCCAGTTGCGGTGTTCGTCACCAGCGACACAAATCCGATCCGCGTCATCATCTCGCGCAGAACGGCAACATCTTCTTGTCTAAATGAGGAAGGGGTGTACATGAGACCGCCTTTGCTTCGGACAGTCTCTCGCAAGCCACGGCGGCACGCAACAGAGCGAAAATGATTCTGACTAGGCTACGTGTGCTGCACTGGTTCCGCCAGCCGTACGGACCGGTCGGAATGATTCCATGTGCCACGCTTGATGCGATTTCTTTGTCGCCTCTGCCGCAATCAGTTTCTTGAGGCAGCTATGCACTTTGCGGCGTGCAACCGCAGCGACAACAGATCCCGGTTTTGCCCGTCGAAAATGTTCATTCGCAATCCGCAGCGCGGTAACGGCTGCCTGGTAGGAGGCTTTGAGTTCCTGGCAATTTTCGCAACTCATCATGGCGCGCCATCTCCGGATTCGAGCCTCTCTACTTCAATCTAAAATCCAGAGTTCCGCAATCCGAGAAACGCGCTCTAACTACTCTTTGGTCATCTGCACCTTTGTTACTTTCGTGAGATCGTCATCGGGAAAGAGCTCGCCATTTCCCGGAATTACGCCTTCCAGCCTCAACAGCCGTTCTTTGAGACCGATACCGCCTCCGTATCCCGCAAGTCTCCCGTCGGAATTAATGACCCTGTGGCACGGAATAACAATGGGTATTGGATTGTGATGATTTGCCTGCCCCACCGCCCGCGATGCCGCAGGCCTGCCTGCTGCCTCGGCCACTTCGAGGTAGGATCGCGCCTGTCCGTAGGGGATCTTCGTTAGGATCTCCCAACACTTTCGCTGGAACTCCGTTCCGCTCCGAAGATCGATCCCAACGGTGAACTCCGTGCGTTCACCGGCGAAGTATTCTGTTAGCTGCTTCCGCACCTCTGCGGTTTGCTCTTCTGAAATCACCCAGTTGACATCCTTATCGAAGCTGATTGGAGGAAAATCCCGGCTCCCCCAGTCAATAAACACCACGCCCTTGTCCGAAACCGCGATCCATAGCGGCCCAATGGCGGATTTCATTTGCGAGTAGTAAAGGGTTTCCATACGTGGGACCGGCCCCGCACCGGGATTCTATCCCCTTACGGCGGCAATTCTCGGCCGTTCGCCCCAAAGAAAAACTCCCGCCCGGATGACCGGAGCGGGAGGGGTGTTAGGTGTAATCGAGCTTACTGTTTCGGGGTCTGCGGCTGAACCGGAGCAGCGTTATCCGATTGCGGCATCGCACCGTTCGCGGAAGCCATTTCGCCCAGGCTGTTCTTCAACAGGCTGATCTCCACGCGTCCGCCCTTGGTGTATTTCGGCTTCTCGTCCGAGGTTGCGGAAGCGGCCTGCACCTTGGCGTTGCCCATGCCCATCGTGTAGACGCGATAGACCGGAACGTTAGCGTTGATCACGAGGTAGCGGACCACTTCGTCGGCGATGCGCTGCGAGTTGTCGAGTGCCACGCGGCCTTTTCCAGGAGCGAAGCCTTGCACTTCGACGATGTAGCCCTTCTGATCGGAAAGACCCTTCGCCATATCGTCGAGCGATTCTTTCGCCTTCGCGCTCAACACGCTCTGCCCAGGACGGAAGCGGATCTCAACCTGCGAGGCCTCTTTGTACTGGTCAATGTTTTCGACCGTGGTCTGGACCGTCTGCAACCGCTGGCTGGCTTGCGTCGCGGTGCTGTTCGCCTGCTGTGCGCGATTACCGGCATCCAAGGCGTGCTGATCGGCTTCCGTCGCTTTCGCCGACGCTACGCGAATGCCTTCCTGAGCGCGCGCATCAACGTCTTTAATGGCCTTGCCGTTTGCGGCCGTCAGTTCATCGAGCTCATTCACGCGATCGCGAATCGGCGCCATCTGGCGCTGCACATACTTTTTCCGCGCAAACGGATTCATCTTGCCCCAGAATCCCTCGCGGATGTCCGGCTGCAGAGGCTGATGCGCGCCCATGCCTTTCTCTTGATCGGGCGTCACGCCCTGAGTGGCGGCAGGTTGATTGGTGTCACTGGGTGTAGTAGCGGTGTTCTGCGCCAGGGCTGGCATTGCCAGGGTTACAGCCAACGGTAGCGCGAGCAGGAAGCGGCTTTTCATTACTTGATCCTCCGGGTAGATCTTCAAACTTGGGTTAGCCCGATTCGAGCGATCGATCCGAGCTGCGCACAATGGCGCGAACACCTATCTCTTAATCAACTGGAATGCCAAACTTCTGCCTCATTAAGCCCTTTATTTTCATAGGGATTTTTGCGAGAGTTCCCGGCCAGCTGAGTAGGAACGGTAATCGATGAGTAATTTTGACAGAGCAGAAGCGGCTATACCGTCTTCGGTTTGGCCTTCAACTTCACTTGTTTGTTCTGCACTTCGAGCGAATACTCCACCGCTTCGCACTTGAAATCCTTGCGGATTTGTTCGGTTTTCTTCCTGAGGAAGGAAGCAAACGACTCGAACGATGAGCCTGCTGTTTCGCCAACTTTCTGTTTTTCCGCGAGCATGCGCTCATAGAAAGCCCGCACCGTATCCATCTCCTTACCCACGTCGCTGCATGCGATCTTTGAGGATTCACTCTCCGGAACCGCGCCCAGCGCCGCTTGCGCCGCGCGTTCGACCTCGGTGCGCAGGCCGGCGATTCCCAACACCGCGTCCTGGGGACGGCGATATCCCTCTTCCTTGATTTTGAGCTTTTGTCGCCAGAGATCGCTGAAGATCGCATACCGCTGGGTCAAACTATTGAGCTTATATCGCTGGGAGAAGTTGAGTTTCTGGCTGTCGCCATACTTCTTAATCAGGTTTGTGACCCGCCAAATCGTGTCCGTGGGCGGCTTTTTCGAACCCCCGCCAAAATAAATGTCGTACTCAATCTTTAGCCGCCGCAGGCTGCTGTCGAGCAGGTCGAGCTCCTCATCAATCGTCAACTGCACACCTCGAGAGCGGTCTGACGAGCCGGAAAGGCCAGAACCGGGCGGATTTCCCGGAATATAGCACAGCGGCATCGATTTAAACCGACCCATCCGCAAAACGTCAGGCCATGTTCCTGCATCAAACCCCAATTGTGAGTCTCTGGCGAGAGTCCCCCAAGATGCAATCTTCTCCGCTGGCATCTATAGTAGAGAGGTCTTATGACCGAATCGATCCGTGTCGTTATCGCCGATGATCATGCCGTGCTTCGAGAGTCCCTCGTCGCCCTCCTTAACTCGCAACCCGATATCGAAGTGATGGGCAGCGCCAGCAATGGCACACAGGCTCTCGAGATCGTCCAGCGTGTTCACCCCGACGTGCTTGTGCTCGACCTTGCCATGCCATCAGGTGATGGCTTCGAAGTGCTTCGCACTCTTGATCGCGCTGGCACTCGTGTCGCATCGGTCATCCTTACCGGATCTGAAAGCCAGCAGGATTATGTACAAGTCGTGCGATTGGGCGCCCGCGGGCTCGTCCTGAAGGGCGATGACCCGGTTAAGCTTTTCGCCGCCATTCGCACTGTCGCGGATGGTGAACTCGCCTTCTCCGATGAAGTCGCTCGCGGCGTACTCAATGCGATGGCCGCCGAACCGCAACCTGCGCCTACGAACCTTTCTCGGCTCAGCGAACGCGAACGCCAGATTTCTTTCCTGGTGGCTCGTGGATACAAGAACAAGGACATTGCGGGCGAACTCACAATCAGCGAAAACACGGTGAAGCGTCACCTGCAAAGCATCTTCTCCAAGACAGGCGCGCGCGATCGTCTCGAACTCGCGGTGTTGGCGCTGAACGAGATCAGTACGAAGGCCGCATAAGCGTCTCGATCCAAGCCATACCAATCCCCGTCCCAGAGAGGCGGGGTTCTTTTTTCAGCCCGTTCTATCCTTCTTGCTTCAACAGAGAAGGAACTTCCACCGCCGTTGTACAATCTCCGGCCATGCGGCTGGCGCTGATGGCATTTTGGCTCGTTCTCTCGTCCGGCGCATTCCCCGACAATAGAGGTCTTTGCCCATCAGCTAGTTCGGGAGTCCATCCCGGGCGCCCCGTACATCGCGATCCGAGCTCTCCTGGTCCTCGCCGTCATCAGCGACACAGGGCTACGTCTCACCTTCTGCCGAGGATCCGACGGAAAGCTGGTAATGGAACAAATGAAACAAGAAAAGCAGGCGGATTCGCCTGCTTCCAGCTCGGTCCCGCCGAGCCTTGATCTCCAGGAACTGAACTTTACTTGCTGGCGCCCACTCCCGCGCTGGCTGCCATCTTCTTCACCATGGTCAGCACCAGTCGCCGGTCGCTGTCATTCAACCCGGGCGAATAACGCCGAATTTGGTTCAGGAAGCGCAACACATCGTCGCTCACCTGCGTTCCACTCTTGGAGCCATTTTCTGCTGGCGCGTCCGAAAAGAACGTTGCCAGTGCCACGTCCATCGCCGACGCGATCTTTGCCAGCGTGTCCAGTGACGGAATCGTATGCCCGTTTTCAACCCGCGACAGATAGCAGCGGAGTAAACCCGTGCGCTTCTCGATGTCGCCTTGCGACATCCCCTTTTGCAGCCTGAAATTCCTAATCGTTTCGCCGATATTCATCCGGTTTGGCCCTTAACTGCGCGGTTTAGGGGAAGTTGCATAGTAATCAGAGTACAACCGTCTGGCAAGAGGATTTTTTTATACTTTGGATACGAGAGTAACTTGATTCCTGCTGTGAAAATCGTCCAAATTCGCCAAAATCCAGTGCTGATCCCCGTCTAAAGCTTGCATTCCATGTAAACTGCGCCCCGCATCGGATTCGCCCGGTATGCAGGAATCTCACGGAAGCCCATCTTCTTGTACAGGGTTATCGCCCGCGACATCAAGGGTTGAATGGTGTCTAAAAGTACACTTTGGTACCCGCCGATGCTCCGCGCCCCTTCCATAAGTCGATCCACCAGTAACTCCCCGATCCGCCTGCCTCGGTAGCTGGGTCGCACGTAGAGTCTCTTCATCTCACACCGGTGCTGATCAAACTGTCTCAATCCGACGCAGCCTGCCGGCATCGTGCCACAAAAAGCTACGAGGAGCCGTCCGGAGGGAGGTCGATAATTGCCCGGCAGCGTCGCCAATTCCTCTTCGAAGTTCTGGAACGAGAGATTGAAATTGAGGGACCCGGCGTACTCCCGGAAGACTTCCCGCACGAGGTCCATTTCATCTTCCCGTGCATCGCGAATCAATACCTGATCAGAACTTGGCTGCGTAGTCATTGCTCGTGCGGATATGATATCCGGAGAGACTCCTTCACCCCTCATGCCCAAAGACAAGAAGTACTCGATCTGGCCAGCCACATTCATCATCTGCCTGGCTTTTGTGGCCCCAGTCACTATCGGGACCATCGAATTACGAATCGCCCGCAACGCCCACGCCGAAACGGACGCCATCCAGAAGCTGCAAGCAATCGCCCTCGCTGAGAACGAGTACCGCAAGTCCATTAACCGCTTTTCTTCCAGCCTTGAAGAGCTGAAAGTTCTTCCCAACCCCGAAGACTCTTATCGCTACGATTACCGCCAACTCTCACCCGATGCGTATGAGGCCGTCGCGGCGCCGAAGCAACCAGGAAAACACGGGAAACGCTTTTTCTACTTGGATCAATCCGGAGTGGTGCACTACGAAATCCTGCGCCCCGCGACCATCACGAGTCCCGAAGTGCCGCCAACCGGAAACAAGTAAGATCCCAAAGAAATGTGGGTGCCGCCCCTTGATGTGGGTGCCCCACCCTCGTGGCTTCAGCCACAGGGTGGGCTCTGCCACTCTCATGAGTCCCCCACGAAATCCAGGTGTCTTCGATCACGTAGCCCGCAACGGGCAGCGACGATGGCAGAGCTAGCCCATCAACATCCCGCCATTGACATTCAGCACATGCCCTGTGATATAGCTCGCCTCTTCCGATGCCAAAAACTTCACCGCGTTTGCGATCTCGACGTCGGTTCCCTGCCGTCCCAGTGGAATCTGCTCGTTCATCTTCGCCTTCAATTCGTCGGATAATACCGACGTCATCGCTGTCTCGATGAACCCTGGCGCCACTGCATTACAGGTGATGTTCCGCGAAGCCACCTCGCGCGCCATCGCCATTGTCAATCCAATCAGTCCGGCCTTCGACGCCGCATAATTCACCTGTCCTGCCTGGCCAGTCTGTCCGACCACGCTGGTGATGTTCACGATCCGCCCCCAACGCTGCTTCATCATCGAACTGATCACCGCCTGGGAAAGCAGGAACGCGCTGGTCAAGTTGGTGTGGATCACCGTGTCCCAATCCGCCCGCTTCATGCGCATGAAGAGCTGATCCTTGGTGACGCCCGCGTTGTTCACCAACACATCGACACGCCCGTGCTTGGCCAAGATCTCTTTCACCGTCGCCTTGATCTGCTCCTCGTTGGTCACATCGAGCGCGAACACGGAAGCTTGTCCGCCGGCGGACGAAATCTGCGCTGCCACTTCATCCAGTTTCTCTTGGTTGCGCGCCGCCAACGCGACTGTCGCGCCGGCCTCAGCCAAAACCAGCGCACACGCTCGCCCAATTCCCTGAGAGGCTCCCGTAATCAGCGCAACTCGTCCCTGCACACCCGCCATAGCTATCTCCCGCGAATCGAAAGCAACCGCCCATTATAGATTCTTGCGGGCGCCGTTCCTCGCACACAATTCCCTTGACCCGTCTACAACTGCAGGGTTCATGATGGATCTCGTGGCCATGGACACAGTCTCGAAACTTGCGAAACGTTGCAACCTCAGTCGGAGCACGGTGCTTTATTACGAGTCGATCGGCCTGCTGCAGCCTGCCGTTCGCACCGCCGCAAACTACCGTCTCTACGGCGAGCGTGAGCTTCATGTTTTGGAACAGATCAAACTTTATCGGTCGGTCGGGGTCAGTGTGGATGAGATTCGCGCAATCCTCAGCGCTCCCCGCAACCGTCTGGCGTCTGTTCTCAAGCGCCGGCTCAACCAGCTCGATCACGAAATCGAAGTACTCCAGGACCATCAGCACATGATTCTGAAGCTGCTTCGCATGAATCAAGTTCTCAGGAGAAAGAAAGCAATGACCAAGGACAAATGGGTCTCTGTAATGAAGGATTCCGGATTCAGCGAGGAAGATATGCATCGCTGGCACCGTCAGTTCGAAAAATCTGCTCCCGACGACCACGAGCAGTTCCTGAAATTCCTCAACATTCCCGCTCCGGAAATATCACGCATTCGCGAATGGAGCAGGAAGTAAAAACAAAAAGCCCACGCATCCCGCGTGGGCTTTCACTCCAGAAACTCGTCACACCGTCATCACTTCTTTTTCCTTAACCCTGCACATCTCTTCGATCTTCTTGATCTCGTCGTCGGTGAGCTTTTGCAGATGCTCCATCGTGCCCCGCTCTTCGTCTTCGGTGATCTTCTTATCCTTGAGCGTCTTCTTGATAAAGTCATTCCCGTCGCGCCGAATATTCCGTATCGCCGTGCGATGTTCTTCCAGCGCCTTGTTCATGTGCTTTACCATCTCTTTACGGCGATCCTCCGTCAGCGGTGGTATCGGCACTCGAATCAGCTTGCCATCGTTCATCGGATTCATTCCCAGGTCCGAAATTCGAATTGCCTTCTCAATTGCACCTAAGGCAGAGGGATCAAACGGTGTCACCACGATCAACTGCGGCTCCGGCGCACTGATTGTCGCCACCTGGTTCAACGGCATCATCGATCCGTAATACTCCACTTGCACACTGTCTAGCATGTGCACCGAAGCCCGTCCGGTGCGCGTCGATGCCAGTTCCTTGCGGAAATCTTCCACTGCTTTTTCCATGCGTGTTTTCAACTGCCCGAACTGCTCTTTTAACGCAGGCACGGCAGCCATACTGATTTGAGCCATTTCAGTCCGCCTCGATCAAAGATATGAACAGGAGATTATAACTGCTGAGGAAAGAACCCCACGCGGGCAGCTTTCGCGCTCATTTCGTTGTGGAACGTCTACTCTTCTTCGAAATCCTGATCCTGAAAAATATACGGCGCGGTACGCATTAGCCGAAAGCGAACTTTCTGATCACAGGTCTCGCAGTTGGGAAACGCTTCTCCCGCGATCATCACCACTTCATGTGCCGCGCGATGTTCTCGATCATGCACTACTTCGTAAATTCCCGACTGTTTCACCGTTTCGCCTGGCTTAAAGCTCTTGGTCGCAATGCTCTTGCCGCTTCGGCCCGGGCCTTTGACGCCGCCACCCTGGTGAACACGGATTCTTAGCAGTTGTGATTTTGACTCAAGCAAACCTGCTACTGCGGCCAGAGTAAGTTTGCGCATAAAACCTACTTGCTGCTGTTTTCGCTGGGTTGACGAAGTAAACAAACTGCCGAGCATGCGGGAGATTCTCGACGAGCCTCTTCCCGCTGCCAATGACTCTTTTGGGGTAGACGCTCACTCGCCCACGAAATCCACGTCGCGATCAATCAGCTTTGCGCTTTGGACAAGCCAAAATCGAACTTCATCGTTGCACACCGTGCAGTTTGGGAACTGTTCACCTTTCGCGCAGGGTTGCATCGTGGCCATCCCGGTGGCCCTTGTGCTGCACCCGGTAAACGCCCGAACTCGGTACCTTCTCACCCGGTTTAAACTCTGGAGCCATCCTCTCTTCACAACTTTCTGGGGACGGCCACATTTTAAACGCGACCTACGCGCGACACTCTGCTTTGCGAGAGTGTCACTTCATCTCGGGCGAAAAAAATAGATTTCGGATGAAGATTTGAGTGCGGCTCACATAGATCGCGTATTGCTGAAGCACTCAGGTTCAGGCGCTCACCAGGGACCCTACCGCCTCCCCCATCACCACCCGGAGGATATTCCCACGCTCGTTGAGGTTAAAGATCACGATTGGCAGGTGATTTTCGTGGCAGAGGCTGATTGCGGTTGCATCCATCACGCGCAGCCCCTTCTTCAGGATGTCCATGTAGCTGATCGTCTCGAACATGGTGGCGTTCGCGTCTTTGTTCGGATCGGCGTCGTAGATGCCGTTAACCTTGGTCGCCTTCATGATCAGGTCGGCCTTGATCTCCGCCGCCCTGAGGGATGCCGCGGTATCGGTTGAGAAGTACGGGTTTCCGGTGCCGGCCGCAAAGATCACTACGCGGCCTTTCTCGAGGTGACGGATCGCGCGGCGCCGGATGAACGGCTCGGCCACCTGGAAGATTTCGATCGCCGACATCACCCGCGACTGCACCCCCTGCTTCTCCATCGCGTCCTGGACGGCCAGCGCATTCATCACCGTCGCCAGCATGCCCATGTGATCGGCTGATACGCGGTCCATGTCCTTGGCCTGCTCGGCCACGCCGCGGAAGAAGTTCCCGCCGCCGACGACGATGCCGATCTCCACGCCCATGCGATGCACCTCGGCGATCTCCGCCGCGATCTCGTGCACCCGCGTGTTATCCACACCGAATCCCTGCGCGCCCTGCGCCAACGCCTCGCCCGACAACTTCAGAAGTATTCGTTTGTATTTCGGAGTCGCCATGTTCCCTCGCCGAATTCCAGTGTAACCGGAAATCCACAGACCCTTCGGTAAGGATTTTCCCGAACAAGAAAAAGGCGCCGGAAATTTCCGACGCCCTCTTTAACACTTTAATGAATTTCTACCGCTTCGCCAGTACCGGCTTCTCTCCATGTCCATTTACAGGCACCGGCCCAGCCCCGGCCGCTGCGGAAGCAGCTTGTGGCGCCGGCTCTTTCACCAGGCCAACGTGTTTGCGGACTTCGATCTCCATCCGCGCGGCGATGTCCTTGTTGTCCTTAAGGAACTGCTTCACGTTCTCGCGGCCCTGGCCGATGCGTTCGCCCTTGTAGCTGAACCACGAACCCGACTTCTCCACGATGTTGGCTTCGGTCGCGATGTCGAGCATATCGCCTTCGCGAGAGATCCCCTCGCCGTAGACGATATCGAATTCGGCCTCGCGGAAGGGCGCAGCCACCTTGTTCTTCACGACCTTCACCTTGGTCCGAGACCCAATCACCACGTCGCCGTCTTTGATCGCGGCAATGCGGCGAATATCGACGCGGACGGAGGAGTAGAACTTCAGAGCACGTCCACCGGTGGTGGTCTCGGGATTGCCGAACATCACGCCGATCTACTCGCGGATCTGGTTGATGAAGATCAGGCACGTGCCCGACTAGCTC